>NZ_BAAAFI010000049.1:0-319179 GCF_039523455.1 Algoriphagus jejuensis | reverse complement strand
TTTTCTCCAAAGAAACACCTTAGCGAAAACTGATATCACGGAACAACTATGGGATACGCTAACCAGACTTTCAGAAAAAAAATCCCTTTTCTCCAAAACTGGAGAAAGCCCCCTCCTGCTCTATGCCTACGGCTCCTACGGATACAGCATGGATGCCTATTTCTCCAGCAATCGCCTGAGCTTGCTTGATCGGGGATTTGTTTTTGCGATCGCACATATCCGAGGCGGCGAAGACCTCGGCAGGCATTGGTACGAGGATGGGAAGATGCTTCGCAAGCGCAATACCTTTACCGACTTCATCGCCTGCGCTGAGCATTTGATTACAAAAAACTACACTTCACCCAAGCATCTCTACGCCATGGGTGGAAGTGCAGGCGGATTGCTTGTGGGTGCGGCGATCAATCTACATCCGGAGCTGTTCAACGGGGCGATAGCAAATGTGCCTTTTGTGGACGTAGTTACCACGATGCTGGATGAAAGTATCCCGCTGACCACTGGAGAATTTCAGGAATGGGGCAATCCCAAAGACAAGGAATACTATGATTACATGCTTTCCTACTCGCCCTACGACAATATCGAAGCCAAAGCCTATCCAAATTTGCTCGTCACTTCCGGCCTTCACGATTCACAAGTCCAATACTGGGAACCTACCAAATGGGTAGCCAAGTTGCGTGAAATGAAAACAGATGATAACCTTTTACTATTGGAAACCAATATGGAAGCCGGTCATGGAGGGGCTTCCGGGAGATTTAACGCACTCAAAGAACTGGCTTTGGAATACGCTTTCTTGTTGATGCTGGAGAAAAAGGACGAATATTCAAGTTAATATAATGATGTTAATAAAACTCAGCCACAGGATGGAAATGCGAATTTTTCATAACTTTGGTTTAAACCTATTATCACCTAATTCATGAAAATTGCCCTAATCTCCCATGATGGTAAAAAGGCCGACATGGTTCACTTTTTAAGTGGCTTCCGCGAAGCGCTCCACCGAGTTGATATCGAGCTGGTTGCGACCGGCACCACAGGTTCCCATATCGAAAGAGCCGGATTTGAAGTAGAGCGTCTACTCTCCGGCCCACTGGGCGGTGACGCACAAATTGCAGCGATGGCCGCCGAGAAAAAGCTGGCCGCTGTGATCTTCTTTCGCGACCCGCTTGACAAACATCCACACGAACCGGATGTGCAGATGCTAATGCGGATCTGTGATGTACACAATATCCCCTTGGCCACCAACCCTGCCTCCGCGGCACTTATGTTCAAAGCCTTAACTCAATCCTAAACATGGAAGCCAAAACCATAAAAAAAATCGGTGTACTTACTTCAGGCGGCGATGCCCCCGGAATGAACGCTGCCATTCGCGCAGTCGTCAGAACCGGTTTTTACTATAATCTAGAGATGTATGGAATCTATCGCGGGTACGAAGGCATGATCCAAAACGATATCAAAAAGCTTGACTCCAAAAACATCACCCATGTGTTGGAGCGAGGCGGAACCTTCCTCAAATCCGCTAGAAGTGAGGGGTTTCGTACCGAAGGTGGTAGGAAAAAAGCATACGAAAACCTTAAAAACCACGGTATCGACGCACTTGTCGTCGTCGGCGGTGACGGTTCCTTGACTGGAGCTCACCTATTTTATCAAGAATATGGTATCCCCTCCATAGGTCTTCCTGGCACCATTGACAATGACCTTTCGGGTACCGACTCCACCATCGGTTTTGATACTGCCTGCAACACCGCCATCGAGGCTATTGACAAAATCCGAGATACTGCTACCTCCCACGACCGCTTGTTCTTTGTGGAAGTGATGGGTCGTGACGCCGGATTTATTGCAATCAATGCCGGAATCGGCAGCGCGGCGGCGGCCATATTGATTCCAGAAAACAAAACCCCGATCGAAAGTCTTGTAGAAAAACTCAAGTCCAGATCCAAAGCAATGAAGACATCAAACATCGTCATCGTGGCCGAGGGCGGCAAAAGTGGGTCGGCTCAGGAGATTGCTGACAAAGTGCAGAAATTCCTCCCTTATTACGACATCAAAGTCACTATCCTCGGGCACCTGCAGCGCGGCGGTGCACCGACGTCGTTTGATCGATTACTCGCATCCAAACTTGGCGTAGCAGCTGTGGAAGGCCTAATGCAAGGAAAATATGACGTAATGGCTGGAATGATCAACCACAAAGTCGTGTATACCCCGATCGTCAAAGCCATTGTCGATGACAAGGCTGTGGACGAAGAAGATCTCCGAGTGGCAAACATCTTGTCCACCTAATCAACCTGACCCGAAGCGTATCCTTCGGGTCTTTTGTTATATTCTTATTCAAATGAAAGGAAGACAAATCCGTCATTCAAAAGATGTTGGGGAGACAAATTTCCGGAGGTAAATTAGAAATGCCTAGAAGCAACGAAATGAAAAAACTAGTGGTATTAACAGGGGCCGGAGTCTCTGCGGAAAGTGGCATTAGGACATTTAGAGACAGCAACGGGCTTTGGGGAAACCACGATATCATGGAAGTAGCGTCCGCAGAAGGCTGGCGCAAAAACCGGGACCTCGTCCAGAATTTTTACAATCAGCGCAGAAAACACGCCCGCGATTGCCAACCCAATGACGCACATTTGACATTGGCTAGGCTGGAAAGCCATTTTGACGTTCAGATCATCACCCAAAATATCGACGATCTCCATGAGCGAGCCGGCTCCAGTCGTGTTCTTCACCTTCACGGGGAACTGACCAAAGCGCAAAGTTCCATCGATCCCAGGCTGATCTATCCCTTGGATCATTGGGAAATTAAAACAGGTGACAAATGTGAAAAAGGTAGTCAACTTCGTCCTCACATTGTTTGGTTTGGCGAAGATGTACCGATGATGCTGCCGGCAATGGATCTAGCCCAGCGTGCCGAAATTTTCCTGGTTTTGGGAACTTCGATGCAAGTCTACCCCGCCGCGAGTTTGATAGACTATGTTCCACAGACTGCAAAAAAATTTCTGATCGATCCGCAAGTCCCTGATTTTAGACTGGGAAACGACGTCATCGTAATTCAGGAATCAGCAACCGTAGGGATGAAAATACTGGAAAAGATTCTGCTTGAATCCTAATTTATACATAAAGGAAGGCCTCTTCTTTTTCGGCCGCTTTTGGATTTTTTCTTTTACCTTAAGACACTGATTGACAGAAATCACAGGGTTTTCATTGAACATTCACCAATCAACATGAAAACTCCAGCCCCTAAGAATTGTCGACAAGTTTCTAATCTATTACCCAAACAACCATGAAGACTTTAGATGCTAGACCCCGCTTCTATCCAGCTGGCATCGCTAGTCCAAATTCTACGGCAGCATCAGTATGAAGTGGAAAATCAAATATTCCATTTTGGGTCTTGCATTTTGGTTCCTGCTTTTTCTGACTTGGGAATGGTGGAGCAGCTACCCAAGGGTCAGGCTGACGCCAGTGTCCCATCCAAAGTCAAGAGAGGCTAGGGTTGATTCCATTCTGATCCAAAGTCTGAGTGATTTTCTAATTCCCGGCGTTGCGGTAGGAATAGTAGAGAATGAGAAAATAATCTATCTAAAAGCATTCGGCTATGAAAACCTTGCGACCAAAGACAGCCTTTCACTTCAAAGTCCTTTGCCGGTAGCTTCAGTTTCTAAGATTTTCACTGCCCTGAGTCTTTCTAGATATGCCCTGGAAAACGGCATAGAGCAAGATACGATCCTCAATGCAATCCTGCCGAGGGGTAAAAAATTGCCAGAAGAATTCAACTGGATCTCTCTCCGAGACTTGCTGACACACCAGTCTGGAATAACCGTTCAACGCAACCTAAAAACCCTGCTCATCTCATCTGATAAACGCAAGCTGAACCTGCTGCCCTATCACCTAAGTTCGCCAGATTTGAATGATAAAACCTACCACTATGCAGACGTAAATTTTGACTTGATTGGCTATGCATTGGAAACCAGCTCAGGCCAACCCTTTGACAGCCTTATAAAAGAAAACACATTAGATGCGGCAGGCATGTTCCAAAGTCATTTTCTCACCGAAGAACACTCCGACACTGCTTCCTTTGCCGGCTACAAACAAACGGTTATATGGAAGAGAATCCAATCTACAAAGTTGAAAATCGAACGCTATCCTTCTCCTTCTTCTGGCTTGGTAGTCACTGCCGAGGAGCTTTCCAAGGCTTTGCTTCATCTATGCCGAGGCAGTATGGGAACGTTCAGCAGAGAACTGAATTGGCTACAGGGGAACACGGAAATGCCGGCAGGATTTCAGCAAATCACCATCGGCAATACTCAGTTTATTGGTCATTTTGGTGAGCAAGACGGGTTTAGCGCTATCCTCATCTATTCACCCAGCCAAGAAATCGGGCTTTTTATCCTGGCCAATTCTCGTGATAAGCCAGACTTTCGCAGACAAATCTCTGCGGGAATTCTCAAGGTAGTCTCTCCGTAAACACCCAATGAAGCACTCTTTCCCCCATCCTTTAGTCATTTTGCTGAGCATAGTAGTAGTGGCTGCGGTATCGACTTTTATCATTCCATCCGGGGCTTTTGATCGGATTTTGGATGAAAAAACCGGCAGAGAAGTCGTCGTCCCTGGAAGCTTCCATTCGACCGAAGACCGAAACATCAGTTTCTACGACACTGTTCTATCTATACCCGAGGGCATTATCGCCGGAGCAGACATTATTGTATTGATACTATTGATCGGCGGAGCGTTCTATGTGATCGAAAAAACCGGTGCACTGCAGCTGGGCATCGAGGCATTGGTGTACCGCTTTCGAAACAGCCAATCCGCTTTGTTGATCATTTTCAGTAGTTTCTTCTTTTTGGGAGGAATTAGTTTTGGCATGCAGGAAGAGGTGATCGCAATGGTACCGATCCTGATTTTGCTGTCCAAAAGGATCAATTTTGACATTCGGGCTATGATTTCCCTATCCTTGGGATCAGCTTTGGTCGGTGGTTCTTTTTCTCCGATCAATCCCTTTGGAAGTCTGCTGGCGCAAAATATTTCCAATGTAGACTTTGAGGAGGGATTTGCGTATCGTATCGTATTCACCGTCTTGGCATTTATTGTTTGGACAGGTTTCCATATCCACTGGGGCAAATCCAACGTTCTCAATTCCGAAAAACCCGAATTCAAACCGGTCAAAATCTCGAAATCAAACGGTTTGATTTTGGCCTTGGTCGCAGCTGGCATGGTCATTATGCCTTGGGGAATTCTCCAAAGGGACTGGGGATACAACGAAATGTCTGCCCTGTTTTTTGTGATCGGAATCTGTTGCGGATTGATCGGAAAACTAGGAGTAAACGGGACGGCCAGAGCTTATTCCCAGGGGTTTTCAGAATTGATTTTCGCGGGAATCATCGTCGGACTGGCCCGCAGTGTCTATCTGATCTTGGAACAGGCTCAGGTTATCGACACGCTGATTCAAGGAATGTTTTCACCCTTGGAAACGATGCCAACCGCGTTTGCTACCGTTGGAATTTTCGTAAGTCAGATACTTATACACGGCATCGTCCCGAGTACTTCCGGTCAGGCCGTGTTGACCATTCCACTGGCGACACCGTTGACCGATCTGCTGGGCGTCTCGCGCCAAGTTGCAGTGTTGACTTACCAGTATGGGGGCTGTTTGACAGATCTGATTATTCCGAACAATGGCGCGCTCATGGCCGTCATCGCAGCGGCGAGTGTAGCATACAACGAGTGGATCAGCTATGTATGGAAAAGCTTCCTACTCGTTTTGGGAATCGGTTTGATCTCATCCATTCTTGCCTTATTTTGGTTCGCTTAACCAAAACCCATTCCCATAACCTATGCACATCAACGACCACAACCCACTGCCCTCCTATCTACCAGCAGCAGATCGCTACGATCAGATGAAGTACCGCAACTGCGGAAAAAGCGGGCTGAAACTTCCTGAGATCAGTCTTGGCCTTTGGCACAATTTCGGCCACAACGCCGATCTGACTTTGGGCCGAAAAATCCTCCGAAGGGCTTTCGACCTCGGCATCTGCCACTTTGACCTCGCCAACAATTACGGCCCTCCTTTTGGCTCCGCAGAAGAAAACTTCGGCAGAATCCTACAAAAAGACTTTCTTCCATATCGGGACGAATTGCTGATTTCTTCCAAAGCAGGATGGGACATGTGGCCCGGCCCGTATGGAAATTTTGGCTCCAGAAAATACCTGATCGCCAGCTGCGACCAAAGCCTGAAGCGTATGGGACTGGACTATGTGGACGTCTTCTACCACCACAGACCCGACCCAAACACGCCGATGGAGGAAACCATGGGCGCGCTCGATCAACTGGTTCGCCAAGGAAAAGCCCTCTATGTAGGAATCTCTCAGTACAATGCTGAGGATACTGCAAAGGCCTATGGAATTCTAAAGTCATTAGGCACTCCGCTGCTCATTCACCAGCCGCGCTACAGCATGCTGGATCGCTGGGTAGAAAACGGTCTAATGGATATCTTGGGGGAAAAAGGAGTCGGAAGTATCGCTTTCTCTCCACTGGAGCAAGGAATGCTCACGGACAAATACCTCAAGGGAATTCCTGCTGACTCGCGCGCCGCCAAGGACGGTCGATACCTAAACGCTGGAAAACTGGCGCCAGAGAAACTGGAAATGGTCAGCAGATTGAACGACATCGCTTTGGAAAGAGGTCAAACCTTGGCCCAGATGGCGATAGCCTGGCTGCTGAAAGATCCTAGGATCACCTCAGTCTTGGTTGGAGTATCCAAGCCGGAGCAGTTGGACGACAATGTCACAGCAATAAAAAATACCGAATTCAGCATCGAGGAGGCCTCTCAGATTAAAACCATCTTGGGAGCATGAGGCCAATAAACTTTGATTGCAAAAGTCTTGATTTTGAAGGAATTCCTTCAAAATCAAGACTTTTTTGATCATTCGGCGCGAGGGCACATTTCAGCGGCAACGGACAGGGGGCTACATAAAAACGACTACCCAAGTCGGCTAAATCGCCATCATCCCTTAATTAAGCTACAAAAAAAAGAGGCCTCTTTCGAGTGCCTCTCCGCGAATAGCCAAACCGGACTACTATCTAACTACATTTTCTAGGGTTGCTAAATAAACCCATTTTTGATCTCTTGAGTTTAGGCCTTCGTTGACGGCCTTACGTTGCTCGGCAGTTTGGGTAAGGTCCTCGTAGGCCTGCGCATTGAAAAACTGCATATAGTCCTTATACATGTTCATGGTCAAATGTGTGGATTTGGCTTCTGAACCCTGCGGCAGGGCAGTTCTCAAAAAGCTCCAATGCCCCATCAATCCCTGCTCAATGCGTTTTTGGTGAATTGGCCTAAACACCTCGGTTTCGGCTTTTTCATAGGCTTCAAACTTGCCCTCCACGGCTTTCATCAGATCGAAAGAGGCCAATGCGCCGGGCCGAAACTGAAAGTTATCGTCCGTAGACACTATCTCCTTCATATACAGCCGCATCGGCATATCCCGGATGCTGAGGGATTGCTCAAAAAGTGTCGCTACTTGGCCTTCAGTCAAGTGCGGATAGGCGATTTTGGTATACTTCATCATGGCCGAATCATCCAGTCCATTCATCATCTTTACCGGATCGTCGTAGGTCGTCACCATGATGTACTGAAAATCTCCCTCGTCAGCACCATTTTGAAGTGACCAAAAATCCCAACCTTTGATCCGCTTGTCGTTAAGCGCCTGTCGGTACACTTTTTCCATCAGATCCTTGAACTCGATATAATCAAAAAGCTGGTCTTTCTCCACCTTGATGAACTCGAATACCATATATTGAGCTTGCTGGGCATTGAGAACTCCGGACCAAAGCATCCCACAGACCAAGAGCATTAATAGCTTTTTCATGTTAGATCGGATTTAGGGTTAGTTGTGTTTGGAATAATTTAAATAATTATTCTGTGAAAAATCAATTTTCAGAATAAAAACATTTCCTCACTCCACTTTTTCCACATAAACTTCATTTAGATAAAGTATCTAGAAAAATGAAATATTTCCAAAACACTAGTCAAAACCTTAGTATTTTAACAATCAAAACACAAAAACAATGAAAGGTCTATCAAGAAGAGAGTGGCTAAAAACAACTTCCATGGGGAGTGGATTGGCCCTGTTTGGAGGCGCGGGAATAGTTCCTTCCCTCAGTGCCGAGGAGATCAAGAAATACAATCCAAGACCTTTGGCCGGGCCAATCCGACTAGGTTCCAATGAAAATCCCTATGGCCCCTCCGAGGCTATGCGCAAGGCGATGACCGAGGCATTGGACGAGGGATGTCGCTATCCATGGAGTCACAATGGCCCTTTGGTCAAGATGATTGCAGAAAAAGAAGGAGTACCCCAAGACCACGTGGTATTAACAGCCGGCTCCATGGAGGGGCTGAAAGTGGCTGGAATTACCTTCGGCAAAGGCGGTGAAATCATCACCTGCGCGCCTACTTTCCTCTCGATGATGGAATACGCGGAGCTTTGGGGCACCGAAATCAACTGGGTTCCATTGAACAAAGACCTGGACTTTGACCTGGATGAAATCGAAACGAGGGTCAGCTACGAGACGAACTTGGTCTTCCTTTGCAACCCGAACAATCCCACCGGTAAGCTCCTACCCGCCGATCGTGTAATGGATTTCTGCGAAACCGTCAGCAAAAAAACGGTTGTTTTCAGCGATGAGGCCTACTACGACTACATCACCGAGCCCAACTATCCAAGCATGATTGAGTTGGTCAAAAAAGGGCACGACGTGATTGTCTCCCGCACGCTATCCAAAGTATATGGATTAGCTGGCATACGAATCGGCTATCTCATTGCGCGGCCAGACCTTGCAAAAAAACTCAGCGACCGCGTCGTCGCCAATACCAATATCATGGCGATTGAAGCGGGGAAAGCTGCCCTTGCCGACAAAGACTTTTACAAGTTTTCCCTTCAGAAAAATGCAGAAGCCAAAGCGCTGATCACTGCTACACTGGATGAACTGAAGTTGCCCTACCTGCAGTCCCACGCCAACTTTATATTTTTCCAAGCCGGAAGAGATGTCACAGCGCTAGGCAGAACGATGGCAGAAAAAGGCTACCTCGTTGGCCGTCCTTTCCCTCCATTGAACGACTGGTGCCGTATTTCCACCGGCACGATCGAAGAGATCATTGGCTACAATCAAGCCATCAAAGAAGTCCTAGGCTAATGATTGATCGTCACTTGATTTTGGAAAATGAGAAAGTTCTGCTGCGGCCAATGACTCGAGAAGATCTAATCGATCTTGCGAAAATTTCGACCGACCCGCAGATGTGGATCTATTTCACCTACGATCTCAGCGTGCCTGAGGAGCTTGGAAAATGGGCTGAGCCGCATTTTGTGCAGGAGCGACTGCAATTTGTCGTGGTGGACAAAGCCAGCGGACGCCCAGCCGGAGCTACGGCATTCGGGAATTATTCGGCCCGAGACGAGCGAATCGAGATCGGATGGACTTGGCTGGGAAAAGCTTTCCAAGGCACGGGAATCAATCAGGCCATGAAAAAACTGATGTTGGACTACTGCTTCGGGGAGCTGAAATTGAAACGGGTCGAGATTAAAACCGATGTCCTTAATATGCCGGCACGGATGGCACTTTTGAAATTGGGTGCGGTAGAAGAAGGCGTGCTAAGAAGCCACACCCTCCTGACCCACGGACGAAGAAGAGACACAATTTATTATAGTGTGATCGCCGGAGAATGGGAGGTTGGGAAGTGATCAGTTTTCCGGTATTCCAGTTCGACCGTAGGGAAAAATCCTATAACCTAGAGTCGCAAAGATTTTGCGATCGTGAGAGAAGACCGACACGCCACATCTAAATTATCTGTCTGTGAGCGTCGAAAAAACCCGAATCTGATCCATTTCCAGCTGATGAATATACTGCCGCAGGATGTAAAACGTCTCGGGAACTCTTGGAACAACCTCCAATTTCCCAGGATCCGGAAAATCTTCGCATTTCAGATAGGCATACCGGCTGAGCATCCCTCCTTCAAAATAACAGAAGGCATTCTCGCCCTCCGCTCTTCCCGGTAGACTCAGCATCAGGTTCTTTTTGGATTCATAAATCAATGTCAAAAATTCCTCGACCCGCGCATTGTAGGCATCGGGCAGTTCTGAAGACTTACAGGCGCCTAGGCAGGTATCGTCCTGAACCACTTCACAGGTCACCTTTCGCAGCCCGCAAAGCTTTTGACAAAGGCGATAACTTTCAATGCCTGATTTCAAAAACTGATTGGCTTCCTCTGCGGAAAAAAAGGTTTCCAGAGGCCGCAGGTTTTTGGTCACTTTCGCTACCTGAAATCTGAAATAGCCCGACCCATCCTGATAATGAAAAAGGCCCCAAAGCGATTTCGGTAATTTGAGCGCCGAATTGAATTTGGGCCAAAGCCGTTTGATCTCCAAGGTCTCCACCAGCAATGCCATCACCTCCGAGCCAGTCAACTGCCACTGTAGATCCGTCACTTCTGCCTTAAGCTGTTGCTTGAGCTGAGGCAAAACCCCGCCCGAAAAGTGCCCCTTGAATCGATCCCGAATATTCAGCGCTTTCCCCACATAGACCACTTTACCTTTCCCGTTGATCATGTAATACACGCCACAGGACTCGGGGATTTGACGAAATTTAGCCAGTGAAAAATTAGGCGGAAGGAAGGCCTCTCCGGAGTTTTTCTTCAAGGAAGAAAAGACCACATCCTGCGATCCTTTGATGATCCGATCAAAAAGTATAGCAGTGGCCTTGGCGTCACCCATGGCTCGGTGTCTTGCTAGGATCGGAATTTTCTGGTTTTCACAGATACGTCCCAAACTATAAGAAGTTAATCCTGGAAATGCCTTTCGGGAAAGCCGTACCGTACAGAGTTTTTGGGGTTTAAATTCCCTTCCAAGCTTCAGAAATGCCTCTTTGATAAATCCATAGTCGAAATTGACCGAATGAGCAACAAATACTTTTCCATCCAAAAGCTCCCAAAGCTCTTCCTCGATTTCCTGAAAAGCAGGAGCATCGCGCACCATACTGTTGTCGATACCGGTCAGGCCGGTGATATAGGGTGGGATAGACTGACCTGGATTGATCAAGGTCTGAAACTCGCGGGTGATTGCCTCCCCGTCGTGGATCACCACGGCGATCTCCGTGATCCCTCCGCCAGCAGGTGAACCTCCGGTAGTTTCTATATCGACGATGGCAAACTCCATGCTTTAAAGGTAAGGCTTATGCCTAGGATAAAGGAAGTCGCGACGGAAAATGACGGACAGGCTTTCGGAAAGAAAATCAAGACTGGACCTCAGCACCCAGGATTAATAAAGTCACCGACCACTTACGACTCTTACCTTTTAATACATACAAAAAGTTCTTTGTCTTGGTTCTGGCGCATGGCTAACCGCCGCTTTTGCAATAAGCCTCGATCAGTTTTTCAGCGCAGCGTTCTCCATCCATAGCAGCAGAAACAATCCCACCAGCATAGCCGGCTCCTTCACCACAGGGATAGAGTCGCTTGATCTGTGGATGCTCGAAGGTTTCCCGGTCTCGCGGTACTCTCACCGGAGAGGAAGTACGGCTTTCTACGCCGATCAATTGGGCCTCATTGGTGAGGTAGCCTTTCATCTTTTGTCCAAAAGCCTTGAAAGCCATCGCAAGCCTCGCCGAGATAAAATCAGGAAGCACTTCCCGCATCTCGACTGACTCCAGGCCCGGCTGGTACGACGTATCCAATAAGGAGGAGCTGGTCTTTCGATTGACAAAATCCACCATCCGCTGAGCGGGTGCCGCTTGGGTTTTTCCGCCAAAGTCCCAAGCTTTCCTTTCCACGTCAGCCTGAAAATACATCGATGCCAAGGCCCCATACTTTTGGTATTCGGGCAAATCCTCCAGCTCCACAGACACCACAATCCCCGAATTGGCGAACTTGCTATCCCGACGGCTAGGACTCATGCCATTGACGACAAGCTCTCCGGGAGCCGTCGCAGCGGGTACGATAAATCCCCCCGGACACATGCAAAAACTAAACACGCCGCGTTGCTTACCTTTGAATTCAGTCTGCTGAACCAGAGAATAAGCCGACGCCGGCAAATAGGGTCCTCGATCCATTTCGCAGTGATATTGAATCCTGTCGATCAGATTCTGACCATGCTCGATCCTGACACCCAAGGCAAAAGGTTTGGCTTCGATCAAAACTTTCCTTCTATCTAATAGGTGAAAAATATCCCTTGCGGAATGGCCGGTTGCGAGGATTACACCGAGCCCTTTGATTCGTTCACCAAGCTGGGTAACCACCCCTTTGATCTCCGCTCCCTCTATAATCAAGTCATCAACCCGGGTTTCAAAAAGGATCTCTCCTCCTGATTCCAGCACGGTTTCGCGAAGTTTGGAAACCAACAAAGGCAATTTATTGGTGCCGATATGGGGATGCGCATCCACCAAAATCTCTTCGGTAGCTCCGTGAGCGACGAAAATTTCCATGATGCGTCGGATATCCCCGCGCTTCTTGGAGCGCGTGTAGAGCTTGCCATCAGAATAGGTACCGGCTCCGCCCTCTCCAAAGCAATAATTAGAATCGGGATTCACAATCCCGTCCTTATTAATAGCAGCCAAATCCCGCCTTCTGGTCCTCACATCTTTTCCGCGTTCGATCACGATCGGCTTAATTCCGAGTTCTACAGCCCTCAGCGCCGCAAAAAGACCCGCCGGTCCAGCCCCGACGATGATAACGGGATCGGAATTTCTAACGTTCTGATAGCTTGGAAAGTGATCCAGCATTGATCCTGGATTTTCATTCAGGAAGATTTCAGCTTCGACATTGACAATTACTTTCCTACCTCTGGCATCAATGGATCTCTTGATTTGGCGGGTGAAAGCATTGGGTGTGTCGAGCGAAATACCTGCCTTTTTCAGGACGGTTTGCTTAAAAATCTGAGGATCGTAAGCCTCCTCCGGGCTCAACTGAAGGGTGAGAGTCTTTTTCATGGTAAGGTGTTTATCCTTAAATCTGCGCAAAGGTACAAAGCGCAACCAAAGGAATCAGGAAAAACTCAGGCCTCATTGACATTTTGCTCAGGTCGCTTTCAGAGATTTGTAAACAAAATCATCGACTTTATAAAACCAGCCAATTTTCCTTCAAAGCAAATCTTCGCGTAAGCGACTTTGCCAGCAGCTACCTCTACCAGTCCTCGTAACTTCAATAAAAATACAGTTTCGGACTTCGGTCACCTTTACCGAGCAAAGCCGAAATATCGTTCCTTAACGACCCACGGAGAACAGATAACCCAATAGATTAAGAAAATTGGTTTTCAGGCATATTTCCGTATGAGAAGAAAAAATTGAATCTCACGGGCTCTAGTGGTTCGACTTCATGTCAAAATATTAATACACCACCCATCACTTTCTGCAACTTTGTTTCAAAAACTTTGGTAATATCAAAAAGCTCATTCTATTTTTGCAACCGTGTTACACAAAGCTTCTTTCGGTCTAGTCGTTTTTTTCTCCCTCCTAGGATTCCAAACTGCCTTTGCGCAAAGTTGTAATCTTGTCTTTCGGGGAAAAATTCTCCATTTGGAAAATGACGATGCGATTGAGGCGGCTTATGTTTGGGTCTTAGAAACAAGAACCGGCGCAGTCTCCGATCAGAATGGAAACTTCGTAGTCCGTGATCTTTGCCCAGGTACGTATACCGTGACAGTCCAGTTTCTGGGGCACAAAGAGATCCGGCAGACTATCAACCTCACCGGCAATTCCACTGCGCAGACCTTCCGCATGGAGGAAGAATCGCTCAATCTGGGCGGCGTAGAAGTTCACGGGCATCGGGAACTTGTGCAAACAACCACCGCAGTCACCTCACTTTACGGTGACGCCATCCTGCAAACCCGCGGCTCAAGTCTCGGCGAAAGCCTCAAACAGGTAGCAGGAGTCACGAGCTTTTCCACCGGAAGTACCATCTCCAAGCCCGTCATTCACGGCATGCACAGCAACCGGATCATGATCCTAAACAACGGCATCCGCCTCGAAGGCCAACAATGGGGAGCCGAGCACGCGCCGGAGATCGACCCATTCCTAGCCGATGAGATTACGGTAATTAAAGGAGCGGAAACCGTCAGATTCGGTCCTGAGGCCATGGGTGGCGTCATATTGGTCACTCCTCCTGCACTCCCTACTTCCAAAAAAAGTCTGACCGAATTTCACCTTATCGGTGCCTCCAACAGCTTTATGGGAAATGTCTCTGCTTCTCACATGGGCGGTTCGGATAAGATCAAAGGCTTGGGGTACCGTGTACAGGGCTCTGCCAAAAGAGCCGGATATGTCAAGTCTCCGAATTACTATCAGGCGAACACAGGGATGGCTGAAATCAACTTTTCCGGGTCCGTCGGGTACAGTTCGGAAAAGCTGGGTGTAGAGACCTACTACAGTTTTTTCAACACCGAGATCGGAATCTTAAGAGATTCCCACACAGGCAACCTGTCTGATCTGATTGATATCATCAACAACGGCGAGCCGTTTATCAAGCCGGATTTCTCCTATGAAATCGACAACCCCAAACAGAATGTCACGCATCATTTGGCCAAGGTCAAGTCACACTATCATTTCAATCCCAACTGGAAACTCAATTTCCAATACGGCTTCCAGTTCAACAACCGACAGGAATATGACCGGAGAAGAGGGGAACTGAATACCAAGCCTAGCCTCGATCTGGAGCTGTATACCAATACGTTTGACCTTTTTCTAGATCACAATCTCAAAGCAAACTGGACGGGATCTTTTGGTTTGAACGTGATTCAGCAAGCCAACAGCAACGTGCCCGGAACTGGTGTCACGCCGCTGATTCCCAACTATGACATGTTCAACGGCGGGATTTATGCTTTGGAAAAGTATCTCAAAGGCCCGCTTGAACTGGAGGGAGGACTCAGGTTTGACTACCGAACATTGTATGCTGCACGGTATGTCGGCGAGGAACTCCAAACCTCCGATCTGGACTATCAGAGTTTCTCGGCTTTTCTTGGAGGACTGTACCAATTGAGTCCCTACTTTGCTTTTACCAGTAACCTCGGCACCGCCTGGCGACCCCCCAATGTCAATGAGCTTTTCAGTCAGGGACTTCATCACGGTGCCGCGGCTGTTGAGATCGGCGACCCGAATTTGGTTCCGGAGAAATCCTTGAAGTGGGTGAATGGACTCGAATTTGAGCACCAAAAAGCAATTGTTGAAATCACCGCCTATGCCAATCAGATTAACAACTACATCTACCTCAACCCCACGGGCGAGACTTTCACTTCGCTGAGAGGCACCTTCAATGTCTACGAATACCTGCAGGCCGACGCATTTTTCTACGGCTTTGACCTATCAGGCAGTTATAATTTCACCAACCGGGCCAGTGGCTATCTGAAGGGTTCTATCATCCGGGCTAAAAACGTCGAGGAAGACAACTACTTCCCTTTTATCCCGTCGGACAGGATGGATTGGGGCGTTTCTTTTTCTCTGGGGAAAAAGGAAAATCTCGACTCAGATCGCATCACGCTAAGCAATGTGCTCGTGGCGCAGCAAAAGCGGGAACCTGATTTTGACCTCGCCCCTGCCCCTCCAGGCTATGCGCTCTTCAACTTTGGCTACCAAAAGAAGCTCGAGCTAGGCAATAACAAGTTCAACATCGGTGTCCAAGTGACCAATATTTTCAACACCGAATACAAGGAATACATGAACCGCTTTCGCTATTTCACAGCGGACATGGGACGAAACATTTTATTGAAACTTAATTATCAATTTTAAACTATATCCAACATGAACACTTTCCACAAACTACCACTCTTGCTTTTCACCACTCTTGCGATCACATTTTCGTCCTGCGAAAGCGATGATCCTGTCGCGGAAAACGACGGCGAACTGATCACAGACGTAACCTTGAATTTTCAAGAACTGGATGCCAGCGGAAGCCCTGTCGGTACTCCTTTTTCTGCCAAAGCAAGCGATCCAGAAGGAATCGAAACCGGCGGTTCGCCCACCATTGAGACTGTAAACCTGCAAAAAGGCAAAAAGTATCTCATGATGATCGAGGTGGCGAACTCAATCGCCGGAGAAGATATCACCGAGGAAATCCTGGAAGAAAGCGACGAGCACCAATTCTATTTCCTTGGCACCGCCTTCACCGGTAATATCCTAGCGATCGCTTATGATGACCCAAGCGGAGAACTGATCGGTTTGCAGACCGAGCTGACGGTCTCCTCCTCTCCAGGCACTAACAATACGCTGATGCAGATCGTCCTCAGACATGATCTAGACAAAAGCTATCCGGGAGCTACGAATCCCAACTTCTCTACTTACGAGCAGGCTGGTGGAGAAACTGATTTGGACATCACCTTTCCGGTGGTCATCAACAATTGATTGAAATCCAGCAAAAACATCGAAGGCAGCCGATTGGCTGCCTTCATTTTTATAAGGATTGAGAGGGGTATTCAGGCACGTTGTTTACTTCGAAAAGATGTCTTTGTCCCACTTTCGAAACTCATAGTACTTGCTTTTCGGCTCTCCAGTCCAGCCGTTGATTCCTTTCTTTCTGGGCAAATAGTAGCCGTGAATGTATAACACAGGAATAAGAATGCTGGCAAGCAAAGTCATTGCGACGGTTCGTCCAAGTAAAACTGAAACTCCACAGACGATCAAAAGCATCAAAAGATACTTTCCAAGCCGTCGGAGTTTTGGAGTCCTTTCCTCAAAATGCCCCATCAATATATTGCCCAAGGCAAATACAATACTGACCACGGCTACTTCAAACCACAGCGATTCGGTTGACCAGATAGTGTGATTGAGACTATCCATTTGACACCAAAGTTAGCACCAGCATCCCGGTTGCGATGGCAATCCCAAAGCTCAGCAGTGTTCCGATCAGGATGTATTCGGTCAATTTCCGATCTTTGGATTCTTTCAAGTCACCAAATCGAAAGACCGATTTGGCTGCCAACAAAAAACCAATTGCTTCCCAATTGCCTGTCACCACAAACGTGAACACAAACAGCCGCTCCAAGATGCCGATATATCTACCGGCGTTGTGAAGGGATTCTTCGTTGCTGTCATCCAAAACGCTCGCCCAAGTGGACAGCACCACTTGGATGACTATCCCACTTACTGCGGTCAAAAAAGTAACTGCGGTCACATACACCCAACTATTCTTGCTTTCAATCAAGGAAAAAAAGTCACCCAGCTGTGGCTGAATCCAAAAACTTGCTACCAACACCAGACTGACGAGATGCAATCCCTGATCTATCAGGAACCATTTCGGCTTAGTGGCCTCCGTTTGTGCATTCAGTTTGGTGAGATCGATGAGTCCGTGTATGATCGTCACCGCCAAAGCCAGTAACCAGTATCGCCAATCCCACAGGAAAACCAAGACCAGCAATCCATGCAGCAGAATGTGCAGATACAGTTTGGGCGACTTGGCTTTGAATTGCTCCTTGTCTGCCACCCACGCCTTGGGTTGCAAGATAAAGTCACCGACAAAGTGGGCAAGGATCAACTTCAACAGGATGATCATGGCAGGAGTACTTCAATTTTCTTGCGGAACATACTTTCCACTTTCAAAATCTCATCGATGCATGCCCGACTCCATCTTCCGCTTACGCCGCTTTGTTTGATCCCCAATTGTCTCCCGATTTCTTCTTGAGTCACGTCGGGATTTTGTAAGACAATGTCCATCAGTTCGGCAGAGGATACGGTCCAGCGCTCCATCAGCGTATTAGTCAATTTCAGATAGAGGTTCACCTCTTCGTCAAATGTTTGCCAGTTGCTTTTGACGCCGATCGTTGCGTTTTCCTTTTTTAGCGTGTCAAATTTCTCTCCCGAGTAGATAAAAGCGGTGCCGTTGCTTTCCGAAATGCGTTTGCCAGAATAGGTTTTTTCGCCGATCCCGATTGCCATCCGCACGTCTATGATACTCATCTTCTTTTCGGATGCGAGCGGCTTGGTTTTTTTGACGAGCGTTTTGATTTCAAAAGCAACCTGAAGTGCATCTGCCGGATTGGGTATTTCCACTTGAAAAAAATCACCCCAGACCACTTCCCACTGTTCCGGGGTACTCCCCCATTTGGCTAGCAGGTCTTTCAGCGGCTTCAACCAGATATCCTGGTCTTCGACTTTTCTGGATGCGACTATATCTCCTTTTATAACTGCAATCATTACCCGGAAATTAACAATGACACAAAGTACAGAATATTGCATGGTTACGCAATATTTTAAATTATTGCATGATTAAGCAATAATCGAAATTATTGCATAGTTAAGCAATAAGTTGGATCAACCTCCACCAAACAAAAAAGCAACCAATAGGCTGCCTTTGATGTTAAAAACTAGTTCAGTTTAGAAGCTTTTGCCACAGATTGCCATTTTTGCAGGATCAAAACCTACCTCATCGGAGAAGTTCGCGCCCACATTGCCAGCGACCAAGATCACCGTATAATCGGGGCCTTCATTGGCCAGATGGATTTTTACATGTCCGTCGAATGTTTTCATCTGCTCAAAAGTCAGATTGATCCCGTCTGAGAGCGTGCCCAAGACGGTGGAGCTTTTTAAATCTTTGGAAGACACGGGATTCAGCATAAAAGCAATCGGTGCATCTGCTTGATCATATCCCCCAAAATGAAGGTGGGCTGGAAATTTAATCTCAGTAGCAGACTTAGCTCCTTCAAGTTGGATCTCAAATTCCATCTTGCCGTCCCGCAGTTCCTTCACCGTAAGCGCCCCGTTGTAGTCAAAATCGCTGGACTTGAATAAATCAAACTCCATTTGCTGGCCTGTGTACAGATCGGGCTCGTCTTCGGTGCATGCTCCCAATCCGGCAACGATCAAAAATGCTAAAAACAACTTTTTCATGGGCTTATAATTGATTTTTATTGGACACATGGAATCTCGCATGAATAATAATCATCCCAGTGTGTGTCATTGTCGACATGCTCGATTTCATGGGGGTTCAGTTTTTTTTCAAGTAACGAAAAGCTTTCGTATCCTGTTTAATTACTTTGGAAAAATACCACATTCATCGACAAATAGCGTCACGGGAATTATCAAAACAATAATTTCAGCCCAATTTGCAAACAACCAAATTTGCTCCGCAAAAGAATGATCAAAGTGAAGAGCCAGATAAATTAAAATTCTTGAAAATCCATGGAAGATAAGCGGCTAGCTGTTGGTCTGGAATATTTTGAAAAGAAAGGCTGGACGCCATTTCCTTTCCAGATCGAAACCTGGACGGATTTTTTGGACGGCAAATCCGGCTTGCTCAACGCACCCACAGGATCGGGGAAGACTTTCGCACTTTGGTTCCCCGCCATTTTGGAGTTCATCCAAGACAATCCACACTCTTGGCAGAAAGCTCGAAACAATGGCACTCAGCTGATTTGGGTGACACCTCTCCGAGCTTTGGCACAAGACATCCAAAAAGCGATGCAGGAAGTCTGCGACGTGATCGGCCTACCTTGGCAGGTAGCGGTGAGAAACGGCGACACGGACACCAAAACCCGAGCCGCGATGAAGCGACGTCCTCCCGAGTGTCTGATCACCACGCCGGAAACCCTGCATGTATTGATCGCTCAGTCCGATCACCAAGCCATGTTCCAGACCGTCAAAGCCATCGTCGTGGACGAATGGCATGAGCTCGTCGGTAACAAGCGAGGAGTCCAAGTCCAACTTGCCCTGGAATACATCCAATCGATCTGCCCGTTGACCTTTCGCAGGTGGGCGATTTCGGCTACCATCGGCAATTTGGAGGAGGCTGCACAAGCACTTTTGGGAGAAAATCTCCCAGTCCACATCATCAAAGCCAAGATCAACAAGGAGATCATCCTCCAGTCGGTTTTTCCGGAGGAAATAGAAAAATATCCCTGGTCAGGCCACTTAGGCATCCGGATGATGGATCAGGTCATCCCTATCATCGAAGCCGGAAAGTCGGTTTTGATGTTCACCAATACCCGATCCCAAACCGAAATCTGGTATCAAAAAATCCTCGATACCAGACCCGACTGGGCTGGTTGGATTGCCATGCACCATGGTTCTTTGGACAATTCCGTGCGGGCTTGGGTAGAAAATGCCCTGCACGAGGGCAAACTCAAACTGGTCATCTGTACCTCCAGTTTAGACTTGGGTGTGGATTTTCGTCCGGTGGATAGGGTGATACAAGTGGGTAGTCCCAAGGGGGTCGCAAGATTTGTGCAGCGCGCCGGCCGGGCGGGCCATCAGCCGGGCTTGCCCTCCAAAATCTTTTTCGTCCCAACCAATTCCCTAGAACTGATCGAGGCGGCAGCACTAAGAGACGCCATCGAGAAAGGTGAAACCGAGTCGCAGTTTACCCCTCAACTCCCCTACGACGTGCTGATCCAGTTTCTGGTGACTTTAGCCGTAGGCGCAGGATTTGATCCCGCAGTGATTTTCCCAATTGTCACAAGAACATTTTCTTTTCGGGATTTGACTTGGAAGGAAATGAACTGGATGATGGACTTCATCACTAAAGGCGGCGCTTCGCTGGGGAGTTATGAAGATTACCTCAAAGTAGTCCAAGGAGAAGATGGAATCTATCGGGTAACAAACAAGCGGATCGCCATGAAACATCGACTCTCGATGGGCACAATTGTCTCGGATCCAACGCTTAAAGTCAAATTTAAAAATGGGGCGTATCTCGGCACTGTTGAGGAGTCTTTCATTGCCAAGATGAAGATCGGTGACCGATTTTTCTTTACGGGAAAAAGCCTGGAGTTGCTACAGGTGAAGGACCTGAGCGCGTTTGTACGGGTTTCAGAAAAGAAAACCGGCAACGTGGTCAGCTGGTCGGGCGCACGAATGTCTCTCTCGTCAATGCTCGCGGACAAGATCAGGGAGATCTTTCAGCAGTACAACTCAGGAGTGATCAAATCGGAAGAAGTCAGACGGGTTTTACCGATTTTGGATTTGCAGTCGAAGCTGTCTGTCGTACCGGATCGGGATACTTTTTTGATCGAGACACATCGGAGTGAGGAAGGGTTTCACCTGTTCTTTTATCCTTTCGAGGGCCGCATGATCCACGAACTCATGAGCGCGTTGATCGCTTATCGGATTTCTCAGAGTTTTCCGGTTTCGCTCAATATGGCGATGAATGACTATGGATTTGAGCTACTTTCCGATGTCTACATTTCTCCTGAGGAAATCATGGAGGAAGATATTTTCTCACTCAAAAACATCGATCGCGACATCCTGCACTGCGTGAACGAAAGCGAAATGTCGCGCAGGAAATTCCGGGAAATTGCGAGCATCGCAGGACTGATTTTTCAGGGATATCCCGGCAAGCCGATGACATTTAAACACGTTCAGGCCAATTCAAGTCTGCTTTTCCAGGTCTTTGAGCAATATGATCCAGACAGCCTATTGCTGAAGCAAGCGCACAAGGAAGCCTTAAACCAGCAGATGGAACAGGAAAAGTTTGTGCAGGCGATGACCAAAATCAATCGATTGAATATAGTGATCAAACACCCCGTTCAGTTCACACCGTTCTCATTTCCGCTGATGGTGGATCGCTTGAGTAGATCGAGTATTTCGTCAGAACCTATCGAGGAAAAGATTGCCAAAATCCTCGCTCAGATGACTGCGGATGACTAATTCGCTCTCCAGAAGAAAGGCGTAAACAGGATCAGAATGGTAAACAGTTCCAGTCTTCCCAAGAGCATCAGGAAAGACAACACGTTCTTTGCCGCAGGCGAGAAAAAGGCAAAATTGTCGACTGGGCCGACTTTGCCAATCGCAGGACCAACATTTCCCAAACAAGTTGCCACAGCACCAAGTGAAGTTTCCAAATCATATCCCAAAACAGAAATCGTCAACGATCCTATCACAAAGGTACTGAGGTAAATCAGCAGGAAGTTCATGATGTTGTTGATGATCCTCCCGGATACCATCTCGCCATTGATGATCAAGGGAACTATCGCCCGAGGGTGTACGATGCGCTTGAATTCCAACCAGGAGTTTTTCAAAAACACCATGTGCCGGACGAACTTTATACTGCCTGCGGTCGAACCAGCTGAACCACCCAAAAACAGCATCATGAAGCAAATGAACGTGATTCCCATCCCGTACTGGGTATAATCGTCAGTCACAAAACCGGTCGTAGTAATGATAGAAACGACTTGGAAAGCAGCTTTTCTAAAGGCCAATTCTCCGGAGTAGTCCGAGTGCATCAGGATTCCTGTGAAAACGATGAGGGTCAAAAGCACCACTGCTCCGGCATAGGCTTTGAACTCGTCGCTCTTCACGATACGGGAAAATTTCCCCACCAAACCAAAGTAAATCAGCGTGAAGTTTGTCCCTGCCAAAAACATGAAAATGATCGCGACATACTGGATAAAGGCCGAGTCATAGAAGGCCATGCTGGCGTTTTTCGTAGAAAATCCACCCGTCGCCATCGTTGTCAAACTATGATTAATGGCATCATAAAAGGCCATCCCTCCTGCCCAATACAGCATTGTTGCAGCGACCGTCAAGCCGACATAGATGTACCAAAGTCGCTTCGCCGTCTCCGATATCCGCGGATGAACCTTGTCAGAAGTCGGCCCTGGTGATTCGGCTACAAAGAGCTCACTACCGCCAATTCCCAACAAAGGGAAAATAGCAACGGTCAACACAATGATCCCCAACCCTCCGATCCACTGCGTCATGCTTCTCCAAAAGAGTAAGCCTTTGGGCATCGCTTCGATATCAGTCAAAATAGATGCTCCGGTGGTGGTCAAACCGGAAACCGTCTCAAACACGGCGTCACTGATCGTGTGCACATGGTCAGAAAGAAAAAATGGCAACATCCCGAAAATAGTCATGATCAACCAACTCAGGGTCACAACCAAGTATCCTTCGCGTTTGCGGATCAGCTGATCATACTTGGCAAAGGAAAAATAAAAGATCAACCCTATAGACAACGATATAGCCGCAGAGATGACTATCGGGGATGAGTCTTCCCCATAGATCCATGAAATGAATACCGCCGGTAACATCAGCACCCCGATCAAAAACATCAGGGCTCCCATGATTTTCCCAAGCGCCTTTAAATGAATCATGCTTAATGAAAAAGTTTTTCCAAAGCCAGCTTTGCTTCAGGGAGTGCCAAAACGATGGCTTTGTCATCCACCTGAAGTGTAAAATCGCCGTCGGGGATGTGAACGTTTTCGCCGCGAATCACTCCGGCAACAATCGCCGTCGACGGAAAATGAAGCTCCCGCAGCGGATGTTTGGTCAGTCGGTTCGTCTTGCAGACACTGTATTGGATGAATTCCGCATCGACCCCATAGATACCAGAAACAGCGTCCACAGTCCCTTTTCTCAGGTAACGCGTGATTTCATTGGCCGCCACAAGCTTTTTATTGATCAAGGAATCGACACCGATACTATGTGAAATATGGATGTACTCGCGGGTATCAACATGGGCAATCGTTTTATACACACCGTGATTCTTGGCAGAAAGACTGGCGATGATGTTAGTCTCGGATGACATCGTCAAGGCCAAAAATGCATCCATCTGCTCCAACCCCTCTTCAACCAGGAGTTCTATATTTTTGTAGTCCCCGTTGATCACCAAAGTATTCGGCAGCTGTTCGGCTAGCCATTTGCAGCGGTCTTTCTCATTGTTGACCAACGTCACCCGGTAATCTTTTTGCAGCTTCAAGGCAGTGGTCACCGCCATGTCGTCACCGCCTATGATCATCACATTCTTGATCTTCACCTTTTTCTGACCGAGCGCATTGATGATTGTCTCGGTGTTTTTCTTGTGTGAAATGAAAAACGCGTGATCGTTGTTTCGTATGATCGTATTACCGCGGGGGATGATCGTCTTCTGATCACGGACAATCGCGATGATGCGGATATCCTCGTAGATCGGATCTTCTTTTGTATCCATGATCCGCTGATTGACCAGTGGGCTGTATTGATCGAGCGTAATTCCGACGATGTTTAGCTTACCACCACCAAAGTCAAAGACTTCCGTAAAGCTGGAATTTTGGATCATCTTGTGAATCTCCCGTGAGCAAAGCATGGTCGGTGAGATCAGGTTGTCAATGCCCAGATTATGGAAATAGGGCACATTTTCCTCGTTCAAATAAGAGTGGTTTCTGACCCTTGCCATCACACGCTTCGCACCGAGTTGCTTGGCCAAAACTGCCGTGACGAGGTTTGTTTTTTCGGAGGTCGTGACTGCCAACAGCATGCTGGCGTCCTCTACATTCGCCTGCTGAAGCACGTCGATCGATGTGGCGTCGCCCTGAATAGTCAGTACGTCAAGCTTGGAAGCTACATAGTCCAAGACGCTCCGATCGGTGTCAATCAGCGTGATGTCCTTGTTGTCATAACTTAATCGCTCAGCCAGATGGTATCCCATATCTCCGGCTCCGGCGATTACAATGTTCATCCCCATAGAGGTATTCCCGTGTGATCTTGAAGGGTGGCAAAATTAAAAGCTTTATTCATGGTTTTCAGGATATAGGCTATTTTCTTTTGCTTGATACCTAAAAGGTAATTATAAGCGCTGATCCAAACCTTCTTTTCACCGGGATTTTCTTGTTCAGACCGTGGTCAGTCTTCCAAGAGTGTCTTGCTTTCCACCTCAGGAAGCTCATGAACTCCCTTCAGTTTTTGCTGAATCATGCGGGTTCTCACCCCAACGAGTTTATCCAATTCGGTATTAGCTTCATTGAGCTTCTTCTGGGTCTTTTCGAGCAAATCACCAAATTTTCCAAATTCCGATTTGACCGCACTGAGGACCTGCCAGACCTCCGAGCTCCGCTTTTGAATAGCCAAAGTCCGAAAGCCCATCTGGAGTGAATTCAAGATTGCCGACAGCGTAGTCGGCCCGGTAACGATTACTTTGAAGTCCTGCTGGATTTGCTGGGCAAGGCCAGGCTCCCGAAGGATTTCGGCGTAGAGACTTTCCACGGGGAGAAAAAGAATCGCAAAATCCGTCGTCCCCGGTGGTTGAATGTATTTGCTTTGGATGTCGGCGGCGGATTTTTTCACGGCTCGGATCAGCTCTAAACGATAGGCATCAATGGCAGTTTTTTCACCCAACTCGTAGGCATCAACCAGCCTCAAGTAGGATTCTTGGGGGAATTTGGAGTCGATTGGCAGCAATACCTGTGCATCCTGTCCGGGCATCTTTACCGCAAACTCTACTCGCTCACGGCCACCGTTGATGGCAGCATTTAGGATATATTGATCCGGAGAAAGCATGTTTTCCAGCAGGGCCTGCAGTTGATACTCGCCCAAAACGCCCCGGCTTTTCACATTGGTCAAAACCCGCTTCAGATCCCCCACGCCGTTGGCCAGCGACTGCATCTCTCCGAGGCCCTTTTGGACGGCTTGGAGTTGATTGCTCACGAGTTCAAAAGATTGCCCGAGTCGGGCTTCGAGCGTTTTTTGCAGCTTTTCGTCGACCGTTTCCCGGATTTTCTCCAGACGCATCTCGGTGTTTCTCACCAACTCGTCTTGCCGGCGAGTCAACTCTCCGAATTTCTCCCGTTGGAGATTGTTCAAATCATGCATGGTATTTCGCACCACGTCCCCGAAAGCCTTCAACGCCTCCCCTTGCTCCTTGGATCCGGCTCGTTGGTTTTCGAAAATCAGTCCGAATTGCTGACTTAGGTGCAGGCTGGATTCTTTTCGGGCTTCGCCCAAAGCTTGGGCCAACTCCCTGGTCATTCGAGCTAACTCGGCTTGAAGGAAGAGCTTTTCTTGATTTCCCTTCCCCCTGAGAAAAACAAAACCCAAGATCAGAACCTGCAAGCTCAAGACTAAAATCAGCAAAGTATCCGTCGGCATAGATGAATTAGTTTAGGGCAATTAAGGTAGTTTTTTCTGTTTTCTACACCCAGAAAAGAATCGGGCCGTCCGACAGGCTGCGTCGCTCTTTCACATTCTGTTGGCCAAAAATTCAACTCACCAGTTCTTGATATAGCAATCATACATCCGACTTCCTGTGAAAATTTCTATTTTCAAAAAAAATCCGGTTTGAATCTCAAAAATCTCTTTCGAAATATTGGACCAGGCCCGCTGGTTGCCGCCGCGTTTATTGGGCCGGGAACGGTCACGGTCTGCACCTTAGCAGGAGCAAATTTTGGCTTTTCCCTGATTTGGGCGATGGTGCTTTCGATCGTTGCCACCCTCGTGCTTCAGGAGATTTCCGGGAGAATAGGAATCGTAACCGGTTCTGATCTGAGTACGCTACTGAGAAATCAAACCGGAAAGCCCGTTTTCAGGATTTTCTCGATGATTTTGGTGCTGTTGGCTATTGTCCTTGGCAACGCTGCGTACGAATCGGGAAATATCGCAGGAGCAAACCTTGGATTAGCTTTTTATTGGGAAGCTCCAACATTGGATTTTAGCGGACTCCAACTCCAGCTGGGTAATTTTCTCTTGGGAATTTTGGCTTTTTTGCTGCTATGGACCGGCAGCTACAAAACTCTGGAGCGGGTTCTCGTGGCCTTGGTGATTTTGATGTCGGTCGCCTTCTTGATCGCAGCAGCCTTAACCAAACCGGATATTTCGAAGCTCCTGGCGGGTTTTATACCAAAATGGAATGTTCAAGAAATTCCGACGCTCGTGGCCTTAATTGGCACTACAGTAGTGCCGTACAATCTTTTTCTCTATGCGGCTCTAGTCAACCAACGATGGAAAAACGAGTCTGATCTTCCGCTGATGCGACGGGACATCGCAGTATCAGTGATCTTGGGTGGCGTAGTCTCCATGGCGATTTTGATTGTCGGCGCGGCAAATACCAGCACAGAAATCACCTCCGCAATCGATGTCTCCAAAGGCTTGGAGACTGTTTTTGGGAAATTTGCCGGCTACATGATGGGCTTTGGCTTGCTGGCGGCTGGCATGACTTCGTCAATTACAGCTCCTCTTGCTGCGGGTCTTGTAGTTTGCGGCATCTTGGGATGGGATACGGACATCAAATCCAAACCCATGCGGCTGAGTATGGGAGCGATCGTCGGATTGGGCATGACTTTTTCATTTTTTGGAATAAAGCCTATTCAACTTATTACGCTTGCACAACTTGCAAATGGAGTTTTGCTCCCGATAATCAGCGGTTGGATAATTTGGATTGCTGCTCAGCATTCTATTTTAGGAAAACATAGGAACACAGCGTTGGCCACCGGTATCGCTATTTTGATCTGGTTGATCACACTGGTATTGGGAATAAAAAGTGTGGGATCGGTATTCGGTTGGTTTTGAGTATTTAGGACTGCGGCTGATTGACGGCATCAGGCAGTTAGTAATCACAGGTATCGTCGGCCTCATTTTTTTATATCGAACGTCGAATGATGAAATTGCAACACCGAAGATTCTTTTGATTTTGAGTTTCCAACTGAGAGCTATAAATCCGGAGCACTAAACGTGTCTCCCTGGCGCAGATCGCCTGTGTCGAAACCCTTTTTGAACCACTTCATCCGCTGCGCCGACGTGCCGTGGGTGAATGAATCGGGGACAACTCTGCCGGAAGACTGCCTTTGGAGTCGGTCGTCACCGATCGCATTGGCGGCGTTCAATGCTTCATCCAGATCTCCGCGCTCCATCATTGCGGCGGATTTCTGACTATGATTGGCCCATACCCCTGCAAGAAAATCTGCCTGAAGTTCCAGTTTCACCGAGTTCTGATTGTATTCTTTCTCACTTACTTTACCTCTTAGATTGTGTACCTCATCCGTGATTCCCATGATCTTCTGGATATGATGTCCGACTTCGTGAGCGATCACATAGGCATAAGCAAAGTCTCCTCCAGCGCTTAGTCGGGTTTCCATTTCCTCGAAGAAGCTTAGGTCGATGTATAACTTTTCATCCGCAGGACAATAGAACGGCCCCGTCGCACTACTCGCCGAACCGCAAGCGGAACTCACAGACCCGGTAAACAACACCAAAGTAGGTTCTCGATAGCCTTCCAACTGCTCATTCCAAACGTCCTCTGTATCGGCCAAAATCGTCGCCGCAAACCGAGCCAATTCGTCCTCCTCGGCAGTTGGCGTATAATTGGTTTCAGTGGTTAAACCCTGTCCACCGCCTCCGCCAAGCATGCCTCCTATCAGACTCAGCGGATTATATCCCAGGACCATCGAGCCCACGATAAAAATACCGACTATGATCAACCCTGTTTTTGAAAACAGGATCTTGACTAGCGGCCCCAGTAGCAACGGATTAAATCCACCTCCACCCATCCCTGATCCACCTCGTCCGCGTCTATCATCTACATTAGAGCTTTGTCTTCTTCCTTGCCATTTCATGGTTTTATAATTTTTGGTTCGAAGGCCATCCGGATAAGCATCGGGATGTATTTTGCATGGTTGACTTTCTTCCCTGTAGCGGTTGTTTGCAAGATGCTCGAGGCCGGCTTATGCCGTTACCTTGTAGGTGGCAGGATAAGCGCTCGATTTCAGGGAATAAAAAGTTTGATTTCGACTAAATTTAAGCAAATTGATCCGGCAGAAAATACAGCCTGTCGAATTTTGACAAAACCAATAACCATACCCAAAACCTATGAAACTGAAAACGCTTGCTTTTACCCTCATCCTTTTCATGCTGTGTACGGTTGGTGCTTTTTCGCAGCAACCCTACCTGGGAACGAAAGCCCCAAAAGGTGCAAAAGTTTACCTAGACGGCAGTGCCAAGTCGCTTCACAAAAACTGGAAATATTGGGAAGGGCCTCGTTATTCGGCAGAGATGCCGATCAAATGGCCAGAGGTCACCGATCCAGTGGATGGCGGCAAAGTAATTAGTAGCAACGATCCCGCAGCTGCAGGAGGAAAATACGGTGCAGCAGATATTGTGACTAAAGATGAGTTTCGGGATTTCGAAGCGCACGTAGAGTTTTTCATCAAAAACGAGGGAGGTAACAGCGGTGTTTATCTCCAAAACCGGTATGAAATCCAGATCTTGGATGGAGACTATGGAACACACGGCATGGCTGCAGTAATCAATGAGCATCTGCCAGCTTCTGAGGAGTACAATGGAATAGGAAAATGGAATGCCTACGACATTCAATTCCGTGCAGCTCGGTTTGTAGATGGAAAATTGACCGAGAAAGCGCGGGTAACGCTCTTCTTCAACGGAGTCAAAATCCACGACGACGTCGAAATCCAGCAGGTCTGGGGCGGCCCAAATTCAGGAATAGATGGTGGAAATGACGGCGGAAAAGGCATCACCGATACGCCCGGCGGGCTGAAACTTCAAGCCGAGGGACACGATGTGTTTTACCGAAACGTATGGATAAAGAAGATTTGAGACGGGAGACAGAAGACGGAAGAATGCCTCATCAATGGTTCAAGTCAAGAGGCTTGAACCATTTTTTTTAGTTTCGAGCTTCGAAAACCCAGCCGTCGTGAGTTTCGTAACTCACGGACTAGCTAATCTTTTGGGAAAAGTGACTGCGGATTCTCACTTTAGTCGCAAACCTGCTCTCTCCGTCGGTCCCTGAGCTTGTCGAAGGGCTGATCACTAAAATCCCTTCCGGATCGTCTCAGCCACTTCCGCCAGTTCTTCCTGCGTCAATTTTAACTTTGGCCTCGAAAAATTGACATCATCCATCGTCCGCATCGGGATTAAATGAATATGGACGTGAGGCACTTCAAGACCAATGACAGCTACTCCGACACGGGTGCATTTGATGGTTTTGTCGATGGCTTTGGCTACTTTCTGCGCAAAACGGTTTAACTCGGCCAGTGCATCCGGATCCATGTCAAAGATGTAGTCCGTCTCTTCCTTAGGCACGACCAGTACGTGTCCTTTGACCAAGGGCATGATATCCAAAAAAGCAATGCAGTTTTGGTCCTCGGCAACGATATGTGCCGGAATCTCTCTGTTGATGATTTTAGTGAAAATACTTGCCATGATTTTAAAAAAGGTGTATAAACTGAAACTACCCAAAAGAGACGGAAAAATAAAGTCCAGCTTCTGGAGAAGTAGCACAATTCAAAAATTTGTGAAAACCTCCGTGCCCGATGTCAGCTATCTTCTTACAAAAAATCCCGGATTATCCGGGATAAGTTTTAGTAGGTAATATTCAAAATTTCGAATTGCATGACGCCAGCCGGGGCGTTGATATCTGCAATGTCACCGATGACTTTTCCTACTAATCCTTTTCCAAATGGAGATGCAAGCGAGATTTTCCCGGCTTTTAGATCGGCTTCCTCTTCAGACACCAATTTGTAGGTTACCGTCATTCCGTTTTTCACGTTTTTGATCGTCACAGTGCTCAGAATTCCCACTTTCGAGGTATCCATTTGAGAATTGTCCAGGATTCTGGCATTCCCTACGACTGCTTCCAGTTTGGCGATTTTCAGTTCCAAAAGACCCTGAGCATCTTTGGCCGCATCATATTCCGCATTCTCGCTCAAGTCTCCCTTGTCTCGGGCTTCTGCGATCTGGCGGGCAATATCGATCCTGCCTTTAGTTTTTAGGTCCTGAAGTTCGTCCTTTAGCTTCTTCAGACCTTCTTCGGTGTAATATTGTATTTTTGACATAATTTTAAGCTTTGCAAAAGGCTCAAAAAACAAAGTAACGGTCACGTGGTGGAGACCGTTACTTTATTTTTGCCTTTATGTTGTTAGGCAAAGATAGGAAAGCTTTTTGACTTAACAAGATCTTGCCACCCAAGCCTCTCATTTGAAAATCGGAACTTCAGTCCTCAAATGCCTTTTTGATTTTTTTAACCAAAACCCTGTTGATCTTCTCATAAGACTCAAATGTCCAGCCAGCTACGTGCGGTGAAAAGATCACATTCTCTCTTGCGGCCAGCTTTTCAAATTCCTCTATTTGCCTCGGAGAAAACCTCTGAAATTTCTCATTTTCCAAGACATCGAGTACGGCGCCACTCAGAATCCCTCGATCCAACGCCGCATTTAACGTCTCAAAACTTATGACTTCCCCCCTTGCTGTATTTATCAGCCAAAACGGCTTTGCAAAACTTTCCAGCTCCTCCAGGGTGAGAAAATTCCGAGTCTCCGGAGTAAGCGGCACATGGATACTCAGCACATCAGACTCCGCCTTAACTTTTTCCCAGGTCACCTCCTCCACCAAGTCATTGCCGAAGTCGAACTTGTACTTATCGTATGCCAGAATCTTGACCCCAAAACCAGCCAAGCGCTTCGCAAAAGATTTCCCCATATTGCCGTAGCCCATGATCCCAACTGTCTTGCCCATGAGCTCATATCCGCGGTTGCCCTCGCGATCCCAAATTCCTTTTCTAACTTCCGAGTCGGCCTTTTTCAGATTATTGAACAAAGCCAACAGGCCTCCAACCGCATGCTCAGCTACGGCGTCCCGGTTGCCCTTGGCGGCATGGAAAAGCTTAATTCCCCGCTCCTCCATATAGTCTAAATCTATTTGATCCAGTCCCGCTCCTGCCCTTCCGATAAACTTGAGATTGGTAGCCTTTTTCAAAAGCTCACGATCCATAGGAGTCTTGGAGCGGATAATCAAGCCATCGTATTCACTGACCTGATCGAGGATTTCCGTGCGGGTAATTTTGGGTGAATAGGTCACCTGATGCCCATTTTTTTCCAGCATGTCCACAATGCTGAGGTGCATCTCATCGATAATCAGAATCTTCATTTTTAAAGTTTGAGTAAAAGCATCGCCACACCAAAATATACCGTCAGCCCCAACAAGTCATTGGTGGTGGTGATGAATGGCCCGGATGCGATGGCTGGGTTGATACCAAATCTATTCAGTACCAGCGGTGTCACCGTGCCCATAAAAGAAGCCAAAAGAACCACGCAAAAAAGTGCCGTTCCGATAGTGATTCCAAATATTGGCTCGAAACCATAAACAAAAACCACCACCAAAAACACAAAAGCGCCCAACACGACTCCGTTCAAGACCGCGACAAAAAGTCCCTTCAAAAATCGTTGCATCGGGGTATCATCAAATGCCGACTTTGACGCCAAAGACTGCACAATCAGCGAGGATGCCTGTATTCCGACGTTTCCTCCGGTCGCAGCGACAAGAGGGATAAAAGACGCCAACGCCAAGTATTTGGCCAACTCAACCTCAAAAAAACCAATAATTCGAGCTCCCATCAGTCCTCCCAACACGCCGATGAGCAACCAGGGGAGACGGGCCTTGGAAATCCGAAATACGGAGTCAGACTCTTCAATGTCCGCAGATACCCCGGACATCGCCTGAATATCCTCGTCTGCCTCTTCCTGGACTACGTCCAAGATGTCATCGACGGTAATTCTACCGACCAACTTGTTTTTGGGATTGATTACCGGCACAGATTCCAAGTCGTACTTCCGCATGATTGCGGCGACTTCTTCCTGATCCATGTGAACAGGCACCGAGATGACGTCCTCATCAAAAATGTCCTCAATCTTAGTGTCGGATCCTGCGAGGATTATTTTCTTCAGAGAAACTCTACCCAGCAGCTGTTGTCGATTGTTGATCACATAGATGGAGTAGATCTTCTCCACGTTTTCGGCTTGTCTGCGAATCTCAGCGATGGTCTGGACGACATTCCAGTTTTTGTTGGCACGGATAAATTCCTTGGCCATGATACCACCCGCCGTATCTTCTTCGTAGCGGAGGAGTTCGAGGATCTGCTCCAGTTTGAGTCGGTCCTGGATTTCGGCGATGACATCTTCTCTTTCCTTTTCTCCAAAAAGACTCAAAATATCGGCCCCATCATCGGAGTCCATCAACTCAATCCACGACCCTACTTCAGAAGTCTCCAGCTCGCGTAGAACCTTAGTGGCTGTGTCTTCATCCAGCTCAATCAGAATGTCCGCGGAAAGTTGCTTTTCCAGCAACCTCAGGACGTAGATCGAATCATGCATATCGAGCTCATCCAGAAGCGCAGCAATATCGGCCACGTTGACTCCATCCAGAGACTCTCTAATCGAATCGATCTGCTCCTCTTCGATCCCGATACGGAGGCTTTCGAGGTATTCTTTCGAAAGTTCAAACTGCTTAATTGGCTCCACGATCCTTTTCGATTTGTTGGGTCAAATACACAAATTCGGCCACATCCAACTGCTCGGCACGCTTGTCTAAGATCGGGTTTGTCTTAAATTCCTCCGAAAGACCGAAGGGCTTTAGTGCATTTCGCAGGGTTTTCCGTCGGGTTGAAAATCCTCCTTTGACTACTTTAAAAAACAACCTTTCGTCACAATCCAGTTTTTCCACGGAATTTCTAGTCAGTCGGATCACCCCGGAATCGACCTTTGGCGGTGGGTTAAAAACGCCCGGAGGCACTGTAAACAAGTATTCAATGTCATACCAAGCCTGCAAAAGAACGGACAGAATTCCGTAGTCTTTGTTTCCTTTTGGAGATGCTATTCGTTTGGCTACTTCTTTTTGCAGCATGCACACCACTTCAGTTACCCGGTTTTTTTCCTCCAATACTTTGAAAAAAATCTGGGAGGAAATGTTGTAGGGAAAGTTTCCCGCGATGGCATACTGAGCCGGGAGAATCCGTTCTGAATCGTATTTGAGGTAATCCCCCTCGATGATCCGAGCTTCAAGCTGAGGATATTTCTGATGGAGATAGACAATACTTTCCTTGTCGATTTCGATCAAGTGGAGCTCTTGGGGATTTTTGAGAAGGAAATCAGTCAACACTCCCATCCCGGGTCCGATTTCGAGCACCTGATTCACGCCTCTATGACCGGTGACTGCCTGAGCAATACGCTCGGCAATACTCAAATCGGTCAAGAAATGCTGTCCAAGATGCTTTTTAGGTTTGACTTTTTCCATCGGTTGGCTCTGATAAATTTTTATAAATTGCAGACCAAAATTAAGGGAATATTCCAGAACGGTCGGGGATTTTTGCCCTGACTCCAATATCAGCAGCTCAAAACATGAACGTGAAAAAACAAAGGCCCATCCTGGGAATCAGCATAGGAGACATCAACGGAGTCGGTATAGAAGTCACCTTGAAAGCCCTGGCGGACAATCGCGTTTTCAAATCTTTCACACCTTTGATCTATGGGCATGGTAAGGCGCTTACCTTTTATCGAAAGCTTTTGAATCTGGATGATTTCAACTTCACCCAGATTCGGTCCTTGGAAGAGATCAACCACCGAAAGGTAAATGTGATCAATGTAGCCGAGGACTGCCCGGAGGTTATCCCCGGTGTTGAAACGGTCGAAGCCGGCAAGATGGCCTTGGAAGCGCTCAAAGCAGCGGTCAATGATCTAAAAGACGGAAAAATCCAAGGACTCGTAACCGCTCCGCTGAACAAAAACAACCTTAACTCCGAGGATTTCAAATTCATCGGACATACCGAATACATCACCCAAGTCGTGGGCGCGAGGGACAGCCTAATGATGATGGTGGATGAAACCCTTCGCGTTGGCCTGGTAACCGGTCATCTGCCATTGGCGGAAGTTTCCAAAGCCATCACAAAAGAGCGTATTCAGCAGAAGGCGAATATCTTCCTCAAAAGCTTAGAGCAAGATTTCGGAATCAATAAGCCAAAAATCGCGATTCTTGGCTTGAATCCTCATGCAGGCGAAGATGGGCTCTTGGGTGAAGAAGAAGAAAAGGTCATCAAGCCTGCAATCAAAGAACTTAAGGATCAAAACAAATATGTCTTTGGCCCCTACCCAGCGGATGGTTTCTTTGGAATGATGCATCAGAAAAAATTTGACGGCGTTCTGGCCATGTATCATGATCAGGGATTGATCCCGTTCAAGTCTATTGCATTCAGCTCAGGGGTGAATTTCACTGCCGGACTACCTGTCATCCGCACTTCTCCAGATCATGGTACGGCCTATAACATTGCCGGAAAAAATATCGCAGACGAAGGCTCCATGAGAGCCGCTTTGCTACTGGCTGCAGACATCATCTATCAGCATGAACCTGAACATTCGGATGCTTAGCACGTAATTGTTCAAAAATAGTAAGCAAAACCAAATATTATTTTAAATTCCGCTTTAGCAATTTTAAAAAATTACCTACATTTGCGGACTTAAATCGGGAGGACAAATCGTGAAATTCTGGAAAACCTTTGATATTGAAGTAATTAAGTTCAAAGAAGGGAAACACGAAATCGACTTTGAAATTGGCGATTCATTTTTCCAAAACTTCGAAGACAACGAAATTGTCGAGAAAGGCCGATTGACCACACGGGTCATCGTCAACAAAGGAGCCAACGTAATTGAGCTCAATTTTCACATCAAAGGAACCGTGCAGTTGACCTGCGACCGCAGCCTGGAAGTATATGATCAGCCCTTGGATTTTTCCGAAAAAATGATCTATAAATACGGTGCTGAGGAGAAGGAAATAGATGAAGACGTGTATATGATCACCAGGGACACTCCTTCGATCAATGTCGCCCAACTCATCTATGAATTCATTTTGCTCGCATTACCAGCCAAAAAGATCCATCCTGACTACAGAAATGAGTTGGATAATGAAGATCTGGAGGTAGAGGGCGGCTACGTCTACATTGATGACGAACTGGAAACCGAGCTTGAAGATGAAACTCCGGATTCAAGTCAAGAATCCAAGCCTGTCGATCCCCGATGGGAACAATTAATGAAATTAAAAAACAAAGAACAATCATAAACCACACATAAAATGGCACATCCTAAACGCAAAATTTCGAAAACCAGAAGAGATAAGAGAAGAACTCATTACAAACTGGAAGCTCCGGGATTGGCAAAATGCCCAACTACCGGCGAAATGCACCTGCCGCACAGAGCTTTCTGGCTTGATGGCAAACTGTACTACAAGGGACAGGTAATCATCGAAAAAGAAGTAGCGTCTTAATCGCATTCAAAATTTAATACTAATAAATCCACTCCCGCCAAGGAGTGGATTTTTCGTTTTTATCAACTGAAAGCAACTGAATTGCAATAACTTGTACCTTGATAGACGCTTAGGTTTTGGTGGTCAGATTCCATTATACTATTTTTGGCCTTCCTCAGGGGCTTCCTGAAAAGAAAACAACCCATTTTGGAACATTTCAACCTATTCTTGTTCCAATTAAACCAATTCAAATGGACAAAATAAGAGCCATGATCACTGGCATTGAAGGCTATGTACCTGAATACCGGTTGACAAATAAGGAGCTGGAATCACTCGTAGAAACCAACGACGAATGGATCATCTCCCGCACTGGCATCAAAGAAAGAAGAATCCTAAAAGGCGAAAACCAGGGAACTTCCGTAATGGGCGCAGCAGCGGTAAAAGAACTGTTGGAAAAAACAGGTACAGATCCCATGGACGTGGAGCTTATCATCTGTGCCACTGTGACCCCTGACATGCCTTTTCCATCGTCGGCTAATCTGGTCGCAGACCTGGTGGGAGCCAAAAACTCCTACAGCTTTGACGTCAGCGCCGCATGCTCCGGTTTCTTATACGCGCTTCAACTTGGAGCACAGTTCATTCAGAGCGGGACGCATAAAAAAGTCGTTGTAATTGGAGCAGATAAAATGTCCTCCATCGTGGACTATCAGGACAGGACCACCTGTATCCTATTCGGAGACGGCGCAGGAGCAGTGATGCTGGAGCCTACTACTGAAGAATTCGGTATAATGGACGCTATCTTGAAATCAGACGGCGCAGGTGCACCCTACCTCCACATGAAAGCTGGCGGAAGCCGCAAGCCAGCCACGGCTGAGACGCTAGCCGCACGTGAACACTATGCCTATCAGGAAGGCTCTACCGTCTTTAAATTCGCCGTGACCAACATGGCCGATGTCAGTGCGCAGGTAATGGAAAGAAACGGACTATCCGGAGATGACATCGCATGGTTGGTGCCCCACCAAGCTAATAAGCGGATCATCGACGCCACCGCAAACCGAATGGGCGTCGGATCAGAAAAGGTCATGATGAATATCGAGCGCTACGGTAACACCACAGCAGCTACCATCCCTCTATGTCTTTGGGAATATGAAAGCCAGTTAAAAAAAGGAGACAACCTGATCCTAGCGGCCTTCGGAGGCGGATTCACTTGGGGCTCGATCTTCTTGAAATGGGGCTACGACCCAAAATAATTTTATCGCATATACATTAAATTTTATGGCAAGTACCGCAGATTTTAAGAATGGACTCTGTCTGGAATTGAACCACGATATCTATTCCATCGTCGAATTCCAGCACGTAAAACCAGGAAAGGGTGCCGCGTTCGTCCGCACCAAGATGAAGAGTCTCCGAACTGGCAAGACCCTGGAAAAAACCTTCAACGCAGGTGAAAAAGTAACCACCGCCCGCGTCGAAAAAAGACCTCATCAATTCCTGTACAAAGACGACATGGGTTATAACTTCATGGACACTGAGAATTTCGAACAGATGTCTTTGGAAGAACGCCTGATCGAAAGACCCAACCTGCTGAAAGACGGGCAAAATGTCGACATACTCGTACATGCGGAAGAAGAAATTCCGCTTTCCGTGGAATTGCCTCCTTTTGTTGAGCTGATGATCACCTATACCGAGCCTGGAATCAAAGGTGATACAGCAACCAACGCCCTGAAACCGGCCACGGTGGAAACAGGTGCGATCGTAATGGTACCGCTTTTTGTAGAGCAGGATATCCTAATTAAAGTGGATACTCGGGATGGCTCGTATTCAGAAAGAGTGAAATAAGTATTAATAGCTGCATGATTTGATTAAATTATGCAGCTTTTCTGTTTTAACCCAAACCAAAATGTCTCAAGACATTGCACAAAAAAAGAACCCTATGAAAGCTAAAGAGATCCAGGAATTGATCGACTACATCTCCAATTCCGGCCTGGCCGAGGTCAAAATCAAGACCGAGGAATTCGAACTTTCCATCAAGAAATACGCTGAAAGCGCTCAGGTAATTCATGCCGCCGCACCTGCGCCTGCTCACTCACCTACACCTGCCGCAGCTGCACCAGCTCCGGCGGCCAATCCCGCACCAGCTCCGGCTCCGGCAGCAACACCTTCCAATTTGTTGGAGATTAAATCACCGATGATTGGCACGTTTTATTTAACCCCAAATCCTGATTCTCCTGCTTTCGTGAGCGAAGGATCGTCAATAAAAGCGGGTGAACCCGTCTGCATCATCGAAGCGATGAAACTTTTCAACGAAATCGAGTCTGAAATTTCCGGTAAAATCGTAAAAATCCTTGTTGCCAATGCCACACCGGTAGAGTACGATCAGCCATTGTTCTTGGTAGATCCGGCAGGCTGATTTTTTCACTAAACAAAACAAGACCGTGTTTAAAAAAATATTGATTGCAAACCGCGGAGAAATCGCGCTACGAATCATCCGAACCTGTAAAGAGATGGGGATCGAAACTGTAGCTGTTTATTCCACCGCGGACAAAGACAGCTTGCATGTCCGTTTTGCAGATGAAGCCGTATGCATCGGACCGGCTCCCAGCCGCGAATCCTATCTGAATATTCCAAGAATCATCGCAGCAGCTGAAATCACCAACGCTGACGCGATCCACCCTGGCTACGGCTTTCTGTCTGAGAATGCTGAATTCTCCAGAATCTGTGAAGAATACGGCATCAAATTTATCGGGGCGTCTCCGGACATGATCGCAAAAATGGGCGACAAAGCCACCGCAAAGGCAACGATGAAAGCTGCCGGCGTGCCGACTATTCCTGGTTCGGACGGATTGGTGGACACCATCGAGCAAGGCCTCAAGATCGCCAACGAAATGGGCTATCCGGTCATCCTGAAAGCTACTGCCGGTGGCGGGGGCCGTGGAATGCGGATTGTAAAGGAAGACAAGGAATTCAAAAAAGCCTGGGACGACGCTAAGATGGAATCCGGAGCTGCTTTTGGAAATGATGGACTCTACCTCGAGAAATTCGTCGAAGAGCCGCGCCACATCGAAATCCAAATTATTGGAGACAAAACCGGAAAAGCTTGCCACCTGTCTGAGCGTGATTGCTCGATCCAAAGACGACACCAAAAACTGGTCGAAGAGACGCCTTCTCCATTCATCACTGAGGAGCTTAGAGAAGCTATGGGCAAAGCCGCCATCAAAGGCGCAGAAGCCATCGCCTACGAAGGTGCCGGGACGATAGAATTCTTGGTGGACAAAGATCGCAACTTCTACTTTATGGAGATGAACACCCGAATCCAGGTGGAGCATCCGATTACCGAAGAAGTGACTGATTTTGACCTGATCAAAGAGCAAATCAAAGTCGCGGCTGGAGATACAATCTCCGGAAGAAACTACTACCCAAAGCTCTATGCAATGGAATGTAGAATCAACGCCGAAGACGTGGCACATGGATTCAGACCGAGTCCGGGCAAGATCCAAAACCTCCACATCCCCGGTGGCCGTGGAGTCAGAGTCGATTCTCACGTCTACGCGGGCTACGTCATTCCGCCAAACTACGATTCTATGATTGCCAAGCTCATTGTGAGTGGGCAGTCCAGAGAAGAAGTAATCGTTAGGATGAAACGTGCCTTGGAAGAGTTTGTGATCGACGGGATCAAAACCACGATTCCTTTCCACATCGCACTCTTGGAAAACGAACAATTCAAGGCAGGCGACTTCACTACCAAATTTTTGGAGACTTTTGACTTCTCTGTGGTCAAGTACTGATTTTCAAAAACCATATAATGCAAAAGCCACTCGTTCGAGTGGCTTTTTTAATTTCAGGTGACGGCAGGTATTCATTTCAAGGATCAATTTGAACCTTCTTCTGAATCCACTCAAAGTCCGAATTGCCGAAAACCCAAGCCTGCACCAGCCAAGTGCCAGCGGTGTCAAACTTCAGGCTTCCCAACTTGCTTTTCCCTCGGTCAAAGCCCAACCCAGCATCCATAAACTGGAGGGGATTAGCGCTCACTAAGCTGGCATTTCTCCCTGAATAATCCGGTCTGCGGGGTACACTTACATCTGACAGGAAGTATCGATCCTTCGGCGCATTGGCTTTCAGAAAATATCCGTTGTTTTTAGTGTAGATCAGGACCAGTCCGTCGCCGACCGATTCACCCAAATTGGTAGCCTCCACAGTTGACCGATGGTAATAGACCTCAATCCGATCGACGTAACCCATGTCCAAATTCCATACTTCCTCGATGGAAGCCGGTCGATAAAAATCGATCAGGATCAAGGGTTTCTTGTTGAATTTCACGTGCTCATTGTCTGTATTTGCAACAAATACTTCCTTGCTGTTTCCCGACTTCACTTTCTTCAATCGGATCTGAGGTACCGTTTCCTTGATGAAAGTCTCCAAGTCTGGAAACTCCTCATAGTCTTCCAAATCGTAAATTTTGTCCGGCGTGAAGGGAGACTGCAGCTCTACCACCTCGTCAACAATTTCAAAATGGTCTTGGTAGATTCTACGGTCGATTTGAGAGTGTAGCAGTTCCTGGGGAAAAGTAAAACTCAATCCAGCAGGATCTACAGAACTCTTAAATCGAGAGGAAATCGCCACTGACCAAAGCTTGTAATCGAACATTGGGCTGTAATCCTTCAGCATCAATGTGCTTTCCACTTCTCTGCTCAAAGCCGATATCAGGTTCGGGTCACTCGACGCATGGCTTAGATTTTTCCAGTTGGGATGGTTGAGTATCTCTACCAAATCAGCGATCTGAACGTGCGAAACCTCGCTTGCCAGAATAAAGCCGTTTTTGATTTGAGAAGGGAAACCAAGCAGATCAAGCTTCATCTCTTCCCCCGCCGTACCCCTGGAGCTGAGCTGCAACTGACCGGAACTTCGAGCCGGAAGTTGTACCTGATAGCTCCAAACCAGCGCACCGCTTGAATCGACAACAGAAATCTTGAAAGAATTTAGGTTGGTGTAAAGGCTTTTGTTGAGCAGCGACTTTCCTGCGACCAATTTTACTTCCTCCAACATATTCCAGTCGGAATGGGTGATGACCTTGAAATCTCCTTCCGGCAAGTTGTAGGTCAGGGAAAAGTCGGCAGGATCCCAATACCATTCACTGGCTTCGATCATATGTTCGGAATTCCTGAAGATCAGGCGGTAGCCTTCTGAAGGTTTCACTTTGGAAAGCGTCTTTTGTAAAGGAGCGACGGCCTCCATCACTTCTAGAGTTTTTCCAGATTTGTCCTGGATCTCAATCACTTCTGCCTGATCAGAAGTGTGGAAGATGCTGACGGGTGCGTTTTCAAATGGAATTTGCTCCCAAAACAAAGCGGGCTCACCGTTGGGTCTCGGCGCAGTTGGGTTCACCACCAGAAAATCCCGCTTCGCAACCGGAAAATCCTCGAAGTTGGCCATCCACTTGGAATACACGACTATCGTAAACACGCCGGATTGGGCAGTCTCGGGAATGAACAAATCTCCGTAGATCATGTCCTGACCGGTGAGCAGCATCTTTTCCTCGTGGATCGGGCTTCCATCCGCGTCTAAGACCGAGATGTAAGCAAGCTTGCTGTAGCGATAGGTTTCGTGATTTTTGAGAAGTTTGGCAGCGAACCAAACCCGGTCTCCAGTCAAGTAGGAATCCCGATCAGTGATCAGGATGAAATTTTCCAATTCCATCGCCTTCATTTCTACTTTCTGAGCAAAAGACTGAGAAAGCGAGAACGAACAGATTAACGCCAAAAAGACTGATTTGAATTTCATGGCTGAAAAGGTTCAGGAGTATACGGCAAGGCATCAGTGTAGTAGGTTCCGCAATAGAAACCTACATGTTGGGTCGGCTCAAAGGCAAAGTTCATTTGAGGGTTTTGCCGAAAAATCTCTGCCCGGTAAAGCATCTGCGAAAAAGTCGTTTCTTGAAAAACCATGAAGTTTCCCATAACTTCTTTGTCTGGTTCGGTGAGGCTTTTGATGTTTCCCTTGATTTTGAACGGGGCCGGGTCAAAGATACTTCCCGTGCTTCGCTGCTGCTTATTGATTTGCTCTAGGTAACCCAAGTTATCTCTAGACACAGTTTTCACAATCGACTCCGTGTAAAACCGCCCCAAGGAAGTCACGCTCAACTCCCCTACTTTCACCGAGGAGCGATTGCCTTGTTCGTATTTGCTGGACTCCAGATTCATGCCACCGTACATCGCCGGCACTGGCCTGTAGCAGTTGCATATACAATTTTCAGAATCACCAGTGGTAAACACCTCCGATATCCCATCGGTTTCTATAAAAAAGCCCACCTCTTCCCCAGATGGATTGCTGATGCTGAGATTGAGATCAGCTACGACGGCATTGACTGTAAGTGGGACTCCGCTAGAATAGACGATTACAGGCTTCTCTCGCGGGATAACATCCATCTTCTCGACTACCGAAGGCTCCGGCATCACGACCCAGTCAGATTGATATTCCTCCTCGGTACGGGTCAACACGTTCAATCGGTACTTTTTTCCGGTTTCAAACTCTTTGAAATGCTGGGTCCGATAAAACAAGGTCGTATCGGGAATATTGAACAGGTACGTCTTCTGGCCACTTTCATCCTCGAAGTACATCCTAGCCACCGGTACTTTGGTATAGCTGGGGTTGATGGTGCCCGAGAGAAAGGGAGCCGAGCGATATACCCGAACGTAAGACTGGTCAGTCGAGGGACCGAGCCAAGCATCTATGACCAAATTGGACTCAGCAGCGGGGACTTCGAGGTAAATCTCATCCACGCAGGCGATCAAAGTCAAAGAAAAAAAGACGAGCCAAATTCCTGCTTTTTTCATTTGAAGGTAAAGTTATAGGTAACAGAAGGGATGACAGTTCCGATCACCGCTAGGCGATAGGATTTTGGAACTCCGGACATTTGACCCGGCTGAAAGAACCAAGAGAAAGCATTCTTTCTGGAATACACGTTGTAAAACGAGAAGGTGAGGTAACTCTTATAATTGCTGTTTTTCTTTTGGTAGAAATAGTATGTCGCTCCCAAATCCAGGCGGTGATAGTCCGGAATCCGCGCCTGATTGCGCTCTTGGTAATCGATCACGATCTCTCCGTCGATGTCGTAGATCCCACTGGGAAGAGTAATCGGCCTACCGGTTCGGTAGTTGAATGTGGCATTGAAAGACATCCGCTTCACCGGCTGCCAAGTCGCCACCAAAGTCAGATCATGCGGTTGATCCCAGTTTGCCGGGAAATACTCCCCCTTGTTGATCGGATCACCATACTCCGGCACCACCTGACGGAGCGTACGGCTGAAGGTATAAGACACCCAACCGTTGAGTTTACCAGAGTTTTTTCTGATCAAAAACTCAGTTCCATAGGCATAGCCGGTGCCCATGACCAGATCAGTCTCCAAGGTCGGGTTAAGAAAAAGCTGCGCACCGTCGCGGTATTCGACAATGCTCGGCATATCCTTATAATACACCTCCAGAGAAGTTTCGATCTTGTTTTGGTTGAGGTTGCGATACAGTCCGACTGCGTATTGCCAGGCCTTTTGAGGCTGGATGTAGCTGTCGCTCAACTTCCAAAGATCAACTGGCGCCGCAGCGAAATTATTCGTCAGGAGATGCAGATACTGGATGCTGCGATTGACAGAAGCTTTGATTGAAAAATCCTCGGTGAATGCGTATCGCAGCGTAAATCTGGGTTCAATCCCTCCATAGGATTGGATCACATCGCCGGAACCATAGCGGACCGTATCAATAATCGTTTCGGGTTCCATCTGCACATCCGGTTCGTAGATGTAAACATCCTTTGGCCCCAAAGCCGCAAAATGGGAATACCTCAAGCCCAATTGTCCCTGCAGGCGGTCACTGATTTTCCAAGGCAACTGCATAAACAGTGCGCCCTCGACCCCCTGCTCGTCCTGAACCTGTTTCGGGTCAATCACACTTTCCTCCGAAGTGCCTTTCAAATCACCCATTCCCATTTGATAGGAATTGAGCTGATAACCAAACTGTAGGCCTTCGAACTTTTCACCCGACCATTCAAACTGCTGCTGCAAGCCGATATTGTCAATCGTGGAACGCAGTTCAAAGTCCAGCGGTCTGCCCTCTCCTACCACGGAATAGCGATATCCCGAATAGGTTAGATTGACCTCAGTACCAAAGGACTCTCCCAAATAGGCCTTCCATTTTAAGCTCGCCAGATTGGTCTGCCAGGTATAGGCGGTATCCGCACCGAACCGGAAGTAGTCCGAACTCGTGTAGCCGCTTGCGACCAAGCTATTTCGTGCATTAAGCTGATGATCGATTCTTAAATTCCCATCAATAAAATTGGTACTGCTTGCATTAACGCTGCTGTTTGGGATCTTTTTCAATACCCAAGTCGGATAGGCCGTACGGACAGTAGCCATCACCTGAGTCTTGTCACCCATCGGACCATTTACACCCAGTCTACTAGACAGAAATCCCACACCGCCGTTTAACGACCATTGTTCAGCACTACCTGCTTGGGTTTTGATGTCCAGCACCGAGCTGAGCCTGCCTCCATATTGTGCTGGAATGTCGCCTTTGTAAAATGTCGCGTCACTGACGGCATCCTGATTGAAAATACTGAAAAAGCCAAACATGTGGGAAGGATTGAAAACCGGTGTGCCGTCCATCAAGATGAGGTTTTGATCCACGCCCCCACCACGGACATTGAATCCTGAAGCACCCTCTCCAACTGTAGAAACGCCAGGCAACAGAAGCATACTTTTGACCACATCCACCTCCCCGAGCAAAGGAGGCAGAAGCTTTAGCTCCTCCATCGGCATACGGGTAGCTCCGGGAAGGGTGCTCATCACATTGGCATCGATCGCCCGATCGGTCACAGTCACCAGGTCCAATTCACTGATCGACTCATACAGCGTCACGTCCAACTCCTGATCCCGATAGATCTTAAGAATCTTCTGCTCAGTCTGTTTTCCCATCGAGCTGAAATATCCGATATAGGTTCCCTCAGGCACTTGCAGTGAAAACTCCCCTTTGTTGTTAGCCTGCGCCGACAGTTCCAGTTGTGGAATGGAAAAAAGCGCGCCCGGCAGAAAGGTCTTCATCTCGTTGTCCTTGATCTTCCCGGCTACAGAAAACATTCCTTTCTGAGCACTCTGTGTGCTGGAATTGGCTGTCGATCGGTATCGATCCCTGAGATAGGCTGGGTAGATGACCACATATTTTCCCTGGAAAGTATAAAAGGCGTAGGAGCTGCCTTCGGTCAGGGCGGCAGGGAGATTTTGTAAGTCATCCCCACTGAGGGTGTTGAGCTCTGCGATGTCGCTGTCGAGGATCAGGATGCGCTGTCCGGTCATCTGAAAATAGCGCTCCAGCTTTTGTGCCAAAATGTTGGCATCAGCATCCGTTTGGGCCGAGGCTGTGGCATAAAGTAAAAAACAGCCTATTAATGCAAAGAATGCTTTCATTCAAATTCGGTAGTAGAGTTGGCTTTGCAAATCTGCCTAATGTTTTTGATGTGGGATGAGAATTTGTTGAGAATTGGTAATTATTCCATTCAAATGGTAGTTTTTCACCTATCAAAATAGAACTTCTCAAATACCCAAGAAAAGCTTCTCAGGGCGCCTTTTTGTTTGATTGATATTTATCAAAAAGCAGAAGCAAACTAGGTCGAACACCAACTTCGGGAAAACATATTCACCAAACCAGTTCGGTTATTTTTAAGAGAATCCGGCTATCCAAAACCGGAAAAACCCTGAGGGATCACCGCTTCTAAAAATAGACGTTAGCGACGTCGGTATTTTCCCGAAGTCTTACAACTTTATTAAAATTTTTCAGTAACTTTTTCGCTCCATACAATATTTTCCCAAAATGAATCTCCGAAAATCCATTTTACGCCTCGGAATTCTGGCGTCGATGAGTGGCCTATGGAGTTGCGGACAAAACGAGTCCAATTCCATTGATCTGACCGGCAGCGGCCAGGTTAGCTACAATTTCCATATTCGACCTATCCTTTCTGATAAATGCTTTGCTTGCCACGGCCCCGATGCCAACAAGCGGGAAGCTGACCTACGGTTGGATACCGAAGAAGGTGCTTTCAAGGGTCTGAAGGAAAGCCCCGGCATGTTTGCGCTGGTCGCAGGTAAGCCCGAGGAGTCGGCCGTTTACCACCGCATCATTTCCGAGGATCCCGGAGAGCTGATGCCGCCACCAGAGTCCAACTTGAAGCTTACAACCGAGGAAATCAGTCTCCTTAAAAAGTGGATCGAACAAGGTGCCAAATATGAACCACATTGGGCTTTCCTAAAAGTTGAAAAACCGGCTGTACCAAAAACAGAATGGGGAACCAACGAGATCGACGCCTTTACTTATCGGAAAATGGCATCAAAAAAACTGGAACCCAATCCGGAAGCCAAGCCACATGAACTCATCAAGCGGGCAAGTTTGGATCTGGCTGGCCTGCCCCCTACTCCGGCGATGTTGGACAAATACGCGGAATTTTCAGGAGAAAATACATACGAAAAATTGTTGGATGAACTGCTGGCGCAGCCGGCTTTTGGCGAAAAACTCGGGGTGCTGTGGATGGATATATCCCGATATGCCGACAGCTATGGGTATCAGGACGACGAAGTCCGATCTCAGTGGCCGTATCGCGATTGGGTGATCCATGCCTTCAACAATAACCTGCCTTACGATCAATTCCTGACATGGCAGCTTGCCGGTGACCTCCTACCCTATGCCACCAAAGAACAGATCTTGGCCACCGCTTTCAACAGAAATCATAAATACACCGAAGAGGGCGGGATTATTCCCGAAGAATATCGGATCGAATATGTGCTGGACAAAACCAACACATTCAGCAAAGGCATCTTGGGAATTACGATGGAATGCGCCCAGTGCCACGACCATAAGTATGATCCCTTTTCGCAGAAAGAATATTACGAACTCTTTGCCTTTTTCAACAACTCGAAAGAAAAGGGCTTCGAGGGCGATGTGAGCCAATCAAAACCCGCCAAAACCCCAATCCTCTGGATCGAGCGAAATGACCTGGACAGCATCCTGACGTTCATCAATCACTCAGATACCACCAAACTCAGTGTCTCGGTGATGGGAGAAAACGAAGTGAAGCGCACGACCTACATTCTGGATCGCGGTGTTTACGACGCTCCGGCCGATTCAGTGGATGTATCCACGCCTGCGTCCATCTTTGAATTCCCCGACAATCTGGAGAAAAACCGACTGGGTTTGGCCAAGTGGGCGACTGATCGAAACAATCCACTTACTTCAAGAGTTTTTGTCAACCTGATTTGGCAGGAAATCTTCGGCAAAGGAATCGTCAAGTCTGCCGGCGATTTCGGTATGCAGGGAGACTTGCCCACACATCCCGATCTGCTCAATTGGCTTGCGGCCGACTTCATGGAAAACGGCTGGGACATCAAGCGTCTCCTGAAGCAGATCCTGATGTCGTCCACTTATCGCCAATCGGCGGCCATTGGCAAAGACCATATGAATATCGACCCAGACAATCTCTACTTGGCGCGTGCTCCTCGTCTGAGACTTCCTGCGGAAAACATCCAGGATTTGGTTCTGGCAAGCAGTGGACTCCTTCATGGCGAGATCGGTGGCCCAAGTGTCAAGCCTTATCAACCTTCCGGACTTTGGGAAGCAGCCACCTCAGGGCGCGGCACCTTGGCGACTTATATCCAAGACTCAGGCGACAAACTCTACCGCCGAGGCATTTACAACTTTATCAAACTGACTGTGCCTCCTCCCAAAGCGATCATCTTCGACTCCAGCAACCGAGATCGCTGCGAGATCACCCGAAACAGGACGAATACTCCGCTTCAGGCGCTGCTCATGATGAATGATCCGATGGTATTAGAGGCCTCAAGAGTTTTGGCGACCAAGCTTTCTGAGACGTACGAAGGGGAAGAAGCCATCGCCCAAGCTTTCAAACGCATTGTGTGTCGGGAAATGAAATCGGAGGAGAAAGAGCTCTTGTGGGATTATTACCAAGCTGAATTGGAAGACTTCAAAGCAAATCCAGAAAACACCAAGAAAGCACTGGATGTCGGGGAATACCCGATGAACGAAAAAGCGATCACTCCCGAAAATGCAGCCTTGATGCAGGTCATCGTGAGTTTGTATAATTTGGAAGAAACAATAACCAAAAGCTGAGATGGAAAAGGAACTATTAGAGCAGGGGCTGAATCACAACAGAAGGAAGTTTCTTTCCCGATTGAGTCTGGGAATAGGAAGTGTGGCTTTGGGTTCGTTGTTGGTTCCGGATTTGTTTTCTGGAAAACAGGAGGCCGAAGATGGCCTGATGCGTGCTTTGCCACATTTCGCCCCTAAAGCGAAGCGGATCATCTACCTCTTCCAAAACGGAGCTCCCTCCCAATTGGAGACCTTCGACTACAAGCCGCTGTTGACCAAAAACTTTGGACAGGAACTTCCCGACTCCATCAGAGCCGGGCAGCGGTTGACGGGAATGACCGCAGGACAAACGTCTTTTCCGCTGGTTGGCTCGTATTTTGGCTTTAACCAATATGGAGAAAGCAGGGCTTGGATCTCCTCCCTTTTTCCCCATATCTCCAGCGTGGTGGATGATCTGTTGATCGTCAAATCCATGCATACCGAGGCGATTAACCACGATCCGGCTTTGACCTTTTTCCAGACTGGAGCTCAAGTCGGCAATCGTCCCAGCATGGGTTCGTGGCTGAGCTACGGCTTGGGCAGTGAAAACGCCAATCTTCCCGCCTTCTGTGTGCTTCTTAGCCGGGGCAAAGGAAATGGGCAAGGTGTCTATTCCAAACTCTGGAGCAACGGATTTCTGGATGCGACGCACCAGGGAGTTCAGTTTTCCAATTCCGAAGATCCTGTGCTCTACCTCTCTGATCCAGACGGAATGAGCCGGGATCAGCGTCGCAAGATGATCGATCAGATCGCTGCGATGAATGAGTTGAACTATCAGGAATTCAACGATCCTTCGATCACAGCGAAAGTACAACAGTACGAGATGGCCTTTCGCATGCAAACCGCTGTGCCCGAAATCACCGATACGTCTAAAGAACCCGACAGCGTCGTAAAGCTCTACGGACCGGATTGTTTGGTGCCGGGAACCTACGCCGCCAATTGCCTCTTGGCTAGAAAGCTCTCCGAAAATGGTGTCCGCTTCGTCCAACTTTACCATCAGGGATGGGATGCCCATGACAACTTACCGAATCAGATGATCGGTCAGGCAAAGGATGTCGACCAAGCCACAGCCGGATTGATCACGGATCTGAAACAGCGTGGATTACTCGATGAAACACTCATCATCTGGGGCGGCGAGTTTGGCAGAACCAACTATTGCCAGGGCAAGATACTCCCAGAAAACTACGGCAGAGATCACCACCCACGGGCCTTCTCCATCTTCATGGCCGGTGGCGGCGTGAAGTCAGGAATGGTTTATGGAGAGACCGACGACTTCGGCTACAACATCACCGAAAACCCGGTTCACGTCCACGATTTCCAAGCCACGGTCATGCACCTGATGGGAATCGACCACGAAAAACTCATCTATAAACACCTCGGAAGAAGGTATCGCCTCACAGATGTGCACGGTAAAGTAGTAAAAGACCTGATTGCTTAATTTCCAATTATGCCCAAAGTATCCCGGATAATACCGATTCTAGAAAACCTGCTTTTCTTCTGGCTTGGCCTTGCCTTGGTGTTGAGTTTGGCTGGAGATAGCCTGAATATCCCTTCGCTGCTGCAAGTTTTGGGGAGAGCCCACCCTTTGATTTTGCATTTCCCGATCGTCCTTCTGCTGATGGCGGTGGCGATGCTGTGGATCAAAGACGAGAAAATCAAAGAAATCGGTACCTGGGTCTTGCTCTTAGGAGCGAATCTTACCGGATTGACTGTCCTTGCAGGATTGCTTTTGGCAAACGAGGACTATGACGGAGCCATGCTGTTTTGGCACCAATGGTTAGGCGTGGCCTCCCTGGGCCTGTCGGTGTTGATCTACTTTTACAGAGACAAATCGTCGAGTTTTCTGAAGATTTCCACCGGAGCGCTTGCCGTCGCGATCGTTCTTACCGGGCATTTCGGAGCAGATTTGACTCATGGAGAAAATTTCCTTTTGACACCGATTCAATCCAATGAAGAAGAATTTGTCGCTTTGGATGACGCCGAGGTATTCCAGCACATGGTAAAACCAATCTTGGAAGCCAAGTGCATTTCCTGCCACAAAGAAGGTAAGGTAAAAGGCGAACTTCGGATGGACGATCTGGCTGGTTTGCAAAAAGGTGGGAAGAACGGCCCATTTGTCGTCCCCGGAGATTTGAAGGAATCTCTCCTAATCCAGCGGATCCATCTTCCGGAAGATTCCAAGGAGCATATGCCTCCAAAAAACAAGGCACAGTTGACCGATGAGGAACTGGAAATCCTCCAGCTTTGGGTAGAATCAGGGAGTTCTTTTGAGCAAAAAGTCACCGAGCTCGAGTCAGAAGAACCACTTTTCCAGCTGGCTTCCAACAAGTTTTCCAATCAGAAATCCTACACCTTTGACGCAGCGTCTGACTCAGACATTTCGGAGCTGAATAATTTCTTCCGTAAGGTCAATCCGGTTTTCCCCGGTTCTCCTGCACTCGAAGTCGCCTACTACGGCACTTCTGCTTTTGATCCCACTTCGCTCAAAGACCTGAAAAGTATCAAGGAGCAAGTGGTAAAAATGAACCTCAATCGAATGCCATTGGAGTCTGTGGACCTGAGCTTTCTCCGTGACTTCCAGAATTTGGAAGAATTGCAAATGAACTTTACAGGGGTCACACCCAATCAACTATCCAACTTGGAAGGTTTGGAAAACCTGAGAAATCTGGCTATTTCCGGAAATAGTCTTGGCGCTGAGGCTGTTTCAGTCCTGGAAAAATTGACGCAAGTCAAAAAAATATTTCTTTGGAACTCCGGATTGGACGAATCGTCCAAAGAAAATCTCCGCAAAGCGCTGACCACAGCGCATATTGACTTCGGATTTGACGGAAAGGGAATCATCTACGCGCTCAATCCACCTAAGATCACTTTCGATAAGGAGCTCTTCCAAGATTCCATGGAGTTGGTGCTTTCGCATCCGATCCGTACCGCCGAAATCAGGTATACTCTGGACGGAACGGAGCCGGACAGCATTTCCAGTCCCGTTTACACCGCTCCGATCTGGCTCAAAAAAACCGCTCAGATCCGTGCCAAAGCCTTCGCCGCTGACTGGACGGGGAGTTTGACCGTTTCAGACTTGTTGTTCAAGTCAGGCATTCAACCCGAGTCCTACCGTTTGGCTTTTGAGCCAAACACCAAGTATAAGGCTAAGGGTGCGGCGTCTCTTTTCGACGGAATAAAAGGAAAAACCGGACATGGATCCGGAAATTGGCTCGGCTTCAAGGACACCTCCATGGAGCTGGAGATTTTTATTGCTGAAAATACTAGTCCAAATGAGATTAGCATCAGTTTACTTCTAAACGAGATCGCCTACATCTTTCCTCCAGAAAATGTGGAGATTTGGACAGGAAATCAGCAGGGCTGGCAGAAACTACCAAACACTGACAACGCCCAGTCTACGAAAATTGAAGAAGTCAGATTTGGGATGTTGACGTTTCCGCTCCCGGAAACAGATTTTGACAAGGTCAAAATCAGGCTGAGACCTATTTCAAAGCTACCTGCCTGGCACCCCGGTGCCGGAGCAAAAGGGTGGGTATTTGTCGATGAAATATTACTTAATTAGCCAATCACCCTAAAGTATAAAATGAGTTCAGAACCGTATAAACGCTATAGAGAAACCGTCTTTGAGAAACTTCAGAAGGCGTTCCGGCAGGAAAAAGAAATTGTAATCGCTTCAAGATGGATTGCGAATGCCATCGCAAACGGCGGATGGATCTACACCAGTGGAACGGGCCATTCCCACATGCTGGCAGAGGAGATCTTCTATCGGGCTGGCGGATTTGCAAGAGTCATCCCGATCTTGGACCCAGCCTTGATGCTCCACGAGGATGCATCCGGAAGCACCGAAGTAGAAAGACGCGAAGGTTACGCCAAAAAGCTCTTTCAGCCCTACACCCTCACTTCCAAGGACGTGTTCATTATTTCTTCCAACTCAGGGAGAAATTCTGTAAGTGTAGAGATGGCACAAATCGCACAAGAGCACGGAGCAAAGGTCATCGTGATTACCAACTATGCACACAGCAAATCTGTGGACTCAAGGCATTCATCCGGCTTGAAATTGTTTCAGGTGAGCGATATCTTCTTGGACACCTTTGGGGAAATCGGAGACGCAGCTATAGATCTCGACGGACTACATACCAACGTGGGTGCTACGTCCACCGTCGTCGGAGCTGCTTTGCTCAATGCGATTATGGTGCAGGCCGCGGCCATGGCGCTTGAAAACGGTGTAGTGCCAGAAGTATTCAATAGCTCTAATTCAGATGTAGGTGGATCGCACAACGACAGCTTGATCAGCAAATACAAGGCTGATATCCCAATGCTGTAATTCTTGCGATTTCTAAAATACCAAAAGCCCTTGCTGAGTGATCGGCAAGGGCTTTTAAAAGCTATATCAGTAGATTATTAATTCGGGAGATTTTCCGTGACGTGGTTTTAACAGAACGGAAAAATAGCCTTTGTATCATTTTATCAATTCAATCTATCCAACACCTCAAACCTAGAGGAATTGGAAATGAACTCTGGCACCATAACCTTTAAATGCCTAACCAGATCGATTTCGTTGTTTTTCCCGATCATCTCCTGGAACAATTCTATTTGACCTTCTATTCGATGAAAAGAGGAGGGCAACATCTGAGCGATCTTGATTTTAGGATGGTGCGTGATCTTGACCGTCTCAAAATCATTCAGTAGTTCTTCGAAAAGCTTCTCCCCTTCCCTCAAACCACTAAACTGAATCTTGATATCAGTTCCTACTTTCTTACCGGAAAGCCGAATCATCTTTTCTGCCAAATCCAAGATCCTCACCGGTTGCCCCATATCAAACACAAAGATTTCACCTCCGCTCCCCATTACTGCTGCCTCCAATACCAATTGACAGGCCTCCGGGATGGTCATAAAATAGCGCGTGATTTCCGGATGAGTGACGGTAATCGGGCCCCCCTCTAGGATCTGTCTTTTAAAACGAGGGATCACAGAACCGTTTGAGCCCAACACATTTCCAAATCGTGTGGTGATAAATCGGGTATGGCCTGTTTTATGGTTAGCCTCTAGGTATTGATTCAGCGCTTGTACGTAAATTTCTGCAGCCCTTTTGGCAGCTCCCATTACATTCGTCGGGTTTACCGCCTTGTCTGTAGACACGAATACGAATTTCTCAACCTTGGTCAAAACAGACAAATCCGCCAAAATCTTCGTTCCGATGACGTTGGAGTGAATGGCTTCCTCGGGATATCTCTCCATCATCGGTACATGCTTGTAAGCAGCTGCATGAAATACCACCTCAGGCTTGAATTCCCTGAAGACTTCCTTCATCTTCTTTGTATTTCTCACATCACCCAATATGACTTTGATCGCAGATGATGGACGCAACTCTCTGAATTCCTGTTCTATTTCGTATAGCGAGGATTCAGCAATGTCCAATAGGATAATAAGCTTGGGCTGGTAGTGGGATATTTGGCTACAAAGCTCAGAACCAATAGATCCGCCGGCCCCGGTTACCAATACCACCTTTCCCTTCAGATCGTGTTCGATCTGTGGGTTATCCAGGATGATTGGTTCACGGCTCAACAGATCCTCGATTTTGACCTCTCGAATTGCTCCGGCAGTGAGACTTCCGTCAATCCATTGCTCTACAGGCGGAACCACGGACACCGCAACATTCAGCCTCAGACATTCGTCAATAATCTCATTTTTGCGAGTGACAGAGAGGTCACGAACTCCGATGATCAGCTCTGTTACTCCGTAAATTTGTGTCAGTTTTTCGAGTGCTTCGATTCCATTATAGATACGTTTGCCACCGATATAGTTGCCTTCTTTTTTTGAATCGTCGTCCAAAAAAGCGACGATATCCATTCTACATTGCCCATCGCTTTTTATCGTTTTTTGAGCAATAATACCGGCTTCACCGGCTCCAAAGATCACTCCATTCCGAATTTCGGTTGAAGTCACACCTCCCTTTAGGTACACAAAAAGCTCTTTGACCAGCAAGCGATAAAAGATCAAAATGAACATTGCGGATAGGCTGGCAATGATCAATACAGAAGTGGGAAGTAAGTAGGTGTCGTTGTAGAAAATTCCCAGAAAAAAATTCAAAAATAGGATAATGAAAAAATTTAAAACTATCGTCTTCAAAAGGTTTGCCCCGTCCTGAAAACCTGTATGTCGCACAATCCCCCTCCAACTTCTTGTACCCTGCATGACAAACAGACCACTAATGGTAAAGGTGAGGCTCCCCAACAATACATCTTGCTGTTCGACAGGATCTAGATCGAAATTAAATCGAACCAAATATCCAAAAAACGCCGATTGGAAAAGTATCAATAGATCGAGTGTGGCTATAATCCATCTCGGAAGGATCTTCAACCTAGATAATTTTTTCATGGTTTCAACAGGTGTAGATATTCCATTTCAGGCAAAGCCAAAGCGATATATTCGAATTGTCCCGGCAAACTCTTCTTCAGCTTCCAGCTTTTTCTAAATCTGTCTGTCATAGAGACGTGCGATCCAAGTCTTTCCATCGAGTTTCCTGTTCCCGCCTCTGGTCGACTACATAACCTCTACCACGCCCGCTAACAAATCCCCTTAAATTAAGTGATGTTCCTCAATCTGGCTAATCTAATCGAAAATCAGAGGCTTAATTTCCAACTCAATTACGGCATTGGACTGCTTCCGGTAAATTTCCCAACCGTCACATGGCCCTGTTGACTGACTCCCTTACATCTCAGCACATTCCAACTCGTTTGAAACAAGATCTTCAAATCCAATCCCAGCGAAATGTGACCGACGTACCAAACATCAAAATCAAACTTCCGCTCCCAACTAATGGCATTTCTTCCGTTGATCTGCGCCCAGCCCGTGACACCCGGTTTGATGTCATGCCTTCGGGCTTGAACTTCATTATAAAGCGGAAGGTATTCCACCAAAAGTGGCCTCGGTCCAACAAGGCTCATATCACCCTTAATTACGTTAAGCAGCTGGGGTATTTCATCAAGGGAGGATTTTCGCACGATTTTTCCGAACGCAGTAATTCTCTTATCATCTGAGGCCAAGAGCCCATTCTGCTCTCTCCTATCATTCATCGTTTTAAACTTAATGATCTTAAACAGACTTTCATTTTTGCCCGGTCTTTCTTGAAAAAAAAATGGATTCCCCTTGAAATGAATGGAAAGAAGTACCAGCAAAACCAAGAAAACAGGTAGAATAATCATAAACATTATCGTTGCCAAGATCAGGTCTAAGACCCTTTTTCCCAAATCCCTGTACTTCATCTTAGGATGCTTTACTTAGCGCATTTTCTATAATATGGACAATTCTCTCCTGATCCTCCGGATTGAGACTTGTAGAGCTGGGAAGGCAAAGACCTTTCGAAAACAACGCTTCAGCGACATTTCCTCCGTAGAATGGGGCATCGCGGTAAATCGGCTGCAAGTGAAGGGGCTTCCACAAGAATCGGGTTTCTATACCTTCCTCATCCAAGACCTTTCGAAGTTCTTTATTAGAAATCCCGGTTAGATTTTCATCGATCAGGATTGTACTCAGCCAGAAGTTCGAAGAAGACCCGGCCTGCTCAGGCTGGAAAGCGATACCGGGAAACTCTTCAAGATGAGCTCGATACCTCTGATTAATCTGTCTTCGTTTGCAGACAAAATCGTCTAGCCTTTCCAATTGCGCAATACCAATCCCGGCGGCAAGATTATTCATGCGGTAGTTGTACCCGATTTCCAGATGCTGATAGTAGGGCAGCTCTTCTCTCGCTTGAGTCGACAAGTATTTGGCTTTACTGATCGTTTGGGTATCATCGGAGATCAATGCTCCCCCACCACCCGTGGAAATGATCTTGTTGCCGTTAAACGAGAAAATACCAATCGATCCCAGCGTCCCACAGGGCTGACCATGGTAGGTGCTGCCCAAAGCTTCAGCGGCGTCTTCCAAGACGGGAATCTCATACTTCTCTGAGATCGCATTGATTTCCATCATCTTGGCGGGCATCCCAAAAAGATGAACAACCACGATCGCTTTGGGCTTTCTTCCCAAAGCAAGTCTGCTCAAGATCGCATCCTCTAGTAGTTCCGGCGAGATGTTCCAAGTATCACTCTCACTATCCACAAACACCGGTTTTGCTCCTAAATAAACAATTGGGTTAGCCGAAGCGCAAAAAGTAAAGGATTGACAAATTACCTCATCACCAGGACTGACGCCGAGAAGGACAAGCGCCAGATGCAAGGCCGAAGTCCCAGAATTTAAAACCACAGCTTGGTGTGATTTCATTCTCATGGACAGATTAGATTCGAACAATCCTATAAACTCGCCATTTGTGGCTAAAAGTCCTGAGGAAAGGGCTTTTTGTAAATAGAAATTTTCCTTGCCGTCAAAGACAGGAAAGGAAAGCGGGATTGTATCGGCCATGAAATAGGCAGGAGGTGGTCTAGAATGTTTTAAACTTACTACATTACTCCGAAATCCAAACCAACAAAAATGAGCAAAAACCAAAAAAAGCCCTCTTTAGGGCTCTTTTTTACGACGTTGAAAAGGGTGAACTTAATTCATATTCATACTTCCTGATTCTACAGACTGCTTGTCCAATCGGAGTCTACCGGATGGAATTGCATGCAATGGCCTGCTTTCCAGTATTCTAGGCAATTTATGCACTTTCTTCTTTACAAACTTCACGGTGACCCGTTCCATCAGATACCCAAGAGTTAATACGATTGCCGATAAAATTGGCAGCACTATATTATCTGAAAAACTTCCTAAGGAAAAGACCAAGCAAATAAGGGTAAACTGCAAAAAGCCCAAAATCAAGGCTACTTGACTATGTTTCATGCCCATTCGCATCAGAAAATGGTGGATATGGCTCTTGTCTGCAGACATGGGAGGACGACCCTGAGAGATCCTTTTGGCAAATATGCGTGCCATATCATAGAGTGGGTAGATCATCAGTACCACACCGGCGGTAAAAGATGGCTCTAGTTTGAGAAAAGTGCCCTGTGGCAATGCAGCATTCTGACCGATAAATGCGACCACCAAACTCCCCAAGGCAAAGCCTAAGGTTAGCGATCCGGTATCACCCATGAATATTTTTGCAGGAGCCCAATTGAATATCAGAAAGGCTAGAACGCTTCCCAACAAAGTAAAGCTAAGCACTGCAAAGCTGTCAAGCCCTTGTATGTAGAACCACGCTCCTAGCATACCCAAAGAGATGCACGCAACCGTCCCCGCGAGGCCGTCTAGTCCGTCTATCAAGTTAAAGGCATTGGTCAAAGCGAGCAATACAAACGCACTGAATAAATAGCTTACGATAAGTGGGATTTCATAAAGGCCTAAAAATCCATGAAAGTTGCTGATCCGGATATCTCCGGCGAAAATGACGAGAAGTACCGCGACACATTGGCCCAAGATTTTATGCTTCGCCTTCAGTTCAACCATATCATCTCTCAGGCCGACGAAAAACATCAGCGCAATGGCGCCAAGCAAATATCGGATATCCGGAACAGGAAACTGCCAGCCCCAAATGCCCAGGGCTACAAAAGTCGCGATCACGAATCCAATCCCACCCATGGAAGGAGTTACCTTCTTATGGATCTTACGTCCGCCGGGAATATCTCCGATCTTGGCTTTCTTCAAAACGGAAATTACGACGGGTGTGACTAACAAGCCAACTGAAAAAGCGGTAAGTGCAGCTAAAAGAAAATACATAGATGTTTGGTTTAAGAGCCTAAGCCGGTGCGAATTTACGATTCAACAATTATTATACCTACTAATTGTAAATAAAATAATTATTAAGACGATTTAGCCGTAAATTAACAAACCAGAAAAAGTAGTGTCAAAACTCATAAATTGTGTTTACAAAAGCGTTATTTCTTATGTAGACAGTTGCTTTTGTACGTGATAGTTTAACTCACGCTTTAAATAAAAAAAAAGCTGAAGTGAGAAAGCCACAAGTTGAGGAAACACTTACCCCAAAACACCCAATTTAACGGACGTTCGAAAAATCTATGCATTGGAGAAAATAGAGTTGATTAAGTGTTTACAAATAAAAATCCGCTCCGTCAATTCGGCTGTAAAGGACGAAACCTCACAGGTTTCAAAAACCGAGCACTCTAACCAAGTCAAAACCTAATCCTTGAGCCCTCCGCTATAGATTTTCATATAATATAGAAGGTGAAAAGCGCGAAAAGCTTGGCAGTGCCCAGATGCGGGGACTTCTAACAATTGAAATGCTACGGACTTGGTATCAAAAATTCCCTGCCAAACTTCGGGACCTTTGCGGCGTTGCGGTGAAAAAAATCGTTTAGTTTTCGTTCTGCTTCCAAAAATAAATCAAGCTCACCTGCGCAAGCATACTAGTCAGGTTCTCCCCCTTTGGGAACTCCGCGGTGCTGGCTGGATCCAACTGCCATTGATAGTTTTTTGCGTGAATCACTTGCAGCTTGGAGCTGACTAAGAGGTTCTCAAATTTCTTGTCATACAAGAAGCCAAGGGAAAGATCGATCCAGGGTTTACGCTCAGTTTCCTGCAGCTGAGCCTTGTAGTAAAAATCCTGGTTGTTTGCCAAACGCTCAAACGACACTCCGATTTTATCAAGCCCATCCACCAAAGCAAATTCCATCGTCTGTACGTTAGAACCTACCCCTATTCCTACTCCCAAGGGTTGCCCATAGTTAACGAATCCTCTAGCTCTTGTGTGCGTATGCCAGGTTAGTCCTCCTTTTACTCCCAAATATCTAATGTATCGATTAACCGATTCCTGTTGTTGAGTCATCTCTCCACGAACTTGAATCATTCTTCCTGACTGCGGCAAATCAAACAGTTGGACGAAACCCAGTATATAGGCCCTTGCATGATCGGGGTTCAAAATATAATCTCTCCAATTATACGCATGATCACGTCTTCCTAATTCAAAATATAACTCCGATTTGCTCTTTGGTATTGCCACCCGGCCAAAAAATGTGATCGTCTGATCTCTTCCATTTGCATCAAAGTCAACTGTGTTTCCATCTTCAAAAAAGTTCTTCTTTTGAAGGCCTTCAAAGATCGGGAACCAATCCAGGAATTCATTTCCTCGATTTGCATCATATTGTTGAAACGTTCTGGAAAATCCCAAGAAAAAGCCTTTGACCCACTTCGGATTCCAAGATATAGTAATCGCATTAGTATATCTCCAGTCTCCTGTGAATGGTCTAAAATACAAGTCATCCAATGCTTGCTCTTGAGATGGAGCCAAACCGGAGTTTTCCAGTCGCCCCATAATAATCTGTCCCTCAAAGTTACCTATCAAGGTCCTCGCTGGTTTAATCGTATTTAGGCTCAGATGCGGAAATCCTTGGGCATTGTTGGAATAAGTCAAGGCATTAAACTGACCCGGACCCCACCAAATATTTTGAGTAGAACCTCCAATCTCAAAAGCACCGTATTGAACCGTAAGTTTGGACTGTCCCCACCAGGGATTCGCTATCCAAGTTTTACCAAAGCGCTCTGGAAAATCACCATTATTCCAGAAAAAAAATCTGTCTCGAATTTCAGAGTTTGACATCTCATCGAGGCCCGTAAAAAAACCTTTGTTTTGGGCGATGACCAATTCAGGTCTAAAGGTCAGGTTGATAAATTTGTACTTCATCTCCACGCCTCCGGAAAAATAAGTCTGAAAACCGGGATTCGGAATCATCCCATAGTCACCCCAAGCATAAGGACGCTTAGTAGACACTCGGGTCGTATTGATTATGGGAGTGAGCCGGATTGACAACTCTGAATCAATCAAGTTATCGGAAAGTGGATAGGTGCTTGAGTCTGCCAAGATAGGCTTCAACAAAAAAGACACGTTACTGGGTAACGTGTCTAGGAGTTGATTCCTTCGAAGGTTTTCTTCTAAAACCGGGAAATTGGATGGTAAGGACTGGGAAGCAGCAAACTGTGCGAAAAAGAACGAAGTGAAAAAAGTAAGTAAGCCTATTTTCCTCATAAATACAGCGAAATAATCGCAGCTATGATTCGTTCAGAAGTCTTTCCGTCCCATAGCGGAATACCCTGATATTGCTTCCAGTTGCCTCCCATCAGTTTTGCAAGTGCCGGTGGCACATTTACAGGATTAGTGCCGATCAGCTCATTGGTGCCTAAATGAATGGTCTCAGCCCGCTCGGTATTGTCCCTTAACGTGATGCAGGGCACATTCATCACAGAAGCCTCCTCGGTAATTCCACCGGAATCGGTAATGACTCCTTTTGCATTCTTTACCAGATAATTAAACTCCAGATAAGATAAGGGAGCGGAGTAATGCAGATTTGGATATTCTATTCCCATGGTCTCCAGAATCTTGGCAGTGCGAGGATGTACCGGGAAGATAATTGGCATGTTTTCAACTCCATTCACTATCGCCTCGATCAATGCCTTCAACTTGGATTCCTCATCCACATTTGCAGGACGGTGCATGGTCATCACAACATATTTTTGTGGCTCAAGCGTATCATAGATATCACCTTCCGGCTTTATCAATCTATCCTGATTAGCCATCAAAGTATCGATCATGGTATTTCCTACGAAGTGAATTCGTCCTTCAGCGACACCGGCATTTCTTAGATTGGTATTGGCGATCTCAGAAGTTGTAAAGAAGTGATCTGTAATACTATCCGTTACCATCCGATTAATCTCCTCCGGCATCGACAAATCCCCGGAGCGAATTCCTCCCTCAACGTGTGCAACGTCGATCTGAAGTTTTTTGGCAGCAATGGAGCAAGCGAGTGTACTCGTCACATCACCTACTACGATAACCAAATCAGGCCTGTTTTCCAGTAATTCTCTTTCAAAGGCTACCATAATAGAAGCAGTCTGCTCTGCCTGAGTACCTCCTCCCCCACCCAAATTGGCATTAGGGTCCGGAATATTTAATTCAGTAAAGAAATCCCCAGACATTTTCTTATCATAATGCTGCCCGGTATGCACCAATCTAAAATCGATCGCTACTCCGGCATTTTTCTGCTTTTGGATCTCATGAATGATTGGGGCAATCTTCATGAAATTCGGTCTTGCTCCCGCAACTATGGTAAGATTAATCATATGTCCTATTTGGTTTGTATATTTATTTGAAAATACTCTATTAAAATGACTGAACTACTTGAATAGCTTCAGGGCTTAAAATTTTACAAGATGTTCAAAAAATAGAAAACTATATTGATTCAATAGTGTCTAGCATCTCTCTGGCAATCTTTTTACGTTCAAAATCAGATGCCAATCTTTTGCATCCTTCCTTATACTTTGACAGATCGTTTCTCGAATCATATAAAATTTCTAAAGCTCTTCGAAACTCAATAGCATTCTCTGGCTCAAAACAAACTCCGGCTCCGTATTCTTCGATTATCCCTTTCGTTTCCCCAACAAGACCTAACATAATCGGCTTTTGGACAGCCGCCGTTTCGAAAATTTTTGAAGGTATTACCGTGGAGAACGTATCAGACTTCTTCAAATTTACCAGCGCTACGTCCATCAGATGCAGGTAATCTATTACCTTGTCTTTGGGCACCGAATCCAAGAAAGTCACGTTATTGATATTTGCATCATGGGAACGCTTGATCAAGTTCGCCTTGTTTGCCCCATCTCCCATAAACAAAAAATGTACGTCTGGATAGTGCTTTTCCAATTCAATTGCCTGATCCAAAACAAAATCCAGCCCATGGGCCATCCCATGCGTCCCGATATAAGCCAGGATAAATTTACCTTGTAGTCCAAGCGAATCTACCAGATATTGTGGTTTGGTTCCGGGAAAATATTTGGATAGATCCACCCCATTCTTATGAACAATTATCTTTTCAGAATTTATTCCACGAGCGCTGATTTTAGTCTTAAACGCGTCGGTTACGACCACTATCCTGTCTGCGGACCGATACATCTTCATCTCAATCCATTCCAAAAATCCGATAACACTCCGATTCTGCATCGCCCCAACTGCCACAATTGACTCAGGCCAGAGATCCCGAACTTCCATGATCCATTTTTTCCGCTTAAAAAAACTTAGCTGCCAAGCCGACGTCGCAGTAAAAAATTGCGGTGAGGTACCTATAATAATATCAGTCTTTATAAATAACCCATGGATAAAAGAAGTTAAGCCGAAGCTGATATAATCAAGAATTCTCCTGAATGTACCCTCATTGGAGGTGATATAAGACATGACCCGTATCACCCTGATTCCACCAATGTTTTCTTCAGTTTTCCAAGAATTGCTGTATCCATCAAAGACTTCCCCTTTTGGGAAATTTGGAGCACAAGTGATCACAGTCACTTCATGTCCGGACTTAACCCATTCAAGGCAATGCTCATACGTCCGGTTCGCAGGCGCATTTCCTTCTGGGGGAAAATTGTCCGTTATAAATAGAATTCTCATTGATTTGTTGTTATGAGGGTAACCAACTGATCCTCATGAATATTCACTAAAAGAACCTTGGATTGTTTCAATCTATTATAGCCTAAACAGAATTCGTAATCTTCTAAACCGATCTTAGATGCTCCCTTGAAAGCCAAGGAAATTTGATTGTTGAGCTTAACACACAAATCATCGACCATTCTTACTTGAACATCAGGGTGAAGATAAAACCTCACTTCTAAAAGAGCTTCAGATCTTCGGTTTCTAACTTTGTCAGTAATTCTAAATCCAGTTTCTGTCATCTCAAAAATTCGGTTATGAATCTGTTTTCCAAAACCATCATGTTGAGCTGAGTAGAAATTCTCACCATCGGCCAACATTTTCACTTTTGCACGCCTGCCCACTCTGAAGCCTGACCACACCTGAGATGAATTTTGCCGGTCTATCGTAAGGGTATTGTGTGCAACTGTAGATCTCTCCCAGTTTCTACGTTTCGAGATGTTGTAAGTCGAGATACCAGGGTCTACTATCACCGGTATGGAACCTTGATGAAGCACGAAAGAAAACGTGTCAGCATGGGCGTGTCCTGGTTGATAGCTTGGCTTTATTCCCTCTACATCGGCGACCAATTTGAGGTCAGCAGATTGCAATATCCGATACCCCGAGTCTTTGAGTTCCCTAAATTCCGGAACCAATCCTATGGATTCACCTAATTCCAAAAGCTCTGATGGAGGAAGGGCAATGTCCTCAGTAGTATCATTAAAATGGGGAAGTGTCCCATTGGCAAAGGACATCTGCGCAAGCCAGCCCAGCATCAAATTACCGGTTTGCTTCAAAAAAGACTTCAAAGAATGATCTTCAGAAGTCAAGTAATAGGCCTCCATCACTCTATAAAGAATAATCTGATGGTACATCGGTGCCAACTCATAATGTGCCCCATCTGGGAGGATCTGTTCTTTTAACTCCGATCTAAGCAACTTTTCAGCTTTAATTAACCATCCTTTCTCTCCAAAGTAGGTAGCGCCCATCCATAGTGCGAATGCATTCTCCAATAGATGATTTGCAAGGATGTGGTATTCCAAATTTTGCGAGAGATAATTTACCTCTGCAAAAATATAGGATCTTAAAAACGCCAAATCATCCTCCGAAAGCTGATCAGAATTCAAAAAACGGATCATATTCATCACTCGCAGTGAAACCGGGTAAGGTTCGAGAGGAAGTTTACCGTTCCAAAGCCAAGAATACAGATCTTTGACGAGTGTGATCTTCACCTCGAGAGAAATATCTTCCTGCTTCAAATAATCAAGGTATTGAAGATTATAATTCCAGAGCTTTCCATGAGATTGGTCGTTCCAGTCTATTGAATCAAACGGGAAAGTCTTACGAAGATTTAGAAATTCAAATTTGAGTAGATTGGACTCAACGCTTAATATCTGATTAACAGATGGTATTGAAAAAAAATCAAGTTTCTTACCAGAATCAGAAGTCAGTTTAAAGGAGGATAGTGTCCCAACCCTTAATACTCTATTCATCACTTGATAAACCCCTTGAATGGGCCTTAAATAAGATAGGGTGTGGAAGAGCGTAGCAAGTTTAGAAATCAAAATACTTCAATTTGTAATTTGGGCCAAAGGTTTTATTCAGCAAACGCAGCGAATCAGACGCAGTGTTATTCGACACTAACCCAAGCCCCAGTTTTAAGGCTTTCAATTGCGGCAAAACTAGCTTTAGTTGTATTTACCAACTCATCCATCGGAATGATTGGATTACCACCTTTCTGAATTGAATCGACCAACAGGTTGAATTGATTTTGGTGACCTTTATCTTGGCTAGATGAAGCAGAACTGAAATTCTTGAATCCAAAACCATTCAGTTTTCTCCAGTTGTCCATAATCAAAGTGCGTTCTTGATGATAGACCTCTACTCTTTCTTTAGAATAAGATTTACTTCCATTGGCAAAATAATTAATTACGCCATTTGTTCCATTTTCATATTTGAGAAGGATGGTAGCATTGTCTGTATTTTCTTCCGGATTGACACCCATGGCGTTCATGCACACTGCCTTGACCTTTGATCCAGAGAGATAAGTGATTAAATCAATAAAATGACAAGCTTCTCCTATGATTCTTCCCCCGCCTACTTCCATATCATGAACCCAAACATTAGCCGGGATAAAGCCAGCATTCATGGTAGCTATGATATTCATGGGCGTATTTCCAGAACCCAAAGCCTTCTTCATCTGTAAAGCCAAAGGAGCGAACCTCCTGTTAAAACCGATTGAAACTGTTTTTCCAGAATCCTTATAGGCAGCTAGTACCGCATCCAAATCTTCTTGGTTTAATGCCAATGGCTTCTCTACAAAAACGTGCTTTCCTGAATTCAAAGCTTCAATTACCATTCTTGCATGAGAATTGTGTCTGGTTGTCACCATCACCATATCTACCTCGGAATCCTGAAGAATCAGTGAATTATCAGTTGTAGACTGAGCAACTCCAAATTTCTTGGCCAGCGTTGTTCCCGAAAGTCCTCCTGAACTGGAGATGAATTTTAATCTCGCTGGAGTTTTCTTCAAACAAGGGAGAATCATCGCTGAGGTAAAATTACCTGCACCAATGATTCCCACGGTACCTTTTCCTGGAGAGAAGGAGTTAGAAGTGATAGTCACTGAACGAGCCGGTTCTCCTGATTTCTCTGGATACACCAAGATGCTGGCAATGGACTTGCTGCCGGACATATCCCCATAAATGGATTCATATTGATCTAAGGGCACTCGCTCTGTGATCAAGGGTTCCACTACTATCGCCTTTGAACTAATCGCATTTAATACAGCCTCAAAATTTCGCTTCTCAGTCCACCTCACATAGCCCAATGGATAATCCTGTCCTTTTTGTTCGTAAGCCTCATCGTATCTACCTGGGCCGTAAGAGCAGGAAACTTGAAAAGTAAGTTCTTTTTCAAAAAAATCTGCTCTAGAAATATCGAGACCAATTACGCCAATCAGGACAATCCGACCTCTCTTACGAGACATCTTAGCCGACTGGGAGATGATATCATTGCTTTTGTTGGATGCTGTGATGATGACCGCATCGGCGCCTACTTCATTGGTAATGCTATTCACAAAAGCTACCTGATCGATTCCTTCACCTGGATTAGCTGCTTTTATTCCAAACGATTTGGCTAAAGAAACCTTAGCAGGATCAAAATCAAATCCAATCACTTGACAGCCGTTTGCTTTCAGCAGCTGTGCGGTAATCAGTCCTATTAGACCTAAACCCACAACAACAACTGTTTCTCCAAATGTTGGATTGGCCAAACGAACTCCTTGCAGACCAATGGCACCTATTACAGTAAATGACGCTTCCTCATCCGATACATTCTCAGGGACTTTCGCAACCAAATTCTTAGGAATAGATACGTATTCTGCATGATTCCCATTAGAAGTTACTCGATCACCCACTGCAAAATCCTCTACACCTTTACCTACAGCTATTACCTTCCCCACGTTACAATAACCCAAAGGCAGCGGTTGTCCCAGTTTATTAAAAACAGCATTAAGTGTAGGTTGCAAACCATCCGTTTTTACTTTATTGATAACCTCTTTAACCTTGTCAGGTTGCTGTCTTGCTTTTTGTAAGAAATTGGCCTTGCCAAACTCTACCAACATTCGCTCCGTTCCCAGCGAAACAAGACTTCTGGTTGTCTGAATAAGTACTTGACCAGGTTTTACTAACGGTGCAGGCACTTCTTCTAAAATTGTATTTCCGTCCTTAAGGTCTTGTATGATTTGTTTCATATCGTATAAATCTGTATAATTTTTTGAATCTCAAACAACTTAGTTGTATCAACCCGTATCCGGTTAGTAAAATCAAAACCAATTACCAATTCTAGAAAGCTTCCTCGCGAATAAAGAATACACCCAACCGGTCTGGAAACGACATCAGTGCAAAATGTAAACTTATTTAAATAAAGAGACTCTTTAACAGAAAGAGAATCACCATCTGTGGAAGTATTTCTTATACAAACATCAGACAACTCTATTACTCTGTAAAAAGAATGAGGGACAGAAATAAAATAAACATTATTTCCTATAGCAATGTTATTCTCGTTTATATATCTTGAGTAAGCACCCGAGGGATCTGAAACAACTAAAAGAAAATCGGGCAACACTACAAAAGAATCAATCAAATCAAAAATTCCGTAAATTTCAACAGAATCCTTATCGTAAGCCAAGTTAAACGCATTAGTACAAAAAACACGAAAAAACCTCGCTTTTAGGTCGACAATAGTAGAAAATATTTGATAATCAAGTACTTCATTATCTAAATTGGGGGGAAGAAAAGAAGATATTAGCTCTGCATTACTATTAATGCTCAAAGCCTTAAAATAACTTTTGCTATTAAGTAGTATCGGTCTATAGGAAAATTTAATGGTTAAAAAATCTAAATAGTTTTTGAACTTTGACTTATAACGGTTTAAATCTCCGTGAAGAGTATAATCAAATCTCTTTGAAAAACATTTACATAAAAAAGAAAATATAAAGCGAATATAAACATTAGAAGTATGAAGGTGAACACTCTTAGCAGCAAAGAAAAACTTTAAAATAGAAAAAAAATTTGATGGAATCAACTCCACAAAGTCAAAAAGAATATTGTTTTGCTTCAAATGAAACAATAGCCGATCCACATGCACCGTCACCCCTCCAATCGGAAGAGGTGTTTTACCTAAAATCAAAACTTTTTCCTTGTTCAAATTACTAACGATGTAAATATCAATATTGACTATTATTTCCTTTAATACTTAATATACGATTATGCTCTAACAGTTGATGTTCATCAAATCTAAACTTTAAAAATTTGCATGGCACACCGCCAACAACTGAATTGGGAGGAACATCTTTTAACACTAAAGACCCAGCAGCTATTATACTTCCGGATCCAATCGTAACACCTTTCAAAATAATTGCTCGTGTTCCAATCCAAACGTCATTTTCGATAGTAACAGGTGCATCATTTTCTGCAAGCTTTTCCTTAACATCATACATATATCTACCTAAAACCGAAGTGTTATGATCTCCTGTAAATATTGAGACGTTTGGCCCAAACATAACCTTATTTCCAATCAAAATTTTACTATTAGAAGAAGCAAAAACTGCTCCAGATCCAATAAAAACATCATTGCCAACTGTTATATTTTGATAGGAAAAGTCGTCATAAGGATTAAAGATGAAATTTCTTCCAGCGGATGCAAATAAATCCCTAAATATAACCATTAATATTCTTCTAACAACCTTACTAATGAATAATAGTAACTTCGCTAATAACTTCATTTCATCTCATTAATTGCAAATAATCATATATTATTTTATCTTTTTTAAAAAGCGTCCGTGCCTTTCGTCTGTTTTCGCAACCGATCTCCATTCTTTCATTCAATGTCAATTCGATTAGATGCTCTAAAGACTTCTGAATACTTTCAACATTAGCTGGGTCACATATGAGGTCAGGACAATGATCAAGTACCAGCGGAATATCCGATACACTTGAGGCAACAACAATCTTTCCTATAGACATCGCTTCAGAAATAGTGTTCGGAAATCCTTCATAGAAACTAAATAAACCCACGGCATCCGCTAAATAATATTTTTCAAAAATATTCCTTACAGAAGGAAAAAAACTGATAATATCGCCTAATGAGTATTCATTAACAAGATTCTTCGCTTCCATAAAGGAATTATCGGGGCTAATATCACCATACCATTCAATCTTTAGAATTTTCTTATTTTTCCCACTTAGTCTGTTGACAGCCTCGATCAGACCTTTTGCATTCTTCAGATATTGATGGCTAGCAGCAATCACAAGAGTTAAATTACCATTCAGTGACTCTCTAAATTTATTTTCTCCCCATATCTCCGAATCAATAAGGTTGTAAATTACATGACACTTCCTGTTAGATAACAAAGGATTGATCTTCTGAACAAGTCGCTGATTGGAAAATGAGTTGTAAACAATTTTATCTGCAAACAAATGAAAATACCTAAAGCATATCAATTTAAATGAAGTCAATATTTCAGGATTAGCGCTTCTTTCCCCAACAATCAATTTCCATTTTCGTGGAAATAACCCAGCAACCTCACATATAAAGTTAGCCCCCTCTAAAAAGGAAATAACCACATCAGGACGACAACGACTAATTTCCCTAGCTATCTTAAAAATACGAAGCAGATAGTTATGCTCTATCACTTGCTTTACCGAAATACCATTAAGATCTAGATCCGGTTTGAAAAAATTTAATTCATGATAAACTATGAAAGACACATCGTATCCTCGTTGCCTAAATCCAATAGCTAATTGCACCAACTGACGTTGGGCTCCACCTGAACCCAAACTATCTATTACACATAAAATCCTCATAAGAATTTAAATAGAAAATAGACTAATAAAAGTGAACTGTATAAACGAAAAAACTGAAATATATTTGTTGAAATATGATCTTTGGATAGCCTCGAGGTAACGAAAATAAAAAAAACATAAAGTAGTGGATATATAGCCATTATACGTCGCTCACTAATATTTGATGAATTCAGGAAAAGAAAAACAACAGCGAAAATCAGCAAATATTTGGTGTGACTCGACATGTACCTGGAATACCTAAAATATTTGACATTTATAAAAAAAACAAAACTCCAAAATAACGAAGAGATTCCTGTAACAAGTCCAATTATACTTTGACTGAGAGTAGTTGACTTTTGAATCTCAACCCAAGGAGGAAATGGAGAAATTTGTGAAAAGACAACTCTCGCAATATGACTCACTCCGGACGGTAACCTGTAAATAATAGCTCCTAAACCATCAGATGACGATACACTTTCCTCCGTAAATTCAGTATAATTATCAAGAGAGTTTGAAACTTTCGAAAAATTAGAGATAATTAAAGAATAATAATTTATACCTACAACCAAAAGGAATAAAATTAATATTGAAACGTATATTTCTTTATACTTACTTTGTATTGAATTATTAACAATATAAAATAATGGAAAAAATGTAAAAACCAATCCATGCTCAAACCGAAACTCAAACGTAAACAAATTTAAACACAAAAGAAGTACTAAACTTATATATGAAAATTCTAAATGCAATATATATATTGCAATTGCGAACAATAATGCAATATGTACATCCCTCAACAACCAAGGAGAATAAGCCAAAATATGAGAAAATACTAAATATAAAACCGCATACCTAAGCGCAATAAATTTAGTGGTGTGATGAGAAATTATTTTATAAACAAACAAATTAATTAAAATAGCAAAGAAAGAAACACTAATACTTTGAATAAGAATAGAATTTCCATCAAAAAAATTATTAGAAAGGTATGCTATTGTACCAAATAAAAAATAGGCACCTTCCTGTTCTATATGTAATCTATACACGAAACAATCATGATAAATTTGCTTTAAAGAACTGTTTCTTCCTAGTTGTTCAGCAATTTCATAAAAAACATACTGATCAGAATATTTGAAAAAACTATTATCTGCTTCAATAAATGAATAATACGCAACGAAAACAAACAAATTATAAACTAAAAAAGCTAAATCAAATAAAAATAATAGATTAGTTTTATCAGCTTGATCTCTATCTGATAAAAAAATAGCTGTAATAATACCGACAAAATAGGTTGTAGTTAAAAAAAACAAGACACCACTACTAGCACTAAAGAGCGCTATTATTGCTATTAAAAATAAATTGACTAATCTCAGAAGCATTATTTTTTAATATAACTTTTTACTATAATCTCCAAACAACTGAAGTTGGTTTCTATTGAAGATCGACTGAGACACTAGTATTTCGACTTTTATCTGACTTATTAACGTCGCGATAAATATTGAAAAAATAAATTACACCACACGACCATGTATAAAAAATCAATGCCGCCGAATCGAAATTTACAAACGAGAAAAAACATACATTTTTTTCCCAGTCGCAGTAAGATCAATATCTTTACAAAAAACTAAATCTACTTTAACGCCAGGTAATTCTTCCATTATTCTAGTCATAATGACTTTCATTTCATTCTCATCATAGTCAACTGATTTCACAATTTTTAGCGTCAAACTATCAATCTGATTCTGTATCAACTGAAAATTTCTAATCCCTTTTGATTTAAAGAATAAGCTGGTAAAAAATTGACCGTCTATTTTAGAACCGTCCGCTCTATGAATAACTCCCAAAGTTCTCCCCACAACAGATTGTAAAATCAGGGTACCAAATTCAAGGTTATCACCCTTTATTGCTCTATCACCTATTCTATATCTCAAAAGAGGCATGTAAGAATTGTTAAGTGTTGTTATCACAATTTCTCCCTCTTCTCCTTTTTTTACGGGGATGCCATTTTCGTCAAGAACTTCAAGAAAAACATTATCATATAGAACGTTCATACCCGAATACGCAGGAGTTTCTGTCGCTATAGAGCTTACTTCTCGAGAACCATAAAAACTAAAAATATGTGAATTTTTAAAAGCCTTTTGTATTTCCTCTTTTACCTCTGGGTATAAAGGTCCAGTAGATGTTTGAATAACAGGACTACATAGTATGGGGATACTATTTCTATTTATATATTTGGAAACTTCATAAAAAGAATGAACATATGCTTTAATAGCATTCGGTTTGTAAGAATTAACTGTTTTAATATAAGACAAAATGATCTTATCATTTAAAACAAATGTATTGAGAAACCTGAAATTCAGAAGAAAATTCTTAACCCTTTTTAATATAGGATTTGATTCAGTATTATGCATATCTCTCAAGGCACCCCAAAAAATTAACATAGAATCATAAGGAGAAATCCCATTTAAGTAATTGGCGAAATGATAGCTACCGGCAGCCCTATCCCTAAATTCTTTTGTCTGCATAAATTCGACTGGCTCGCCTGTTGATCCACCAGAGGTATTACTGTAAACTGATTTGAGGTTCTTATACTCTTTATTAATTAGATCTGGTCCAAATTCCCTGATAATATCTTTGGTGAGCAGAGGAAGTTTAGAAAATTCCTGATAAGAAAGATTCTCAATATTAAGTCTATTTAAAATTCTATAGTAATACGGAACATTCCGTCCTATCGACAACACATTTTGTAATTTTGAAATTTGATATTCTAACTTTTGCTTCTCATTAAAATGTATATGCTTTTTTAATTGAAAAAAAACTTCTAACTCATTACGAAAGTAAATGCTTTTAAATAGCCTTGATATCATATAAATCGATAAATAAAAACTTATAATTTTCTTCTATAATTGAATAAAACCTCGTTGTAAGTAAATTCCAGCTTCTCAACGATTTTATCGGCGGAAAATCGCTCGACGTCGATAATAGCATTTTTTATAAGAGCAGCCCTTAACTTTTCGTCTTCTATTAGCAAACAAATTGATTCCTTCATCGAATTAAAATTTTGATCTTCCACTAATAATCCTGTCTCCAAGTGCCTGATAATCTCGGATGGGCCTCCCTTACACTTAAAACTAATTGCAGCACAACCCTGTGACATAGATTCAAGTAATACCATACCAAAACCTTCGAAGGTCGACGAGAGTACGAAAATAGTACTGCTCCGCATTATTTTATCAATGTTCTTTTGAAATCCTAGAAAACGAACCGACTTTCGTACTCCTTTAGACTCACAATAGTTCTCTAAATAAGTTCGGCTTTCTATACTTCCGGTCCCGGCTATTTCTAAAGCCCATTCGGGATATTTATTGGCAACTTCTCCCCAAATACGGATCAGGTTTTCAAATCCTTTTTCCTTCCATCGATCTAAACTACCAACGGCTAAAATATTCTTGTTTCGTATATCTTCTCCATGATTGATCTTATATGGTAAAGGATTGGGTATAACAACCTTTCTAGAAATCCTACTCCCAACAAAACAATAATCCTGATTTGTCAACATAGTAACCTGTTCAGCCAATTTGTAGACATAAAATCTGGTAAAGTAATTAAACCACGATTTAAAGTTCTGAAAAGTCGAATGCTCTGATACAACAATGGGATACCTCAACCCTATTGTTGATATGAGAACATGAAAATTCATTCCCGTCATAAATGAATTCACTAAGTCTGGATCAATTTCCCTTATAGCTTGCCTGATGTGCGCATAAAATTTGTAATATTTAGAAAAAAATCCTCCATCAAACCTACTTGGGGTTTTCAAATCAATTAAATTAATCCTGTTATCAACATGATATTTAATCTCTTCACGTAAATCTGTAATTAAAAATATTTGATGTCCTCTTTCAACTAAGTTGTTACATAGAATCGTCATAACTCTTTCCGCGCCACCACCTCGTAGTGAGGAAATAAAGAAAACAATTTTCATAAACCATCTGATGTTTTTAAACTAATTTTATTATTAATAATTTTTCTCAATTTACTCTTCTCATTGCTAGATAAACCAAATATCCATATAGAAATTATTACAGAGAAAAAACCTAGTAGAGTTGAGTAAATTTGTTGCTCTATAAATATGCTAGAGTCAAATAAAAGATTAATTCCATAAAAAATGCACAATGATAGTATTGTGACGAAAGAACACGGAAAAATTGTTTTGTTGAAATACTCCGTCATGTTAAATTTTTCTATTTTGTTTGTTAGAATTACTAACATTCCCCAATACACAATATCCAACGCAATCATTACTACGAATACAATATACAAAGGATATCCACTTAACAATAAAACATATGAAATAGGAAGATTAAAAATATTAATAATTACATTGGAAATTTGATATTTTTTTATATCCCCAGTAGCTTTAAATAAAGTATCGAGCGGACCATGAAATACTCTAACAAGAATTAGCACCAAAATCAACTTAACAAATATAATAGTATCTACTGGAACTACGGTTAACCATATATTCATTATAAATTCCAATGACATATATAATGGCAATACAATTGCCAATAAAACCAAATAAGAAATTTTTGAAGTAAAGAACAAAAGGTTGTAGAGTTGCTGATATTCATTTTGAGAATACAATTTTATTATCTGCGGATCAACAGCAGTGAAAATATTAGTGACAATTTTCATGGTAGCGGCTCTTACCTGGTATGCTATTGCGCGAGCTGCATTTGAAGTAGGTCCGCCAAAAAAATTAAGCAAAATATTTGTACCCTCATTAGTTAAAACATAAGATGTATTTCCTAAAAAATTCCAACCTGCAAACGTCCCCATTTTTTTGAATAAATCAGGGTTCCAATATACTCTGTATTTACACTCTTCAAAATTTCTTCTACAATAAAATGAATTAATTCCTCTAATTACAATAGCAATTATCAAAATAAGAAACCCGTATATTTTTAATTTATCTCCTGTAGAGACAGCTAAAACATACGCTGCTGCCAACTTGAGAACACTATCTATGATGGAAATATACGCGAAAGCCTTCATTTTTTCTCTTGCTATTATTACCGCATCAAAGGGAATTGTCATAATAGTGATCAAAGTTGCAATTACAGAACAATGAAAAACCCAATTGGCAGCATTTAACCTTCCAGGATCAATGTTTAATTTATGGTTTAAAAACCATAAACCAATAGTTTCAGCGAAAATGAGAACTATCAAACATAGTATTAAATGAATATTTAAACTCATATTGAAAATATTATTCAAATTTGAGTTCCGTCCGCCTCCCATTTCGAAGTTGAGAAACCTCTGTGTTGCAGATGCAAATAACCCTCGAAGAGAGGAAAACATTGCAACCACGCCGCCGACGATATTATATATACCAAAATCGGCAATTCCTAATTCTGCTAATAAAAGCCTTACCGCATAGAACGACACGCCCATCATCACAAACATTCGGATATATAAAAAAGCTGTGTTTTTAGCGATTCTCTTATTCTTAGAAATCAATACAGTAGTCGTTTATTCATATATAATTTTGTTCATTTATACCAATACCATCCACCAGCCTCCTCAATCCCCTTATCTATCGAATGAGTTGGTTCGTATCCCAACATCTCTCTTGCCTTATCCACCGATGCCAAGGAATGCGGAATATCGCCCCTGCGATTCGGGCCATGCACGATCTCCACTTGAGAGATAGCCGCATCGTACGCTGTCAGATGTTTCTTGATTAATTCAGTTAACTCCACCAAGGTAGTCCGATCCCCTACCGCCGTATTATAGACCTGATTCAGCGCAGATTCGTTCTCAGTCGTGATACAAAGCAAATTCATCTGCACCACATTGTCTATATAAGTAAAATCACGAGTGTAGGTGCCATCTCCATTAATCAGCGGGCTCTCGTGATTCATAAATTTCTTGACAAATAGCGGGATAACGGCAGCATAAGCGCCATTCGGATCCTGTCTTTTACCAAAAACATTGAAGTATCGAAGGCCGATGGTATTTAAACCGTAGGTTTTGTAGAAGTTCTCTGCATACAGCTCATTTACGTACTTGGTGATCGCATACGGAGAAAGGGGTTTGCCGATTACATCCTCTACCTTGGGTAATGCTTCGGAATCTCCGTAGGTAGAACTGCTCGCTGCATATACAAAACGCTTCACGCCCGCATCCCGGGCAGCTACGAGCATATTCAAGAATCCCCCAACATTGACATCATTCGTGGCAATGGGGTCGTTGATCGATCTTGGAACTGAACCCAAAGCTGCCTCATGCAATACGAAATCCTGCGATGCGCATGCGGCGTGACAAGTAGCCAAGTCTCGGATATCGCCTTCTATCAGGGTAAAATCAGCGTTAGAAAAGAAAGGCTCGATATTATGTCGGTGACCTGTTGCGAAATTATCCAAACAAGTGACCTTTGCGCCTAGACCCAAAAGCACTTCACACAAGTTGGAGCCGATAAAACCGGCTCCACCTGTGACTAGTATTTTCTTATTTTTTAATTTCTCTTTGAATCGTTCAAACATTGCTATAAAATTATAGTCTTGAGTCGACCAATTCCTTATCCAAGACACACTTCACATCAAATACCACCTGTTTGTCCGACTTTCGGATATCCCAGGTTTTGAATTCTTTGTGTCCAACAGCCAAGATTACAGCGGAATAATCGCCCAAGTCTGGTTTATCAGCTCCACTGAGTACATCAATCCCGTATTCATGCTTCACCTCAGCTGCATCCGCCCAAGGATCATACACACAGACATCCATGTCAAAGGACTTCAATTCGTTGTAGATGTCAATCACTCGGGTATTTCTTACATCCGGGCAGTCTTCCTTGAAGGTAAAGCCCAAGATCAAGACCTTGGAATCGATCACCTTCAGATCCTTGCGCATCATCAGCTTGATCACCTCAGTGGCGACGTGCTTGCCCATGGAATCGTTAAGTCTGCGTCCCGCTAGGATAATCTCCGGATGATAGCCCATTTCCTGAGCCTTCTGAGCCAGATAGAATGGGTCTACACCGATGCAGTGTCCACCAACCAATCCTGGCTTGAAGGGGAGGAAATTCCATTTGGTACCTGCCGCTTCCAAAACCTCCTGCGTATCGATACCCAGCAAATTGAATATCTTGCTCAGTTCATTGACAAAGGCAATATTGATATCCCGTTGGGAGTTTTCGATCACCTTGGCTGCTTCCGCTACCTTGATACAAGAAGCTTTGTGGGTACCGGCGGTAATTACCGCTTTATAAAGTTGATCTACATACTCGGCTACTTCCGGCGTAGAGCCCGAAGTGACTTTTAGGATCTTGGTGACCGTATGTTCCTTATCTCCCGGATTGATCCGCTCTGGAGAATACCCGGCAAAAAAGTCTTCGTTAAATTTCAAACCCGATATTTTCTCCAAAACGGGAACGCACTCATCTTCGGTCACGCCCGGGTAAACCGTAGATTCATAGATTACGACGTCTCCCTTTTTCAGGACCTTGGCGATCATCTCTGAGGCCTTGATCATCGGAGTCAGCACCGGTCTGTTATGTTTGTCTGTAGGTGTAGGAACGGTGACGATATAAATATTCGCAGAAGTCACCGGCAAGATTGCATCGGTGATTAACAGTCCTCTGCCTTTTTGATCGAGTTCCATACCTGTCGTTACCAGCACGTTTTTTAGTTCTGCATCAGCGACTTCCAGGGTTCGGTCGTGACCCTTTTGGAGTTCATTGACTCTTGCAGCGTTGATATCATACCCTACAGTCTTGAATTTTTCTGCAAAAGCGACTGCCAAAGGAAGACCTACATAGCCTAAGCCCACAATGGCAATCTTGCTGTTTTCTAAAGTTGGAATCATAAAATAAATAAATTATTAGTTTTTTTTTTGTTCGATGGTGGGAGAAAATCTATATCAAAATTAAGCTTTCAGTAAAAAACTATTCAGATTGTCTAAAAATCTCATGTCCCCTTTCGGCCAGCAGGATGTCCTTTTGCGTCAGCTTGACATCTGATACCATCATGTCCTCTACCAATCCCGCGAGATCATACTCAGGAGTCCAACCTAATTGATTTTTAGACTTGGTTGGATCGCCCAACAGCAAATCCACTTCCGTTGGACGGAAATATTGGGGATCGACTTTTACGACGGAGGAGTCTAAGAGATTCAGGACTGAAGGTTTGATCGCCTCACTGGTAGCTCTTTCGTACTTTTCCTGATCTATCGACGCCAGAACGCCTACTTCCTCCACCCCTTTACCTTCCCAACGGATCGTGAATCCGACATGGGCAAAAGACATTTCCACAAAATCACGCACTTTGGTAGTGACACCAGTCGCAATTACAAAATCCTCAGGTTTCTCTTGCTGAAGTATCAACCACATCGCTCTGACATAGTCTTTGGCATGACCCCAGTCTCTTAAGGCCTCCAGGTTTCCAAGATATAAGCAATCTTGAACACCTAAAGCGATGGCAGCAGCAGCCATCGTGATCTTTCTGGTGACAAAAGTCTCTCCTCTTCGCGGTGATTCATGGTTGAAGAGGATCCCGTTGCATGCGAACATGTTGTAGGCTTCGCGATAATTTTTCGTGATCCAGAATCCGTAGATTTTGGCCGCTCCATATGGAGATCTAGGATAAAAAGGGGAGCTCTCGTCATAAAACCCTTGCGCATTCTTGTTTTCCGGCAGGCCACCGTAGAGTTCGGATGTTGATGCTTGGTAGATTCTTGTCTTCTTTTCCAGCCCCAGGATTCGGACTGCTTCGAGTATTCTCAATGTTCCTATGCCGTCAACGTTAGCTACATATTCCGGCGAGTCGAATGAAACCTTCACGTGACTCATCGCACCTAGATTGTAGATTTCGTCTGGTTGGACTTCCTGGATGATCCGGATGATATTCATAGAGTCCGTCAAATCTCCATAGTGCATCTTAAAATTGACAGACGTTTCATGTTGGTCTTGATACAGGTGATCGACCCGCTGGGTATTGAAAGATGAAGCTCTACGCTTAATCCCATGCACCATATACCCCTGCTCTATTAAAAGTTCGGCTAGATAGGACCCGTCTTGGCCAGTTACGCCGGTGATTAATGCTGTTTTCATAATATCTATTACACGGAGTTTCTCGGAGTGGCCTCAGAGTCTCACAGTTTAATTAATGTATATATCTTTTAATTCCGTCCTTAAGACTTCTAGTATTGAAATTCAAAAGCAACCCTACTCTATATCCAGAAAGTTTTAAATAGGTCAGAATCTGAGCTTCGTCAACATCAGTCAATTTCTCTACCGCATTGAGCTCTAAAATAATTTGATTGTCTACCAACAAATCGATCCTATATCCGCATTCAAGTTTAATCTCTTCATAAATTAGTGGTACAGGAACTTCTGTGACAACAGTTAGCCCCATTTTGAAAATCTCATATTTTAAACAAGCCTGATAAGCGGATTCCAAAAGTCCCGGCCCCAGCTTAGAGTGCACTTTAAAAGCGCATCCTAAAATATTTCAGTCAACTTTTCTTTTTCAAGCATATCAATCAAGAGAAAAACTCCGTGTCATCTCCGCTAGACTCTGTGTTACAGTGACTAGATTTTCACTTCCTTAAAAGTCCCTTGATGCTCTAGAAACCACTGATAGGTTTTTGCGATGCCCTCTTCCAGTCCAACCTTTGCCTTCCAACCGGCATTCTCCATCTTGGAAACATCCATTAGCTTACGCGGGGTGCCATCAGGTTTGTCTACGTCCCAGAGTATTTCGCCCGTATGCCCCACCGTGCGTTGAATCAGCTGTGCAAGCTCTCTGATCGTCAAATCCACTCCTGTTCCGACATTGTAAAGGTTGTCGTGAAACTCATTTTCCAGCGCAAAAACCACCGCATCCGCCAAGTCTTCCACATAGAGAAATTCACGCATCGGGTTACCAGAGCCCCACAGTTCGACGGGCTCACTGACCCCGATTGCTTCGTTTTTTTCCTTCGCTTCATGAAACTTACGGATCATAGCCGGAAGAACGTGAGAAGTGTTTAAATCAAAATTATCATAAGGCCCATACAGGTTGGTCGGCATCAAGGATATATAATCTTTGCCGTATTGCTTGCGGATGGATTCGCAGGCCTTTACTCCTGTGATTTTAGCAATTGCATACCATTCGTTGGTAGGTTCAAGCGGTGCGGTTAATAGATATTCCTCTTTCAGTGGTTGCGGAGCGAATTTGGGATAGATGCAAGAGGAGCCTAAAAAGATAAATTTCTGAACGTCGGAATGGAACGCCGAGTCGATTAGATTGTTCTGGATCTGCATGTTCTCCATCAAAAATTGGTAGGGAAAGGAGCTGTTTGCCATAATCCCACCGACTCTCGCAGCCGCATCGATGACCACTTCAGGCTTTTCGGTCTGAAAGAAATCCACCACTGCATTCTGGTTTTTGAGGTCTAGTTCAGCGGAAGTTCTCCCAATCAAGTTGGCATATCCTTTCGCTTCCAGGGCTCTCCAGATAGACGAACCTACCATCCCTCTATGTCCGGCTATATAAATCTTCTTATTCATACTTTACTTTCTCTCTTAACTGTTAACCTCTAAACCAACTCTGACTTGTCCCGTTCTAAGCGTTCATATACCTTCTTGACGTCCTGGGCATTCTCTTTTCGAAGCACGAGGATTGCATCGGAGGTTTGAACGAGAATGGTATTTGTCAAACCGGTGAATTCGGTGTGAACCGTCGTGCCGATGACCATATTTCCCTGCTCATCTATGGGATGTCCGACTTCGTTGAGGTATTCATAGATGGATTCAAAAGAGCCCATGTCTGACCACTGGAAGGCCGAGGGGACTACCTTTATTTTTTTGGTTCTTTCCATGACGGCATAATCGACAGAAATGGAAGGAATCCTCATCGAAAGGTCGAAATCAAGCCTTCCATCAACCGCATCTTCAAAGGCTTTGTTCGAAGCTTGAAAAACCTCCGGCTCAAATTTCTGAAGCTCCTCCAGGTAAACACCTGCCTGAAAACAGAACATCCCCGAGTTCCAGTAGAAGTTCCCCTGATCCAAAAAACTTTGTGCGGTTGCCAAATCAGGCTTTTCCCGGAAGCTCTTTACCTCTTCTCCCTCAGACTCGATGTATCCAAAACCGGTTTCTGGCTTGGTGGGTTTCAGCCCGAAGGTCACAATGAATCCGTCATTGGCGAGCTGAATCGCCCTGGAAACCGCGGATGCATACAGATCTTCCGCTTGGATCAGATGATCCGACGGAGTTACAAACAAAATGTCGCTCGGCTCGGCTGCAAAAGCCGCAAAGGCAATCGCCGCTGCGGTGTTTCTGGGGCAGGCCTCTACGATCTCACTGTAGTTTTCGATTCCTGCATTTCTCAGGTCGGCCCGAGACAGCTCGTAATTGTCGCAATTGCCTACTACGATCACCTGATCACAAAACGCCTTGTTTCTTAAAGCAGTCTTCTGAAATAAGGTATGGCCCTCAAAAATCGGCAAATATTGCTTCGGTCGTGCTTTGCGTGACAAGGGCCAAAGCCTCGAGCCGACACCACCTGAAAGAATTACATTAATCGTTTTCATCTTCTTGATAGAGATTAAATGACACTGCCACTAAAATCGACAAACACCTTTATTTAGCTGCAAATTGCTACGAGCCTCATTTGCAAAAAAACTTAGCTAGAAATAAAATCCTCGAGGTATCGTAGTTGGCGAATGGAGACACTCCCCTAGACACAGCTTCGCCCTCTCAGTCCCATGGAACCCTTAATCCGAACCTAAAAACATTCCCGACGTTCTTGTAAAAAGCCGGGAACACTCAGAAGATGATTCGGTATTAGTTCTCTGGTCTTAGCAACGTTCTGCTTTTCTTGGCAAACCTTCTGCCTTTTTTTAGTGGTTTTAAAGTAAAAAAATGGCCTCCAAATGAATATTAGAGGCATTTCAACTTGTTAACTTTCGCAAAGGTAACAAAATGAGCAATTTTAGTACTCATTTAATCTGCCATTTTTTATTCAATTTTTTGCCGGTTTTTTCATATAAATAAAAGTGCGTTTCAACCACCCAATTTAGCAGGTAGGGTCGCGCAGTGTTACCCAATATGCTGATCCTTCCATTTTTGACCTTCTTATAAGGTATAGGAGCGATTTACACTTTTCTTCGAAAGACTTCCGGTTCCATCCTACCCATGAGACAGGTGCTGACAACTCGTTTCGTTATGACACAAAAGAGGCGCGATTTGAACCGTCTCCAAAACGGAAAACATCTACCGACATGCCAATAGCGATGATAGGAGCCCGCCGAATCTCTCTTTCGACTAACTGGTTTCTTTTCCTAAAGAACTTAAGACTGAAATCCGAAAAATTCAATTTCCGAGATTTGCACTGGGAGCTTTCGGACGGTGCAATTCAGCTGATTTTCCGGGCCGTACTTCCAAATTTAATTCTGGCGCGAAGCTATCCAAAAATTGAATTAAAAAGTAACGAAAGCTGAATACAATTGATTTATTTTCAAAAATACGTAGAAATCAATCAATTGAATTAAATATAACGTAGGTTCTGTTGCCAAATCCCCATTACCCCCATCCACTCAAAATCCGCCGCATGCCCGATTTTTCTTAAACAGAGAGCCACAGGGTCACAAACCATTTTCTTTCATTGCATGAAAACCGGCCAAGGGAAACTCTATTCCCTTGGCCATACATTGTCCGTGACATCCTCGTCCGGAAAACGGCCATGAGGATCAAGCGTAATTTTGGTGACCTTTCTCCCTCCAAAATCCAACACTGCATCAAAAGTTTTGCTGCCATTCCACCAAACGTCGACCGGCCAGGTCACTTCTGCCGTATTTGCATCCAATAATTTAGAGTTTGGCATCGCTTTGATTTCTTCGCTGCCACTTTCAAATTCGACTTTCAGCACAATTGGCGAAGGCATCTGCCCTGCCTGATTTACGGTCACTACAGTTTTGTCGTCTTTGCCGCTGACATTTGCGATAGATCCCTCCACAGATTCCGTCGTAAACAACCAATAGTACCAGAACCACTCTAGATTTTGCCCCAATTCGTTGTTCATGAAAAACATATAATCCCAAGGTGAAGGATGCTTAAAACTCCAAGCGGCAGTGTATTTTTTCATTGCATTGACGACAGCCTCGTCTCCGACAATTCCTCCCAACATGGATAGCATGAGTGGCGTTTTCTGATAGGTCTGAAAGCTGTAACCCGTCCCTGCGTCATTGGCGCTCCACATCAGTGGCGCTTCATCCTCGCTCCCGCTGATCCTACCGTAGCTTTGGCCAAATCCATCCAGGCTAACTGGAACTCCTCTCATATCAGCGCCGGATAAAATATTCATGTACTGGTTGAAACCCTCATCCATCCACCCGTATCGGGTTTCGTTTGTGCCAAGCATCATCGGCCACCACTGGTGGGCGGTCTCGTGATCAGCAGCTCCCTGATTTGAATTGATCACCATAGGATACTCCATTCCCGCACTGGGGCCGTCTTGTAAGGTCAGTTGGGGGAAAGGGTAAGGCGCCCAAAGCTTGGAATAAAACTCCATCGCGTGACGGGTAAGCTTGGCTGCGTTTAGATAAGACTTGGCCCGCTCGGGTTCGTACACCATATAGATTGGCACGTAGCCTTTGCCCGGGATGTTTGCCCGCGTTCCTTTCCAGATAAAATCCGCAGATGTCGCCCAAGCGAAATCATTGACTTTGTCCGCAACAAAGCGCCAAGTCAGTTGATCACCCGCGGCAGTGGCTTTGCCCGGGCCCCTTTCCTCTTCAGCGACAATGGTGGTCTCTTCGTCTGAGTCCAAAATTTGAGCATAACGCTTGATCGCCTCTGCGGTCATGACTTCCTCTGGGTTTTGCAAAACTCCGGTTCCGCTCACGATCCAACCACCCGGAACGGTGACCGACACGTCAAAGCGTCCGAAGTTGTTGAAAAATTCAGCAGGGCCGAGGTAAGGACTGGTTTCCCAGCCTCTCAGATCATCATACTTTGCCAATCGTGGAAACCATTGGGTAGGCTGAAACAAGGTGCTGTCAAAGCGCTGTGTCATCCGATGACCTAGCCCATCTGGTCCGCCGGGCAACTTGGTGTGCCAGTCGATCTCTACTTCGGTCTTGCTCCCTGCTTTGATGGGTTGGGTAAGGTAAACCGTGGCAACGGTTTTCTTGAGTCCGGTCGCGCCTGGCTTTGGAGCTTGATTGCGTCCTAAGCGCTGTTCTGTGAGATCAATGGATTCACCAGCGACTTTGATGCTGGTGACGACCATCCCTTTGGTTTGCTCTGCCGGAGTAGAAAATCCGCGGGGAACGTCCGCTCTGAAGATATTATGATCTAGCCTCAGCACTATTCTGTCCCAATCGTCTTTGCTATTGTTGTGAACCAGGATTTTCTCAGTTCCAGTCAGGGTTTGGGTATGTGGATCGAGGCTGACGTGGATGGTAAAGTCCGTCTCCAGTTGCCAATAATTCGGGCCGGGCTTTCCCGAAAAATCACGGGTTCCAGCCTCAAATGCTCTCCGGATCGAATTGGTCAGCGGGACATCACGCCGGATCTCGCGAGTGGTGGTTTCTACGGAAGTTCTCTGTGGCAGTGGACTGGTTTGCTGGGCAACAGCCGCCGTAATACTGAGGAGGAAAAGAAATAGCAGTTTTCTCATTGCAGTGGTTTGATTCGACCTTGAAAACATAGACAATTCAAGTGGATTTTCCTGATTCGAATTTGAAAAAAACAGAGAATCCGAAATTAGACTTGGTGACATTCGCCTCAACGGGGCATTCTCCATTTCTTCATCGACAAAAGATCGAGTCGACGCAAAGGGAAATCAATTTGTCCCGTTATGACTTCATTGATTTCACCATTTTCACTTGTCTTCAATTGGAAACCACGTCTCTATGATTCTTACAGGAACATGATTACCTTCAAAAGACGAAAAGCGGCATTCGCCTAAATCAAAATCTAGCCCGAACCTACCCATGAAAACCAAAACCACACTCCTAAGCCTGCTCGCAGTCTTAGCACTATTCTCCTGCACCGCAAATTTCTCCTCCAAAGATTCCGACAACCGGATAACGGATGAACGCGATTTGGACAAGGTAACGAAGCTGAAAGTCAGCGGAATTTTCAACCTCTACCTATCGCAGGGAGACAAGCCCTCACTGAAAATTGACGGCGACGAAGAACAAATCAAGAAACTCAAAGTCATCCAAAACGGAGAGACTTTGGAATTGAAATTTGACGAAATCAAGAATAATTTCTTCGGCGAATCCCGTCCTGACGTCTACCTGACGCTAAGCGAACTGGAAATGATGGAGTTTGACGGAGTCGGCAACCTTAAGTTTGACCGTCCTTTTAAAGTGGATGACCTCCGTTTAAAAGGCAATGGAGTCGGGAATATCTCATTGCAATTTGAGGCTAAAAAAATCGATGCGGACTTCAACATGATGGGAAATCTTACTTTGGGAGGCAGTGCCGAGGAGATCACAATTTCGAATGAAGGCATTGGAAATATCGAAGCTTCCGGTTTACAGGCTCAAGACATGACTTTAAACAGCTCCGGTATAGGCAGAGTTTCCGTGAATTGTACCGGCGATCTGTCAATCACCGTGAATGGCATCGGCGCAGTTAGCTACACCGGCAATCCAAATGTGATCAAGGAAGAAATCAACGGCATTGGAAAAGTGACACGAAACTAAAAGTTGCCAGTGACTGCTTTTCCCCATCATGTACCAGAGGAATTGTTTGGCGAAAAGGTGAAGAGGTAAAAGAGGACTTTCACCGTTTCTTATTTTGATTTGGTAAAAGTTTTAATCGAAGATGCATTCGTTTTCGGACGACTTCCAGATCACTTCAAAATCTGTGATTTCTTCCCAATCGATACGGTCAGTTCCGACCTGTCCCAGGTTGTTTCCACTGCAATCATACAACGATGGAGGTGCCATGCTACAATACGGACAACAGTTCATAAACATAAAAACCGTCTGAGAACCATACTGTGCAGCATGAAGCGAAGTGTACTTTCGGCCAATTTCGGACTTCTCCGAGTCCTCAATCCGCTCCTTCAGCCAAGTCAAATCGAACACATTGTCCACATCACAACCTGCTACCGGATTGAGATCCTCCGAGCAGGAGAAAGCTGCCAATACCAGGAAGGCGAATAGTAGGTTTTTCATTTCTTTTAGCTAAACCGTGAGTATCTCTAATTCCAATCCCCTACATCCCACAAGATTTATCTTCCGATTTCCAGACTATTTCCTTGTCGGCAATTTCCTCTAGCATGATCCCATCATAACCGATCTTCCCGATCAGATTTCCACTGCAATCAAACACCGGGGGTGCCGTCATATTACAGAGCGCGCAGCAGGTCGTAGCCACAAAAACAGTTTGGGAATCATAGGTTCCCATGGTAATGGTGTGGTCTCCGACTTGATACATTTCGATCTTTTCCTGTAGCCAAGGCAAGTCCAACACATTGTCCACGTTACAGGCCTGAATCGGATCTGAATCGTCCGAGCAGGAAAAAGTAACAAGAGTTAAAAGCACGATGAGGTAGCCAAAGTTTTTCATGGGATTATTTTTTAGCCTTGACGGCAAACATAAGGAATTCGTTACAACCGGATAGAAGAAAAATCATAACTGACATAATAAATAGGTGATTTTCCATTTCCCTCTTCTCTGTTGTTTGCTTATCTCATCAATTCCCGTGACTTTCGGGAAATGTCTTCACCCGAACCACTCGACTCGATTCGCCTGAATTTCTCGCAAGGAGATCTGCTCCTGCTCAACCTGGCGCTGGCCTTGATCATGTACGGAGTAGCCTTGGATCTACGCTGGGCGGATTTTCGATATTTGGTCAATAATCCCAGAGGTTTTTTTCTCGGCGTCTTCTCTCAAATCCTGATTCTGCCATTCCTGACTTGGGTGCTTATCCAACTGATCGCGCCTCCGGAAAGCGTCGCATTGGGAATGATGCTGGTCGCGGCTTGTCCTGGTGGCAATGTCTCCAACTTCCTGACTAACCTCGCCAAAGGAAATACAGCGCTGTCGGTGAGTTTGACTGCTTTTACGTCCGTGGCAGCAGTCATTTTGACTCCACTGAATTTCACGCTTTGGGCCGGCTTCTACCCTCCTACAGCCGCGCTGTTGAGAGTCATCGAACTCGATACGGGTGACGTCTTTTTCACGGTAATCCTAATTCTTGGAGCACCGCTTGTACTTGGAATCCTCACCCGTCAAAAATTTCCAGCATTTGCAGACAAAGCGACCAAAATCCTAAAGCCACTGAGTATGCTGATTTTTGCGGCATTTGTCGTCATCGCGTTCGCCGGCAATTTTGACTTGTTTCTCAGGTACATCGGTGTCATATTTTTATGGGTTTTGGCTCACAACTTTGTTGCGCTTTCGGCCGGCTTTTTCACTGGAAAACTTGGCAAACTACCGCCCACTGATATAAAAACCCTGACGATAGAGACAGGAATTCAAAATTCCGGCTTGGCGCTGGTTTTGATTTTCACTTACTTTGACGGCCTTGGCGGCATGGCCATCATCGCCGCTTGGTGGGGTATCTGGCACCTGATCTCGGGGATGACTATCGCCAGTGTTTGGAATAAATTTACATGAAACCGAGTCCGTCAGAGGCTGACAGGCTTAAGCGAGACATTAAACTGCTCGCTGATTAACGCTCTAGCGAGATTTCTCCGATTGTCCCGGAAGCGTTCGGGGGAATGGGCATAAAAAAGCAATTGTAAACACGTGAAAAACCTTATCAATGCCATTCTCAGACTGCTTGTGAAAGTTGCGCTGCACGGCTATTTCAAAAAGATCATTGTCGAAGGCAAAGAAAATCTCCCCAAAGACCGGCCGGTGATCTTGGTAGCCAACCATCAGAATGCACTCATTGACCCGCTGCTTTTGGCCACTCACACCCGCCTCAATCCCTGGTTCTTGACCCGCGCAGCGGTTTTTACCAGCCCTTTTGTCCGCAGGCTCCTTCACCTGATCCGAATGCTTCCCGTGTATCGCCTGCGGGACGGTTTTTCTACAATCCAGCAAAACCAGCAGACCTTTGACGATACCTATGAGGTGCTGCGCAAAAATGGAACTGTGGTCATCTTTGCCGAAGGCAGTCACAGTCGGGTAAGAAACTTGAGACCACTCAGCAAGGGATTTACCCGGATGGCTTTTGGTCTCAAAGAAAAATACCCGGCGCTCGAGCCGGTGATCTTGCCTGTCGGAATCGGTTTCAGCGCCCACATGCGCTCGGGAAGTTTGGTCAGAATCACATTCGGCAAAACCATCCCCGTGGACATGCCTTCCTCTCAATCCGGCAAACTGACAAAGAGCGTGGAAAAAGCCCTGAGATCGCTTGTTGTCGACATTCCAGACGAAGGCTATGAGGCAACAATTACACGACTGATTGAGCATGAAGTCGATTTGACTTCGAAGAAAGATGTAGAAACCTTCCTTGAAACCGGGGCCGTGTCAAATCCCATCGGGTCGGTCAGCGGCATTGGAAACAAGATGATGAAGATCTTCAATTTCCCACTCTATGCACTTTGGCTTTGGAAGAAGCCAAGCGTGAAGGATGAAGTATTCAGCTCCACTTGGAAGTTTCTGATCGGATTTACACTCGCTGTCCCCTACTACTTTTTCCTGCTGTGGCTGGCAATGGACACCGCGTTAGGAAGTTGGGGATTGACATTCCTGATTCTGGGTTGGATCACTCTTTGGAGAAACAAGAACCCGCAGGAGTAGCAGACCTCTATTTTTCGATGGTCAAAAAAAGAATTGAGTCTCGCCAAATAATCTTTGGTTTTGTTTCTAACTTTAGAAAAGAATTCAAAACCCAAATTTAACTTAGCTATGACTCAGGACTTCCTCCCGCTCAACGGGACAGACTACATTGAGCTGTACGTCGGCAATGCCAAGCAAAGTGCACTCTACTATCAATATGCCTTTGGATACGAACTGATCGCCTATGCCGGTCCAGAAACCGGTGTTCGTGACCGTGCATCCTACGTTTTGAAGCAGGACAAAATTCGTCTAGTCCTCACCTCTCCGCTCAGTTCCGATCACCCGATTGCAGAGCACATCCGTCTACATGGAGATGGTGTAAAAGTCCTGGCACTTTGGGTGGATGATGCCGAAAAATCCTGGCAGGAAACCACAACCCGAGGAGCCGAGTCTGCGTCTGCCCCTGAAGTGATTCAAGATCAATATGGGGAAGTGAAACTCGCTTCGATCAAAACCTACGGAGAAACAATCCATACGTTTGTCGAGCGAAAAAACTACTCAGGCGTTTTCCTTCCCGGCTTTCAACCCAGAAAAAGCACATTCAAAAGCGAGGGCATCGGATTGAAATACATTGACCACTGCGTCGGTAATGTGGAGCTAGGCCAGATGAACCGCTGGGTAGAATTTTATGAAAACGTGATGGGTTTTAAGCTGCTCCTGACTTTTGACGACAAGGACATCTCCACTGAGTACTCCGCCCTGATGTCCAAAGTCGTCTCCAACGGCAACGGCTATATCAAATTCCCAATCAACGAACCCGCCGAAGGCAAAAAGAAATCTCAGATCGAAGAATACCTCGACTTTTACGGCGGGCCAGGTGTACAACACATGGCCATAGCTACGGATGACATCTGCCAGACCGTAAGCGAACTGAGAAGACGTGGTGTGGAATTTCTGGAAGTTCCCGCCTCCTACTACGACGATCTGCTGGATCGGGTGGGAAAGATCGATGAAGACCTCGAACCCTTGAAAAATCTCAACATCCTCGTTGACCGCGATGAAGAAGGCTACCTGCTCCAGATCTTCACCAAGCCCGTGCAGGATCGTCCGACACTTTTCTATGAGATCATCCAGCGAAAAGGTGCCAAGTCCTTCGGCAAGGGAAATTTCAAAGCACTCTTTGAAGCAATCGAACGAGAGCAGGCGTTGAGAGGAAATCTGTGAGTAAGACGACAAATTTTAGACACTAGTACTCGGAAAATCGTCCATAGACTAAGGTCAACCGTCCAAATCTAAAAGCCGGATAATCCGGGTTTAGCGTCTGTATCTACGGATTTGCGGAAACTCGATATTTTCTAAAGCCCCAATTCGGAAATTATTTGAGCCAGACAGAAATTCTGATCTGGCTTTTTGTTTTCAATCTGCTCATAATGGAATAATTTCATTGAAAATCAACACGATGACATCGAGCCTGGCTGAGGCAGACAGGTGCGAGATTTTCCCGGTATCGGGCCGGCAGCTAAAAAACAAATTACAAACACATGAAAGTCCTTTTGTCAGTTTTCGCACAGACCATCAAAGGCGGGCTATTTTTCCTCCTCCCGCTCGTAGTTGTGATAATTTTGCTAAATAAAGCAGTGGAACTAATCCAACCGCTTTCTCATGCCATCCGTGAGCATCTACCTTTTCAACTGCCCCTCTCCGCCATGGTCCTGAGCATCATTTTACTTGTTTTGATCTGCTTTGGAGCGGGATGGCTAGCTAGACTTGGAGGAAGTCAAAAGCTTATTCTGTTGCTGGAAGAAAATTTTCTGGTACTATTTCCCGGCTACCAGCTGATGAAAAACAGCTTTGAATCCAAAGTTGGGCTGGACCCCGAAACGGAGTATCCTGTAGTCCTGGTACCTATTGATGGCTGGATGATCGCCTTTTTGGTCGAGGAGCTCAGCGACACCGAAGTGATGGTCTTGGTCCCTTCCGCGCCAAGTTCATGGGAGGGAAGTTTGGTGATTTTTGAAAAATCCCAGATCAAACACAGCAACCTAAAACCTAGCGATCTGATGTCCATTATGAAGCGTTTGGGCGTTGGCTCCAAAACTGCTTTCGAAAACTCGATAGAAAAGCCTTCCCGGGATTGACTCAGGAAGGCTTTCAATTTTCAGGATAATCCGCATTTAGCCGACAGGCATTTAGTCCCGCAGCACGGCTAGAAGTTTCTTCGTCGGTTTCCTTTCTTATTTATACAACTTTTCGTGCAGCTTTTTCAGCTCTTCCACAGGAATCTTGATGATCTCTCTATCGTAAGTCATTAGGCCGTTGGTTTCCACTTCCACGTCGGTGGTCTGAGTATAGATCGCAGCTGCCAAACCTTTTGGAATCAGTTCGGAAAGGTCTTCAATTAAAATCGAATAGCGGGATTTCAGCTCTTCCATGGTTTTGAAGCTTTGATATCCCCAATTGTCCTTCAGCTGCCAGGTATGTCCTTCGACCGGCAAGCCTAATCCGCCATATTCTCCCAAGACCAAGATAGATTCAGCTCCGAAGATGGCCGGATCTGGCATTACCGGATCGGGGTAATTGTGCAGATCCATGATGTCTCCGACGATCTTGGTTCCTTCCATTTCGAAGTTTCCTCCGCTTGCACTGTTAATCAATCGGCTTTGATCCTGTTCCTTGGTCATGTTGACGATCTCGGTGGTCTTAAACTGTCCCCAAGCTTCGTTGAAAGGAACCCAAACGACGATAGATCCAAAAAACCGAAACTCGTTGATGATCTCTTTCCATTCAGTTTTGAAAATCTCCTCGGACTCTGGCGTTCGCGTCTTGTTCATTCCCTCGCGGATGATCCCCGGACGTACTTCCCAGCGATTGCCCATGTCCCCGCTTGGCATATCTTGCCATACCAGCATTCCGAGCATATCGGCATGATAATACCACCGTGCAGGTTCCACTTTCACATGTTTTCGGATCATGTTAAAGCCCATTTCCTTAGTCTTTTGTATGTCAAAAAGCAATGCTTCATCCGTCGGAGCAGTGTATAATCCATCAGGCCACCAGCCTTGATCGAGTGGGCCGTATTGGAAAAGTGGCTTTCCGTTTAGGAACATGCGTTGATGCCCATCTGTGCCTTTTGCCATCCGGATGTCCCGGTATGTAGCGTAGGATTTGACTTCCTCAATCAATTTCTTTCCTTGGAAAAGCTTGATCGAAACGCCATAAATCATTGGTGAATCCGGGGACCATGCCTTCGGGTTTTCGATTTTTACAGGAGCAGGTTTGTTCGCCTGAGCCTTGAAAGAAGCTACCACATGACTTCCTTCCAAAAGGCTAACTTCCACTTCTTGCCCTTCCTGGGCATTTTTGATCTCCGGATAAAACACCTGAACGCCATTTTCCCAATCCGTCTCAGAATAGCTGGATGAAATAAACGATTCGGGCACAGCTTCCAACCATACGGTTTGCCAGATTCCCGTCACCGGCGTGTACCAGATTCCCTTCGGATCTTTGACTTGCTTGCCTCGTGGCTGAGGGCCTGAGTCACTCGGATCCCAGACTCTTACTCTGATTTTCTGCAATTTTCCTTTGACCAAATGTTCGGTGATATCAAAACTGAAACCGTCAAAGCCTCCCTGATGTTTTCCTACCTGCTTCTCGTTTACCCAGACTTCTGCTTCCCAATCCACGGCTCCAAAATTGAGCATTACACGCTTTCCTTTCCTGTTCAAAGCAAGTTCAAAAGTCCGCTCATACCAGAGTTCATTATCTGGCCCTACCGTGGTCTGAACGCCGGATAGAAGCGACTCCACGGCGAAGGGAACGGTGATCTTTCCCGCAAAGCCAGTAGCTGGACTGCTTCCCTTAGGCAAAATCGCAAAATCCCATCTTCCATTGAGGTTTTGCCAATCCGTGCGAACCAACTGTGGGCGGGGATATTCGGGAAGCGGATTAGTCGGATTGAGTTCATCAGCCCAAGGGGTCTTTAACGTGTTTTGGGAAAAGCCCTCAATGCTCAGAATGAGTAGTGCAAAAAAGAAAAGCGATCGCATATAGTAAGGATAAGTGATTGCTGAACTTATTGAAAATGAAACCAAAGAACAAGAAGATTCAACGGGATCGCTATTCTATCGAGTTTTTTTGTGAGAAAAGCTTGCTTCGGACAGGAGGTCGGTTTTCATATTTTTAAGCCAAATATGCCTTCTTATCCTGACATCAAACGCACCAAAGGACTATTTCATAGTGGCAAAAAGACATAATTACCAGATCAGGGTGTTTTTTATGAAAGGCACCTTTCCTACACTAGGATAAGAATCAAGGCAAAATAAAACTCCGCTTTCAATGGAATTGAAATAGTTGCTAGGATTGATTCATGCGAGATGGCATTTTTTGACATTTTCTATAACTTAGAACCACACTGAAATTTTTAAAAGAAATGAGTTCTATTGACCCTACGATCCTGAGCAAAGCCCAAAGCTGGCTGAATGGAAATGTGGATGCTGACACCAAAGCATCGATCGAAAAATTAATAAGCGACAACCCGACCGAATTGGTGGATTCTTTCTATCAGGACCTCGAATTTGGGACAGGAGGATTGCGCGGACTAATGGGCGTGGGTACCAACCGAATGAATGTATATACCATCGGCATGGCTACCCAAGGATTGGCAAACTACCTCTTGCAATCTTTTCCCGGACAGGAAATCAAAGTCGCCATCACGCACGACTGTCGCATCAACAACACACTGTTCGCCACCACTACTGCGAACGTCTTGACAGCAAACGGGATCAAGGTGCTATACTTTAAAGAAATGAGACCGACGCCGATGCTTTCCTTCGCAGTGCGTCACTTCGGTTGCAAAAGCGGCGTGATGATCACCGCATCGCACAATCCTAAAGAGTACAACGGATACAAGGCGTACTGGGAAGATGGTGCGCAGGTAGTCGCCCCACACGACACGAACATCATTAAAGAGGTGCAAAAAATCACCTCTTTTGACCAGGTGAATTGGAACAAAAACGACGCACTATTCCAATACATAGAAGAAGATTTTGATAAAATCTATCTTGACCTGGTGAAGGGATTGAGCCTTTCGCCTGATGCTATCGCTGCACAGAAATCTATGCCGATTGTGTTTTCCCCGATCCATGGCGCTTCGGGAAAGATGGTACCAGCAGCTCTGAAAGCCTTTGGTTTTGACAATGTGCATATCGTCAAAGAACAGGCTGAACCGGATGGCACTTTCCCAACCGTCATCTACCCAAATCCTGAGGAAGCGGAAGCGCTGACCATGGCGGTGGAGCTGGGCAAAAAAGTAAATGCTGAGCTGGTACTTGCCTGCGACCCTGACGGAGACCGCTATGCAGCAGTGGTGCCAAATGAAAAAGGCGAATACGAACTGCTGAATGGTAATCAGACCGGAGCGATGATCAGCTACTACTTGCTCAGCAAGTGGGAAGAAGCCGGAAAATTGGATGGCAACCAATTTATGGTCAACACCATCGTGACCACCGAACTGATCAACACGATTGCCGCTGGATTTGGCGTCAAATGCTTCAATGTCTTGACCGGCTTCAAAAATATCGCGGCAATCATCCTTCAACTAGAAGGCAAGGAAACTTTCATCGGCGGTGGAGAAGAGTCCTACGGCTACTTGGTGGGTGACTTTGTGAGAGACAAGGACGCAGTGAGTGCTGCTGCAATTTTCGCAGAGCTCATCGCCTACTACAAGACCAAAGGGATGAATGCCGTTGATGTATTGGCGGAGATCTATTCGAAATTTGGTTTCTATAAGGAGTCGCTGATCTCTGTGACCAAAAAAGGAAAAGACGGGGCTGAGCAGATTCAGGCCTTGATGAACGGATTCCGCACCAACCCACCTTTGCAGATGAACGGCATCGATGTAGAGCGAGTCGTGGATGTGAAAAACTCGACCATCACGCATGTGAAATCCGGAAAAGTCGAAAAACTCGACATGGACAAGTCTAACGTAATGCAGTTTTATCTCGCAGACGGCAGCAAGATATCCGCACGTCCATCCGGTACCGAGCCGAAGATCAAGTACTACTTCTCCGTCAATGCACCGCTCCCAGCGGCTTCTGAATATCGAACCGTAGAGGCAACGCTCGTCGAAAAACTAGAAGGCTTGAAGAATTATTTCAGTTGATCTGAATTATTACCAAAACGACAAAGCACCGGGAAATCGGTGCTTTTGTCGTTTATCTTAATCCAACATCATAACAATCAAATTCTGATTCAGCCCTAATCCGTTCCGATATGGATAACGGCATCACCGACATTGACCACGGGGTTGTTGTTAAGACCTATCACATACCCGTTGGTGGTAGCTTTGATCGGTACGATCACCTGCCCATAGGGATCGGAAATTCTGGCGATGATCTGACCCTTTTTCACCGAATCTCCTAGCCTTACCGAAGAATAAAAAATCCCGGAGGCCTTGGCCCGAGTCCATTGGCTTTGCCTAAGTACGACCGTCTCCTGCGCCGCCTGAGGCGCGTCGATCATCCCCAGCTGGTGGAGCAGACGTTTGGTCCCGGAGGTTCCCTCATCAATTGCGTCGTTATCCAGCCGCATCGATTCCCCTCCTTCAAAGACCAAAAGCTGCTTTCGAGCCTGGTATGCGGTCTTACGGAACGATTTCTCTATATGCTTTGAATTGACGACAAAATGTGTCCCGAAGGCCATCGCCAGATCGACCGCAATCTTGTCCTTGAAATCCACTCTGATCTGGGGATGATTGGAAAGCATCCGTCCTCCGGTGTGAAAGTCTATCCCAAAATCAATTTGAGGAATAATTTCATCATTGATAATGTAGGCTATTCGAGAAGCAAGAGAACCTCTTTTACTTCCAGGGAAGCTGCGGTTCAGGTCTCTGCCATCTGGAAAAGTTCTGCTGTTGGACAGAAACCCGTAAATATTAACCAACGGAATGATGATGAGCGTCCCCTTCAGCAATTTCATCCCATGATCAAATTCCTCCAGGAGTTTTTTCGCCGTCACTACGCCGTTGATCTCGTCACCGTGAACCCCGCCGGAAATCAGTACGACCGGGCCTTCATTTTTAGAAGATCGAATGAAAATCGGCAAATCGATCAGCGTATGGGTGGGAAGTTTTGCAATCGGCAAATCGATATTCACTGACTGACCTGGACGAACCCGGATACCGTTAATCTGGACTTCTTTCATGAAATAGGTTGGCGGACTGGAGAATCATTTCACATTAGCTCAAAAACTTGCTTATTTCGCAAGACAAGCCTATTCCCATGAATATACAAGAAAACATTTCTCTAAAGTCACTGAACACATTTGGATTCGACCAAAATGCGCGCTTTTTCACGGTTGCTGATTCGGTTGATACATTAAAATCCGCTTTGACTTGGGCAAAAGAAAGTAACGTTGATGTGTTGATATTGGGAGGAGGAAGCAATATGCTGCTGACAAAGGATTTTGATGGCTTGGTGGTCAAAGTGGAATTGAAAGGCATCCAACTCATCCATGAAGATGAGAATCACCTGTGGGTCAAGGTCGGCGCCGGCGAGGTTTGGCACGATTGGGTGATGTATGCTATTGGAAAAAGCTGGGCGGGCATCGAAAACCTATCACTTATACCCGGTACGGTAGGTGCCTCTCCCATGCAAAATATCGGTGCCTACGGTGTAGAGATCAAAGAGGTCTTTGACAGCTTGGACGCTTTAAATCGATCTACCTTGGAGTTGGAGACGTTCGATGCAGAAGCTTGCCAATTTGGCTACCGCGAGAGTGTGTTCAAACGTAGACTGAAAGATCAATATGTCATTTGTTCTGTGACTTTCAGATTGGACAAATCCCCAGCGTTCCATGTGGATTACGGAGCAATTCAAGACATATTGAAGCAAAATGAGGCACAGCAACTTTCGATCAAATCGGTTAGTGATGCGGTGATTGAGATTAGAAAGTCCAAACTCCCTGATCCCAATGAAATCGGCAACGCGGGGTCTTTTTTCAAAAATCCGACCATCGACAAAAAACAATTCGAAGGGCTGCAGGCGGATTTTCCGGGAATCCCTGGGTATCTGAATGAAACGGGGGTAAAAGTCCCGGCAGGCTGGCTCATCGAGCAGGCAGGCTGGAAGGGACGGCGAATCGGAGAAGTAGGGGTCCACACTCACCAGGCGTTGGTTTTGGTCAACTATGGTATGGGAAATGGCGCTAGCGTTAAAGCGCTTTCAGAACAAATTCAGCAATCGGTTCGGCAGAAGTTTGGGATTGATCTCCAGCCAGAAGTGAATTTTATCTAGACCAGCTCGTCGTGTGTCACCAGTTCTTTTGAATACTTTTCGACTTCCACTCCGAATTTTCGCAGAAAATCCACTCCCTCGTCACTCCCTATTCCTTTGTACTCTGCATAAGAAAAAAGGTAAACGACTTTGGAAATCCCCATGGAAAAAATGATTCTGGAGCAAGCCAGACAGGGTGATAGCGTCACGTAAAGGGTAGAGCCATCCACCGAGGTATTGTTTTTCACCGCATATAGAATGGCGTTCTGCTCGGCATGCAGCGCCAATGAACAGCTCCCTTTGCTGTCACGGGCACATCCGGATTCAGGAAACTCTATGTCGCAATTGTGCGTACCGGCAGGTGGACCGTTGTAGCCAATAGAAATAATCCGCGTATCCTTGGTCAATACAGCTCCCACATGCTTCTTGATACAATGGGAACGCTTGGCCAGGTTAACCGCCAATTCCATAAAAATGTCGTCAAAATCTGGTTTGCTCATGAAATTTCGTTTCGCAAAAATACTAATCTTGCCCATTGTCGGGAATAATTTCCAAATAAAGGGAATTGTTTTTCCGTTTAGGAAGAAAAAGTAAATTCAATAACCCTATGAGTTTTCCACGCATAAATCCGGCAAAATTGAACCTGAAGATCCATCTCACCCTCTTTGCACTCAGCATATTCCTTCTATTCTCCTGCAGCTCGATAGAGGTATTCAAAGAAAACACTGAAATCCCTATTGCAAAGTCATACCGATCGTTCGTAATTATCAACAAAGAAATGGGAAAGAGCGGGTTTTCTTCTCAATTCCTCGATGAACTGGTACAGGTTCAGATTCAGGAGACATTGGAAAATGCGGGATTGGTTTACGACGCAAAAACACCGGATCTAGTCATTCGATATCACTCCAATGAGGATCCGAGGCAAAAGGAAACTGTCAATAACTTGAACCCCTACCCGTATTGGGGCTACAGAGCTTATGATCCCTGGAGATACAATCCCTACAATACCACCCGAATTACAACCAGCAACTATGAATTACTCCAAGTAATAGTGGACTTTATAGATCCAACACAGGATAAGTTTTTGATGACGGTCACGGGAGTCACCGAGGTGAGTAGTCCAAAAAACAAGGAGAAAAAAGTAGTTCAGGCGTTGGAATCTGTGCTACAGACTTTTCTTGGAGACCAACGAAAGGCTCAAGTCAGAAATTAAACGAAAAGCACCACTTTCTCTAAAACATAAGCAACAAGTGAATATTTTTCTTATAAAAACTACATTTTTTTACAAAATCATTAAACTTTCTTCACCAAATGAAGTTTTTTTTAAGTAATTTCAGTACATCTTATTAACCTTAGTATTAAGTAGATAGACGTTCCCTACAAAGAAAAACCCGAAATTTCGGGTTACTTCGGCATTCGCCAAGTCTCCGACTTCATCTTGTTTTTCTGATTACTGATAGGTAAGGAGGAAAATAATTGGAAAGTTTTCTTCGGTTACTAGGCATCATTATCGTGGCAAAGTATTTGTTCTATCTAAAAAGACTGTACTTTTGTACAAATAATAATGTATTTAAATCTAGAATTTTTGCATTTCGATGTTAACTATTGTTCTCATAGACGACGATCCCATCAGCACATTTGTGACTGAAAAACTGATTTCCAAGAATGTCAAGGAGCCCTGTCAGTTTTTCAAGTTCCATAGTGCCGAACTGGCGTTGGAGCAAATCAATGGGATCTGTCCAAATTATCTTTTCCTTGATCTCAATATGCCGGAAATGAACGGATGGGATTTCCTGGATCGATTTATACCTCAATACAAAGATCCTCAGATCTACATTTTGAGCAGCTCTGTGGACGAAAGAGACATTAACAAGGCCAGCCAGTATCAAGTCGTTAAAAAATACCTATCAAAGCCCCTCATAAAGAAATACATCAAATCCATTTTTAACTAATCCGACCCGGATCAGTTTTCTTTATCAGAGCAACCATCAAAGCACCAGTCCGCTTAATCACCTCCAAAATTTATCCTCCTCTTATTTTGTCTACTCTTTCAGTGATTTCAGCTTAAAAAAGTTGGTGTCAGAATAGACGTGTACGGACATATTGAGCAGAACTGTGTAAAACTGTGGAGACACACCCCATATTTCCGCAATGAACAATTTGGCATTTCCCGTCTTATCGGAAGCTTTAAAAAAAACTCAACTTTTTTGATTTCTAAACCTTTAACAGTCGCATCGTATCACGTTGTATTTTCGATCGATTCATCGCTGTATCCTACCAACCGAATCGTGAACCGGCCAGCAGATCAAGTATGATAATTCAATCAACTTGATAGATTCCCGAAAAAACCCGAAATTGATTAATACCGGAAAAAAATTAAACGCTGTCCTATGCGAGTATTTATTTTTTTCCTTATTTCGTATCGATTAAACCAATAAAACCCCCTTAAAAAACAGCCATGGAGGATTTTGAAGAAGAATTCGATGAAGTCGACGACTTCGAAGAAGAGGAAGAGTTCGGAGACGAATTTGAAGATGAATACGATCTTGACGAAGAAAGTGATCTCGAAAGTATCGTGGATTTTGACGAAGACGACGACGATTTCGACGACGATGAGGATTTTGAAGACGAGGAATTCGAGGACGATTTGGATTAATAGTTCAAATTTACGTCGGATAGTTGTTTTGACTTTGTAAAATCGGCGCTCCCTTTTATCTTCGTGCTTCAATTACGACCATAACACCAAAGAAATGATACTACTAGATATTTTCAGCTCACCCATCATGTCGGGAGCGCAATTGTTCCTGCTGATCGTGTGTGTTCTTATCGGCTTAGGGGCTGGTATTTCGGCCGTTGACGCAAGGAGTACATTCTCGAAGAAAAAGAAAGCTGATCATTGACTGAATTAAGATATAGTAAAGGGAGGCATTTGCCTCCTTTTTTTTTACTCTTACCTCACTATGAAAAGCCAAAACTACAGCAATCACGCCCGGGTGTATCCCTTTCATCACCTTTTCATTACGCCAGCCACGTTGATCTTTTTAGGTTGGACAGTCTATCGAATGGATTTTAGCACATCGGAGAGTATCTGGACAAGCATCTATTTCCTGCTTGGTGCTGTGGTACTCGCGATGCTTCCATTGCTGTCAAGGATTTACGCAATCAAAACCCAGAACAGAATCATTCTGATGGAAATGAGACAGCGGTATTTTCACCTTTCTGGGACGCCATTTTATCCCAAAGAAAATCAATTGGGTCTAAGCCAAATCATTGCGCTGAGATTTGCAGGTGATGAGGAGCTAATCGATCTAGTGGAAAAAGCGATCAAAGACAAGTTGACGCCAAAAGAAATCAAACTCCAAGTCAAAAACTGGCAAGGAGACTATCGGCGAGTTTAGGATAGCTTGCCTTCAGATATCGCCGACTGAATCAGCCTTAGGAGATTTTCCCGGGCTTTTTCTTTGAATACAAAAGAGGAAAAGTCTAGAGCTGGAAGCTCCAAAACCAAGTCAAATCCTGAACCCCTTCCACCGGTTCCTGACGTGATTAATGCCGTTTTCTTTTGACTTGCCTTCGCAAGCTGCAAGAGTTCATAGCTTGCTTTTCCGGCATCACTCTGTGAATCGTATTGCCCCTCCCCGGTAATAACCCAATCTGACCAATTCACTTTTTCCTTCATTTGAACCAAATCAAAAAAATAGGATGATCCAAACTTAATTTCAGTTTCGAAAAAAAAATGAAGACCCAGCGCTATTCCACCAGCGGCACCGAACCCTTCTTGGTCAGTCCATTCTTTTCGTGACTTTTTTTCCAAAAGTCCAAGCAGCCCTTCGCAGTCTTTTTGATAGCTATCGAGCTGACCTAGTTGAAGACCTTTTTGCGGCCCAAATACCGAAACCGCTCCGCTTGACCCTAAAAAGGGATTTCTGACGTCGCAGAGCAGCGTAAATCTAACTTTCGGAATAGTCGGTGACTTCTGGATATGTCGGATTTTCCGGATATAGCCCGGGGAAAAAACAGGGATCTCCCGACCACTCTCATCCAGGAAAAGAATACCCAATGCGTTCAGAATTCCAATTCCAAGGTCGACAGTCGCACTGCCACCGAGACCAAGGATGATCTCCTCAGCGCCAAGTTCGATAGCGCTGCGGATCAGCAATCCAGTTCCAAAAGTCGAACTCGTGAATGGGTCTTTCTGAAACGGCTTTAAAATACCAATCCCAGAAGCGGTCGAAATATCCAGAAAGGCTTTCTTTTGAGTTGAATCCCAACCAAAATATCCCGGTATTGGCTGCCCAACAGCGTTCAAGCTTAACATTGAGATCTTTTTCAAGCCCAAAGACGCTATCAACAGATCACAGGTGCCGTCTCCCCCGTCAGCCAGAGGTTGATTCAAGCATTCTACCTCAGCGAGATTTGACAATTGCGTTGCGATTAGCTTCGCCGCATCATCTGCCGGGATAGTTCCCTTGAAAGCATTGGGAGCAATCAGGAATTTCATGTCTCCGCTTGCTTCATTCTTGCGAAGTAGTCTTTAGTAGCAGCTTTGACCTTGGAGGAAAGGTATAAGGCGGCAATCATGTTCGGAAAAGCCATCACGGCATACATCCCATCCACCAGACTGACCACCACATCAAGAGAAACTACAGCGCCTACTACGATGGTACCTAGGTAAAAGTAATTGTAGTAGTTCGCCTTGTCAGCTCCAAAAAGGTACCCCATGCACTTGTGCCCGTAATAGGAATAAGTAAACATAGTCGACAGTGCAAAAACCAACACAGATATCAACAGGAGGTATTTCCCGATATAGGGGATTCCCTTTTCAAATGCGTCAAGCGTGAGCTTTACTCCGTCATTCTCCGACGTTCCCCATACCCCTGTCAATAGGATAGCCAAGGCAGTCAAGGTGCAGACAATGATGGTATCGATAAATGGCCCAAGCATTGCAATCAGTCCTTCGCGGATCGGCTCGAGATTTTTGGATTGCCCATGCACCATCGGAGCAGTACCAATCCCCGCTTCATTGGAGAATGCGGCCCGTCTGGCTCCGATGATTATCATTGCCCCTACCGCTCCGCCCATCACGGCCGTACCGGTAAAGGCATCCACAAAGATCAATTGGATCATTTCGGGGACTGCTTCATAGTATTGAAATACAATAATGAGTACGGTCGAAAAGTAGACGACAACCATGAACGGAACCATCTTGGAAGCAACGGCGGCAATCCGCTGTATCCCTCCTAGAATAACGATCGCGGTCAATCCCATCATCACGAAGCCGATTATCCATCGGTTTCGCATCGTTTCCTCCATTGTTTCGGGCTGAATCAGCACTGCTTGGAGGACTGCGGTTAATTGATTTGCCTGAAAAATAGCAAGCAAACCAATGACTCCGGCAATACAAAAGATATAGGAAAGAAACTTCCATTTTTTTCCCATTCCCCGATCGATCACATACATGGGCCCGCCTTGAATCACGCCAGCAGAGTCTTCTCCCCGATACATAATTGCCAGGCTACAGGTGTAAAATTTGGTAGCCATACCAACAAAAGCAGCAACCCACATCCAGAATATCGCCCCGGGGCCACCCATATTCAGAGCGATAGCTACGCCCGAGATATTGCCAAGACCGACTGTAGATGCTATCGCAGAATAGAGCGCCTGTTTGGAAGTAATCTGTCCAGGAGCCAAATCAGAGTCATATTTCCCATTCAAAACCCGCATTGCATATCCCAGCTTTCTAAAAGGAATAAAACCGGAATGAATGAAAAAATAGGATCCTCCCCCCAGGAGCAAGATCAAAATCGGAGCGCCCCAAATCCAATTGCTAAAACCTACGATAATCTCTCCCATGAAAACTATTTTGTCTAGTGCTTATAAAATGATAAACCGATATTAAGGGCAAATTTTTCAAATTCAAACTCTAGCCATTCCCTGCATAAATTATTCAGAGGTAAAAATCATCGGGATTTTCAGCTATCTGCTTTTTCCAGTAAATCTTGATCACGTATCCGGTACCACATCGACTTTTCGGATTGATCTTGGAAAAAACCAAATCTGGAGATACAGATTAATCTAGGCCGAGACTACCCAAAAATAGGGGAAGATTAAAAAAGCCCGAAAGGACGGACTTTCGGGCTTTGAAGTACTACCAGGATACTGTAGGCGACTTATAGAATTGAACTCCTTGGATGTCCCATCTTTCTCCATGGGAGGAAACCCGTCGCTTGTAGCTTTCCCAGCGTCTAACCTCCTTTCTAGTCCAGGCTACTTCTGCGATTGCAGTAAGTCTGGGAAATGCCAGGTAGTCGATGTCCGCTCGATTCGTCACGGTTTCCGTCCACAGTGGGGCCTCCACTCCTAGAATATCGGCATTCGTAAATCCTTCAATGAGTTCGGTTGGTTCCCAGGAATAAGCCTTGTCCAACTCTACATAACCCGCCCAATGCAGACCAATACGGGAAGTGCTGTCGTATTGCATATCCAGATAGGCCCTGGTATTCGGCGACATGAGGATTTGGTTTCCTTGTTCATTGGCCAGTTTGGCATTCTCATCTTCTCTAGACCAGTATTGGGCTATATTTCCTGGAAGGAGTTTCGCGGTCGCGACTTCATCCCAACCGATGCTGGTCTTGCCATATTTGGAAACGATATCTTGGACACGTTCCACGAAGTAAACGTAATCCCCTTTTTCAGTCACGTGAGACTCGTCTCCGCCGATGTGGAAATACGGCCCAGGAGTGATCTCGGAGATTTCCCGAGTCACACTGTCCACAAATGCATAAGTCAACTCCAGTCTCGTAGCGAATGTACTCCACCCAACCTCGATGCCGGTGTAAAGCTCTGACGCTTGGGGAACTTTCAACATCACTTCATATTCCAAGGGAGCCTTGGTTACGGTGCTGAAGTCACCGTCTGGCAGATTCACACCCGGATTCAATTCGCCATACGAAGCCAAAACCGAATTGGTATGACCTGGCATATCGATCTCAGGAACGATGGTAATGAATCTGTCTGCCGCATAGGCTACGATTTCCTTGTATTGCTCTTGGGTGTAAAATCCTCCATCTCCACCGCCGACTTCTGTACTGCCGCCGATCTCAGTCAATTTCGGCCAAGATTTAATCTCGATTCTCCAACCTTGATCATCTGTCAGGTGAAGATGTAGGTAGTTGAACTTGTAAACAGCCATGTGGTCAATGTAATATTTGACATCCTCGATGGATATAAAATGCCTGGCTACATCCAGCATCGATCCACGATATCCGAATGTCGGCTCGTCTTTGATCGACCCAGTCGGGATCGCCCAGTCTACGGATTGAACAGACTTGTTTACGATTTCCTTCGGAAAAAGCTGGAGTACAGTCTGGACTCCGTAAAACAAGCCGGCTTCACCTGAGGAAGCTATTTTTATTTCCTCCTCAGAAATATCAATCTCGTAGGCCTCTGAGTCGCCATTTCCAGTCAATTCCAAAACAAGCTGCCCTGCATCAAACGATACCGGAATATCGAATCCAGTTGCCGGGCGGAGTTTTTCGGCGAGATGTTCACCGATTTTCGTCAGCCTTTCTCCGGTACCAATCAGCTTGATTCCCGTCTCAGGAGTCAGTTCGAAGCTTCCTGATGCGTTTCTAATTTCCTGCGGCAACGGAATAACAGCCGAGTCCGAAAGTAAGGGAGATTCTTTGCAAGCTCCCAATGCAAGCGTCGCTACCAATAGCAGAGACAAACGTGATTTTTTCATTTTAAGTGATTTTGGATAAACTTAATTGAAATTTTTATAAATCTTTTTTCTACAAATCAAATTTATTTGGAAATTAGCTTCATTAAAATTTGAAGATTAAAAACACTTTGGTCTAAGTACATTAAATTGGCAAGTCTTAGGAATTGACCATTCGTTACTTTTCCGGGCAAAGTGAATTTTAATTGCCTTTTTTTATATTTTGAAGTATGTCAGTCTTTAATCAACCTGAAATAATCATGGAAAAAAATAATTCCAACACAGAGCAATCCTCAAGGAGAAGTTTCATCAAAGGCTCTGCCCTGGCTTTAGCCGGCTTTGCCATCGTCCCACGCCACGTGTTGGGCGGACCTGGTTTTATAGCCCCAAGTGATCGCTTGAGAGTAGCCAGCATCGGAGTTGGAGGCATGGGCGGAGGTGATGTCAGAGGCATATTCGCGTCTGGCAAGGTAGATATGATCGCCCTCTGTGATGTGGACGACACTCGGGCAAAACAAAGTCGGGATGCCCATCCAAAGGCCACGTATTATAAGGACTTCCGCACGATGCTGGAGAAAGAGGAGAAAAATATCGACGCTGTGTCAGTATCCACTCCCGATCACATGCACGCTGTGCAGGCGATGATGGCGATGAAAATGGGCAAGCACGTCTATGTGCAAAAACCTATGGCTCATGACATCTACGAAGCCCGCATGCTAACCGAAGCGGCAGATAAATACAAAGTAGTCACCCAAATGGGCAACCAAGGTTCATCTGGAGATGGTGTCCGCCAGATGATCGAATGGTACGAAGCCGGCGTGATCGGTGAAGCAACGAAAGTCTATTCTTGGACGAATCGACCGGTTTGGCCGCAGGGCATAGAATGGCCAAAAACCTCGGTAACCCCTCCTGCTGATTTAGACTGGGATCTATGGCTGGGCACAGCACCGCAGAAAGAGTACGTCGGAAATCTGGTGCCATTCAACTGGAGAGGCTGGTGGGATTATGGTACAGGAGCCTTGGGTGATATGGCTTGTCACATCATGGAACCGCCATTTAGAGTGCTTGGCCTAGGCTATCCCAAATCTGCAGAGTGCTCTGTCGGCTCCGTCTATGTCGGCGAGTTCAGCAGAGGATATTTCCCAGAGAGCTGCCCTCCTTCCTCCCACATCACCCTGAGATTTGACCGACCAGGGAAGTCTGACTTGGAATTCCATTGGATGGACGGTGGTATTCAACCGACGAGACCAGAGGAGCTTGAGGCTAATGAAATCATGGGTGACGGCGGTAACGGTGTGATCATCGAAGGAACCAAAGGCAAGATGATGTGCTCTACCTACGGCGCAAACCCGAAGCTTCTTCCTACCAAAAGAACTTCTGAAGTGAGTGTACCTCAAACGCAGTATCGCGTACCTCTCGGAGATCGAGGACATTACAATAACTGGGTAGAGGCCTGCATTGGCGGCTACGGCTCGGAAGAATTTAAGAAACTCAGTTCTCCCTTCTCCGTGGCGGGGCCTTTGACAGAGACCGTGTTGATGGGAAATCTTGCCATCAGAAGCTACGATTACCGAGTCAAGAGAGAAGGTGCTGACAATCAATTTGACTATCCTGGTAGAGGAATCAAATTGCTATGGGATGGAGCGGACATGAAAATCACCAACTTTGAACCCGCAAACCAGTTTGTGAAGCGAACCTATCGCGGAGATTACAAACTTTGATGGTTAATTGTCAAGTAAAAGAAAAGGGCTTCCGAATTATTTGGAAGCCCTTTTCTCTATTCTACGACTAGTTCGACTCTGCGATTTTTTGCCCTGCCAGACTCGGTTGCATTTGAAGCAACTGGACGGGTTCCTCCCCAGCCTGATATCCTAAGATGTTCGAAATTCACCCCCTTGCTCACCAAAAAGTCCCGGACGCTTCCGGCTCTTTCCAGCGAAAGCTGCTTGTTCAGGCCAGGATCTCCGGCATTGTCAGTGTGACCATTGATCCTGATCGTTACCTCAGGATGCTCAACGAGGAATTTTGCCAAATCTGCGAGACTCGCTTCGGTCGATTCACCTTCCAGCTCAGCAGTTCCTCTTTTGAAATTCACGCCCTCCAGCAAAACAGTGCTTCCGGCTTCCGCTTTGGTGAGAAGCACCACGGTCTTGGATTTGGCATCAAAACTTTCGACAGACACCTGCTTCGGGAAATATCCCGGAGACGAAACTTTGACCGTTGTAATTCCTTTTTCTTTCAAATCAGAAATCAGATAAGGCTCTTGATAGTCAATATTTTCTATTCCAGCTTGCCAGGTGAGACTGTAAGGTAACTCCACTTTGTTTTTGCCATCGATGGCAACAAAACTAACGGGGAGCTCAACCTCTTTTTGAAGCTCTACAATTTCGGCACCGGAATTTGAGTCCATTGGAACCGGAGTGATTTTCGGATCGAAGTAGATTGTTGTCGAGTCCGAAACCGGAATCTCCAAAACCTGTATATTGCCTGCCGAAACTCTAGAAGATCGAGCTGTTGATGCCGGCTTTTCGGCAACCGCAGGAGCTACAAACTCCGTAGGCACTACCAGCGGAACTGGCGTGGAAAAAGTCATCAAATCGGCAAACCCATCACTGTTTTGAGTACTCGTCCAGACGATCTCGTCCTCACTGACAAAGGTGATGGAAGCTTCTGAGCCATTGGAGCTGATCTGATCCCATTTCTCGGGTTTGCTCCAGCTGTCCCAAGAATCTCCGAGTTTTTTGGCGATCAGAATATCCTTTCCGTTTGCGCCAGGGTAGGAATTCGAAGAAAAGTAAAGCTGATTGCTGTTAGGGTCAAAGTAAGGCCCCATCTCCTGACCAAAGCCGTTGATGGTTGCACCGAGATTTTTCAGCTCAGACCAGTCAATCGCTCCGATTTTTTGGCTGAGGTAGATATCTTCGTTGCCAAGTCCTCCCGTTCTTTTACCAGCCAGGAAAATCGATTTTCCGCCCTCAGCCACCCGTCCGGAGACTAAGCCTTGGAAAGAATTCAAATCGGGGAAATTCACTTTTCGCAGGTAATTCCACTCCTGTCCAAACTTGGAAAACTGATGAAGCGAGGTTTCACTTCCTTGGTTTCTCAAAACTAAAAGCGTCAACACGTCCTCCAGTCCCAAGACCAAATCGTAGCCTTCTGTGCTCAGATCAGCGCGATGGGTGGCCTCACCCCATTCGCCTGCTTCATCTTTGCGAGTTTCCCAGATATCTCCGGGGTCAGTCGCTCCACCGAGATTTAAGGGATGGAAAGCACGGGTAAAAAGCAGGGTATTGTTGCCTATCCAAACGGGATTGGTGTCGTCGTTAGGGCTGTTTGCTCCGGAGAGCGATCTAAGCTCTTGCGCTTTGGCACTGAAAAGAAAACAAAAAGCAAGAAGCGTAACGCTACTTGCTTTGAAAATACGAGAGATTGAGATAGTCATAGTTATTGATCCAACACGATGGCGAATATTAGCGGCGCCACAATAGTTGCATCAGATTCGACAATGTATTTTGGTGTTTCCTGGCCTAGCTTGCCCCAAGTAATTTTTTCGTTAGGGACAGCTCCGGAGTAGGAACCATAAGAAGTGGTCGAATCCGAGATTTGGCAGAAATAGCCCCAGAGAGGCACATTCGTCCGCTGCAAATCCTGGTGCAACATCGGTACCACACAGATTGGAAAGTCTCCTGCAATTCCCCCGCCAATCTGGAAAAATCCGACAGTACTTTCATCCGTAGCATTTTCAGTATACCAATCGGCAAGGAACATCATGTACTCGATACCAGTACGAACGGTGTGAACTTTCTTTACATCTCCAGAGATCACATGACCGGCAAACATATTCCCAAGCGTAGAATCTTCCCATCCTGGCACGATGATCGGAAGGTTTTTCTTGGCGGCTTCCAGGAGCCAGCTATTTTTAGGATCTATCTGGAACGAGGCATCCAGCTTACCAGAAAGCAGAATTTTATAGAAAAATTCATGAGGAAAGTAAGCTTCATTGGCCTGATCTGCTTTCACCCACTCTTCGAGGATGACATTTTCAATGCGACGCATGGCTTCCATCTCTGGGATGCAGGTATCGGTCACCCGGTTCATGTGGCGCTCCAGTAGCTCCTGCTCCTGCGCAGGTGTCAGCTCTCGGTAGTTGGGAACCCGTTCGTAGTAGTCATGTGCCACAAGGTTAAAAACGTCTTCTTCCAGGTTGGCGCCGGTGCAAGAGATAATTTGAACTTTGTCCTGACGGATCATTTCAGCGAGAGATATCCCCAATTCGGCAGTGGACATTGCTCCGGCCAGTGAAACCAACATTTTTCCTCCACCGTCCAAGTGGGTCTTGTACCCCTCGGCTGCATCGATCAAAGCTGCGGCATTGAAGTGGCGGTAGTTGTGTTTTAAAAATTCCGTGATTTTCATGCGTTTATATTTTGTTTTTTAATGGCCACATGGAATCTCGCATTTCGGATAATCCTCCCAGTGAATGAGGGTTCTCTCTATGCTCGATTTCATTTCGTTCGGGTTTTCGATAGTGGCGCAAAAATACCCAATTTTTACCCACAAAAAAACCCGAACAAAGTCCGGGCTTTTCAATTCAAGTTAAAGGTATCGTTATTTTTTTGCCGTAGAATCTGCTGCAGTTGGAGTAACGCCGGATGGATTTGCTGCGTATTTTTTGTTCAATCCGTCGACCACAGACGCAGTCACGTCGATGGCGTCTGTTGCATACCACATCGCGCCGCCACGGGTGTAGCTAAGGATGATATCCAGGTCGTTTTCCTTTGCATAGTCCTTAATATAGGTCTGAACTTGCTCGTACACGTCATTCATCAATTTCGCCTCGTCTGCAGACAATTCCTGCATCAGGTTGTTTCTATAAGTCATCAGGTTTTGCTCCTTTTGCACCAGCTCGTCTTGCTTAGCTCTGGCCTGGTTGGGAGTCATGTTGCCACCGGTCTGTTGGAAGGTAGATACTTCCTGCTCAAATCCTCTTGCTCTGGACTGAAGATCCGAGTCGAATCTTTTGCCTTTGGAAGTGATTTCCTCAGACATCTTCTTGAAGTAATCGTACTTGTTGATCACCGAGTCTGTATATACAAACGCCACTTTCATCTCACCTGCAGGCATACCTTCACCTGAAGATACTGTTTCGGCAGTAGTAGCAGTTTTTTGGTCACATGAATAGAAAAGCACCGAGGAAAGTGCGAGTACTCCTAAGATTTTTAATCCCTTTTTCACTTTAAATACGTTATGGTTGACAGGCCGCAAATATATAGAAAGTATTGATTCTGCAAGAATTGAAGCAAAATCTGTCTGTTAAATTCGGTTAATCCTCTAAAAATAAAGGGATTGTGCCAACCTGAAAATCTGAGCGTGTCCCTCCACAATATCTTTGATCTGTTTGGAGTAGCCCCCACCCATGCAACACATCAGTGGGATTTGGTTGTTTTTGGCCAATGAAACCACGGTTTCGTCCCGTTCTTTTATACCGCTTTGACTTAAGTTGAGACGTCCCAACTGATCTGAAGCCAAGACATCGGTTCCACTTTGATAAATCAGAAAATCGGGGTCAAACATCTCTAAAATCCGAGGCAACGTCTGCTGTAGTCTCGTGAGGTATTCGAGATCACCGGTACCGTCCGGCAGTCCGATGTCGAGGTGTGATTTTTCTTTCCGGTGCGGAAAATTCTTCTCCCCGTGCATGCTGAACGTAAACACATCTCGCCGCTCCTTAAAAATCTCCGCGGTCCCGTTTCCCTGATGGACATCAAGGTCCACAACCAAAACTCGACTTGCCAACCGATTTTCCAGCAGAAAATTTGCCGTAATCGCGATGTCATTTAGCAGGCAAAATCCCTCTCCCCGATTGGAAAACGCATGGTGAGTTCCTCCTGCGATGTTCATACCGATGCCATAGCTAAGCGCAAATTCGGCGGCCTGCACGGAACCGCTTGCGATGACCATTTCCCTATGAACCAATGATGCCGTAAGTGGAAATCCGATCGCCCGAACTTCCTGAGGGGTCAAATCCAGAGCCGATAGTCTCCTGAAATAGTTTGGGTCGTGAGTATTGAGAAACCATTTTTCTTCAATCAACTCAGGAGCAAAAAAATTCTCCCTGGATAACGTCCCCTCGTAAACAAGTTGTTCGGGAAGCAGGTCGTATTTTTCCATCGGGAAACGATGGCCTGTTGGCAAAAGATGGGCGTAACATTCGGACCAGGCAACTTTGAGCATAAAAAAGCACTGATTAGCTACCAGTGCGGATTTAGTGTACTAGTAAGTCGCGTTGCGCTCTATCAATCTTGGGCAACGCAAGTGTCATGTCAAATCTCGTCCTCTTCTGTCTGAAAGGCATAAAGCGTGTCGTCCAATTCAATAGTATCGTCGTTGAACTCCTGAACAAAACTGGAAATCACATCCTCTGTTATCTCATCGACGTTGAGAGCGGCATCTAGCCCTACTCCGAAATCATGGTTGGTGTCTATGTCTATAAATTCCTGGACTTTGACGGTCTCCTCCTCCTCGAGCTCCATAATGATCTCGGTGATGAACCAGCCGACCTCTTCTTCTTCGCTGGTCAATGGCTTCATATTGCCATTTTCATCTTCTTCGTAGGAGATTCCTTTAAAATTCGGGAATTTCTTGGCGGCTTCATGTTCTGCCAGCTCGTATACTTCACTTGCATGGTGAAGTCGAAGGGTGTAGAGGGCCGCGTCGTAGATCGCCTCTTTGCCCTCAAACATGCCGACGAAGTAAAAATTCACGAATTCCTCCGAGTTTTCATCGTCAGGTATAATTTTGAAGTTCTTACCTGATTGCTCAAGTTCGGCCTTTAAGTTATCAACGTTTTGCGGATCAAATCCGGGATTAGAAAAAGTCATACTGAATTACTTAGGTGGTTAAGAAGCTGGACCCGGAAGGTAACGAACAATCCCAAATCACAGTTTACATTTAGATAAGAAAGTAAAGGAATAAAATGAATTCAGCAAAATTTGACGAGGAATTTGTCAAAAGCCTAATTAAGCAAAAAGAAGGTGAAAAATTGGACTTCAAGCAAAAAATAACGTCCCGGGAGAAAATCTCAAAAACATTGGTTGGATTGGCTAATACAGACGGTGGATTTATTTTGATAGGGGTATCTGACAGCAAAAGGATCGTCGGGATTGACCCGGAAGAGGAGCGCTACATGATCGAAGCCGCTAACGACGAGTTTTGCTTTCCGAAGGTGTCACTGACGATTGATGAAATCAAGGTATTCGATGAAAAAATGACTGCGCCGGATGGAGATAGTGAAAAATCACTCCTGCTGGTTGAAGTCAAGAAAACGGAAGGACCATTGATCTTTTGCAAACACAAAAATGGCGATTTGAAATCCTACAAGCGGGTTAACGATCAGACTTTAGTCCTTTGAACTGAGACTAATCCCAAAAACTCCATTAATCAAACTCAGCACCAGAGAAAAACCCAAGGCCCACCAGAAGCTCTCTACTGCAAAGCCCGGAATAAAATAGGCCGCAATCAAGATGACACCGGCATTGATGGCGAGTAAAAAAAGTCCCATAGTAAGTATAGTGATCGGAAATGTCAGGATCACCATAATGGGCTTCAGAGTGAAATTGATCAATATAATCACCGCTGCTAGGATAAAACCAGTCGTCCAGGTATCAATTGTCACTCCTTTCATCAGGTAGTCTGCAATCAGGACCGAGATCCCTCCTAATATTATTTTGGTAAGGACTGAAGTCCCGTTGCTTTTCTCTCTCATATCGGTTGAAGATAAGAACAGGATCGTAGAATGGCTAAAGCTGATATAAATCACCGCTTATTTCAGTGGCATTATTTACAGCGGCAAGGATCAAAGCCAATCTAGCCTTATATTTGCACGCTTACCGAAAAAATAACCTAAGTGATAATAATTATCTTCTTTCTGCTTCACTGGTATTTCTCCCTGTTTTGCCAGAGTTTCTTTCTCCACAGATATGCCGCCCATCAAATGTTTGTGATGAGCAAGTATTGGGAAAAGTTCTTTTACTTCTTCACCTGGATGTGGCAAGGCAGCTCGTATCTCTCGCCGAGAGCTTATGCCATCTTGCATCGAATGCATCACGCCTACTCCGACACGCCAAAGGATCCGCACAGCCCGCATCATACGGAAAACCTCTTTACAATGATGTGGAAGACCAAAAACATCTACAACGACTACTTCAGCTTTAAACTCAAGCCGGAGGAGCGTTTTTCAAAGGATATCCCCGCATGGAATAAGTTTGACAAGTTTGCCGACAATATGGCGATCAGGGTTGGTTGGATCCTGGTGTACGTAGCGATCTATGTTCTTTCTATTTCTGTTTTTGAGCTGTCCGGTACACATTGGTGGATGTACTTTCTACTTCCCATTCATTTCTTGATGGGGCCTGTTCACGGCGCGATTGTCAACTGGAGTGGCCACAAGTACGGTTACGCCAATTTTGACAACAATGATCAATCTAAAAATTCACTTCTGCTGGACGTTTTGATGTTAGGAGAATTGTTCCAGAACAATCACCACAAACTTCCAAACAGACCAAATTTTGCTGTGAAGTGGTACGAGTTTGACCCGACCTATCCGATTGTCAAGCTGCTGCACGCTACCAGAATTATCCGGTTGAGAACAACATAAAAATCTTCCTCTGAAAACCAAAAAGATCGTCAAAAGCGGTCTTTTTTTTCTTTAGCCTAGGTCAGCCTATCAGGCCAAAACCCATAATTACAGGGTTATGTTTAAAGTCTTAAGCGAGGTTTTCTAAGCCTCATTTTCCATTTTTTGCGAGCTTTTCAAAACGTACGGCTATTATTCTAAAAAAAATCTATTACTGATTGAGTAGAAGATTATCAGTTTATATAGTTTAAAATCAGGATTTTAGTATTTACAATCAACTAAATAGTATAAATATTTTCTTAATTCCTTTGGATTTAAGGAACTAAACGAATAATTTTCTATTGATTTAAAACTTAACACCTTATGAAACCATTAACAAGAGCGGAAGAGGAGATCATGCAGATCCTCTGGGATATCGAACGAGGATTCGTGAAAGATATCTTATCTCCTATGACGGAGCCCAAGCCTGCGTACAACACTGTTTCAACGATTGTAAGAATCCTTGAACGGAAGGGATTTGTCAGTCACAAATCCTACGGAAAAAGCCACGAGTATTTCCCGATTGTCTCCAAGGACGAATACAGGACGTTCATCATTAAGAGAATGCTTGAGGGATACTTCGACAGTTCTTTTGCCAAGTTGTCTCAGTTTTTCAAAAACGATGAGGCGCTAAACACCAAAGAGTATCAGTAAGAACTGACGACTAGCTGTGTATTAAAAAACCCGATCTGAAAACGATCGGGTTTTTTCATTTCAACCTTATTTCACATCCTTCAGCAGTTCCTCGACCGCCTTTTCGAGTTGTTGATCTATGCCTTGGTCGATTTTCCCCGGCATGTTTTTCACTTCAAACTGAGGCTTGGTTTCGTTGTTTTCCAGCCACTCTCCCGCCATATTTTTGGCAGAGATCGGGACCGCTCCCCAGCGACTACCGTCTGGCAATCCTTCCCATCCGGCAAATGAGCAGGTGCCCGGCGTAGGCATTCCCACCGTTTTTCCAATCTCCAGATCCGTGTAGCCACAGGCAAAGCAATGTCCATCTGAGTAATTGGCTTCGTTGAACATCGCCAGCGTTGGCTTGGTCCATCTCGCGGTAGGCTCTACTCCCACTACCTTGGCCGCAGTGGCGTAGGTCAAGAAGATTTCCCCTGTAAAAAACATCGCCAGATCTGCCACCAAATCTCCCCCGCCGTTGAATCGAGTATCGACGATGACAGCGTCTTTTTCATAGAATTTCCCCATCATATCCTCATAGACATTGCGATAGGGCCCGTCGCTCATGCCCGGAATGTGGACATACCCAAGCTTTCCACCGCTCAGTTTCTCCACTTCTTCTTGGTTCTTTTTCACCCACCTCTTATAGAGAAGTTGGTTTTCATTAACTATTGAGATCGGTTTGACCGTGTATTGCTTTCGCTGCTGATTGCTGGGATCGAGGACTTCGATCAGGGTAAACTTGTCCGCTTTTCGGTTAAGCAACTTCGCAAAATCCAAGTTCGCAGCCACCAATTCCCCGTCAATGCGCTCAATGATCATTCCGGGAGCCACGTCAATGTCGCTTTTATCCAATGGCCCGCCCTTGATCACTTCAGTCACTTTGATCCCATCTCCAGTGAAGTTGTAATCCCAGAAAATCCCCAAGGAACCTGTGGCATCCGCCATCGGAATGCTGCGACTATAGCGGGCGCCTGCATGGGATACGTTCAATTCTCCGATCATCTCAGAGATCATTTCCGCAAACTCGTAGCTGTTGCCGATGTGGGGCAGGTACTTTTGATACTCGGGTTTGATGGCATTCCAGTCAATTCCGTGCATGTCCGGCGTATAGAAAATCCCTTTGGTTCTTAGCCAAACGTGTTCGAAGAGATGGGCAGTTTCGGCATTTCTGTCAAACGTCATCTCGCCCCCAATCTTGATCATCTCCTTTTTCATCGTCTCAGGATTGATCTTGGAAATATTTCCATCGGAAAGCAGGAACAGGTTTTTCTGCTCTTTGTCCCAAAGCAAGCGACCTGAGTTGGCATCCAAGCCAATCTCTTGCTTGGTATCTTTTGTCCGAAGATTGGTGCTCCAGAGGTTCATGCCTTTTTCGAAGCGAGCCAGGTAAAAAAGCTTTTCTCCATCCTTCGAAAGCAGCGCATCCCCCATGTTGGACGAATGGATCGTCAACCGCGCCTTTCTTTCTTCAAATCCATCCCAGTCAAACTCAATTGGCTTAACTTCTTTTTTCTCGGATTTTTCAGCGTTTGGTTTATCGTCTGAGTCTGCAGGTTTTTTGGCCTTTTCGATTTCTTTCAAAAGCTCAAATTCATCCTTGCTCAATCGGAATTTGTCCCAAGCCGCCGGGTCAAAAAACATCGTGTAAACATCCTCTTCCGCCCGTCCGCTCGTGGCATAGCTTCTCAAGCCGTCTCGGTTGGAAAACCAAAGCATCTGCTTGCCCTCATTCACCCATTTGGCATTGTCATCGGAATAGCCGCTTTGAGTCAGCTTACGCATCTTTTCTTTTCCAGAGGCATCCAAAAGGACGACCTCAGAATTGCTCATAGTAGGTCGATAGCTAGCCAAAAGCCACTTGCTATCCGGAGACCAAGTAAAATACTGATCTCCGTCACTCATGTGAAAAAGCAGATCCGATCCCATCAGGGTCACCGAAGTTTTGGCTTCCACATCGAATACCTTCAGATTTCGTCGGTCTTCGATGTAAGCGAGTTTCTTTCCGTCAGGGGAAAATTTTGGCAGGTAAGCATCCTTCTCTACGCTGACGAGTGCTTCTTCTTTGAGCAAAGTCGAAGCAAAGAAAAAGGGCTCCTCGGTACGAACCCGAGATGATTTATAGATCTGCCATTTGCCGTCTCGCTCTGAAGAATAGACCACCGACTTGCCGTCGGGGGCAAACTCGACAAACCGCTCTTGCTCCGGCGTGTTCGTGATCCGCTTGGTCATGGACCCATCCACCGAAGTCACAAAAACTTCGCCTCGTACGATAAATGCGATTTCCTTTCCGTCAGGAGAAATAGACATCTCCCGTACACCATCCTTTATCGAGATGTAATTATCTGAATTGGAGATCGATTGGGTAGCAATAGCGACTTCCAACTTCTTCGGTTGCTCGCCTTTTTTCAAGGTATACAGCTCCCCGTCAAAGCTGAAACTCATCTGGCCATTGTCGGCAATGGAAAGAAAGCGAACCGGGAATCCCGAAAAACTTGTCAGCGCCTGAGGTTGCCCCGGATTTGCCAAGGGCATGCTGTACACATTAAAGCTTCCGTTGGCCTCACTCAGGTAGAAGATTTCCGACTCGTCAGGCGAAAAAACAGGATTCCGATCTTCTCCATAGAATTTGGTAAGCATCGTATGCTCGTTTTTTGCAGCATCATACATCCAAATGTCCCGTGCGATGCCCGACTGATGATGCTTTCTCCACTCGTTTTCACCGCCCTTTTTATCATGATAAATCATCTTAGACCCATCCTTGCTAGTTTGGACGTATTCAGCCGGAATCGTCCATACCTGATCGATCCGGCCTCCTGATTTCGCCACCTGATAAAGTTCGGGCTGAGAACCTGTGGGATATTGACGATGCTCTTTCGTGTCCATTCTGGCTGCGCCAAAGATCACCTTTTGATCATCTGAACTGAAGTCAAAGGGTTGTTCATCTGCCGAATGAAAGGTGAGTCTGGTAGCTTCCCCTCCCGCGGAACTCATTATAAATACATCAAAGTTTCCGTAGCGATCCGATGCAAATGCAATCTGCTTGCCGTCCGCGCTCCAGACTGGTTTGAAGTCATGCGCCTCATGAAAGGTCAATTGGGTTGCTTTCCCCCCAGTCGTAGGGATTAGATAGAGGTCTCCTTTATAAGTAAAGGCGATTTGATTTCCGTCGGGGGAAATGGCCGGATAGCGTAGCCAATTGGGAGAAGTTTGCGCGAAAGTCTGAGTGCCAAAAAGCAAACAAAATCCAAGCGCGAGTGCTGTTAAGTGTTTTTTCATAGGGTATCAAAGGATGGACTGAAAATAAGCAAAAATCTACAAGCTCGCCCCTCAGATTAGGATAGCGGGAAGGGATTCTTGTCGAAAGGCCGGACTGGGTTTCGATACTCCACCGCGAAGGCCTATATTTGCGACCTGATAAAATGACCCTTTCAATGAATTCATTTATACAAGAGCTGCAGTGGAGAGGAATGCTCCAGGACATGACCCCGGAACTCGAAGAGCATTTGGCCAAAGGGATGGCGTCTGCATATCTCGGTTTTGATCCGACGGCAGACTCGCTTCATATCGGACATTTGGTGGGTGTGATGACGCTCCTGCACTTTCAGCGGGCAGGACATAAACCTTTTGCTTTGGTTGGCGGCGCGACTGGAATGATCGGCGACCCCTCTTTCAAATCTTCGGAAAGAAACCTGCTTGACAAAGCCACACTGGATCACAATGTCGCTTGTATTCAAGGTCAGCTATCCAAGTTCCTGGACTTCTCCGAAGGCACTTCCAATACAGCCGAACTGGTCAACAACTTCGACTGGATTTCACAGTTCTCGTTTTTGGAGTTTATCCGCGACGTCGGCAAACACATCACGGTGAATTATATGATGTCCAAGGACAGCGTAAAAACCCGATTGGAAGATGGAAAAGGACTTTCGTTCACCGAGTTCAGCTACCAGCTGATTCAGGGGTACGACTTTTATCACCTTTGGAAAAACAGAAACTGCTCAATCCAACTTGGAGGATCGGATCAGTGGGGAAATATCGTCACGGGCACGGAGATGATCCGAAAGATGGGCGGCGGAAGTGCATTTGCACTGACCGTTCCTCTGATCACAAAGGCCGACGGCACCAAGTTTGGCAAGACCGAAGGTGGCTCTGTATGGCTCGATCCGGAGAAGACCTCTCCTTACGCATTCTACCAGTTTTGGCTGAATGTTTCGGATGAGGACGCGAGCAAATACATCCGGATCTTCACCGTGTTGGATCAGGCAACTATCGAAAGTCTCGAGGCTGAGCATGCCGAAGCTCCACACTTGAGAACTTTGCAAAAGGAAATCGCCAAGCAAGTAACCACGATGGTTCACAGCGAAGCCGATTTTGAGATGGCGGTAAAAGCTTCTGAGATCCTCTTCGGAAAATCTTCCACCGAGGACTTGGCTTCACTGGACGAACGGACTTTCTTGGCCGTTTTCGAAGGCGTGCCGCAGGTTCAGCTCAGCAAAGAAGAATATGCGGGACTTGAAAATATCCTGGATCTGTTCGGAGAAAAAACCCATGCCCTGATCTTCGCATCAAAGGGCGAAGCTCGAAAGATGATCCAAGGCGGCGGTGTCAGCATCAATAAGGAAAAACTCACTGATCCGAACGCAGGCGTTAACTTCAGGCTGCTTCAAGGAAAGTACTTACTGATCCAAAAAGGGAAGAAAAATTACTTTATTTTGGAAGTAAAATAAACTATTGAACATCAGCCGAAAAGGCCTCAAAATCAAATTTGAGGCCTTTTTTATTTTCTACCCGACAACTTTTTTACGTTTTTTTTGACCCTGATTTAATACCTTTGTGCCAGATTTTGAAACCTTGAAATAATCGGCATGGCTGGAGAAAAAAACAAAGAAAAACTCATCTTGGATTCTGCTGTGGCGCTTTTCACAGCCAAGGGATTTCAGGCAACCCGGATGGAGGACGTGTCCAAAAAAGCCGGAATCAGCAAAGGACTAACTTACTTTTATTACAAAAACAAAGAAGACTTGTTCATGGCGCTGACCAAAAAGGCCTTTGATCAGTTTAGGGAAGAATTTAGAGAAGTGCTCCGCTCCAAAGGAAAAAATGGCATTGAGATGCTTGTCGATCTGATGACCAAGCTTGTCAATTTTGCCAAGGAACAACCCGTTTATTATCAGGCTGTTTTGAACTTTTTGGATGTCTTGAAGAAATACAACCATCCAGAGTCAAGAAAGGAAATCGATCCACTGATTTTAGATTCCGTGCATTTTCACAAGCTCTTGGAGATTCACCACGAACCGATCAAACTGGGAGTTCAGATGGTTTCACAAGGTATCAAGGACGGCAGTATCAGACCGGAACTGCAGCCCGAAATCACCTTCTACACCGTCTGGGCGATGATCATCGGATTTGAAAAGATGAGCGGTCCGGTAGGGTTTGAAGGGAAAGAAACCAAAGTCAGCCCTGATGCCTGGCAACCCGGCTTCTCCAAACTGATGCAGGATATGCTGCGGGGGACGATTCAGGCGAGCCGTCCTGCGACGGTCCAAACGAGTCTATTCTGATGAAAAGACTAGCCCTTTTTTCAGGAATCGTAAGTCTTGCATTCTCCTGCACTATAAAAACTGAAGTTGATCTTTTGATCAAAAACGCATCAGTCATTGAATTGCAGTCAGGCCAGATTCTACCGGATCAAGTAGTCTTGATTGAGGGCGATTCCATTTTTCTGACTGGCGGCGACACATTGCTTTCGGAATATTCAGGCAAAACAGAAATAGACGCCGAATCCAGATTCCTCATGCCAGGACTGTGGGACAATCACGTGCATTTTGGCGGAGCGGAATACGTGAATGAAAACGAACAGCTACTCCCACTCTATCTTGCCTATGGAGTAACCGCAGTTCGTGATGCTGCCGGAGATATTCCGATCGAAGTGCTGAAATGGAAATCGGAAATAAACTCCGGTCAGCGGATTGGACCACGGATCTTTACCTCCGGCCCAAAGATCGAGGGTATCAATTCTGTATGGCCGGGCGATCTGGAAATCGGAACTGAAGAAGAGCTGGATGCAGCTTTGGACTCACTGGAAAAACTCCAGGTAGATTTTGTCAAGATCACGGACAACGCACTTTCCGCAGAACTCTTCCTTTCCGCTACGCAAAAAGCCAAAGCCCGTGGTTGGTCAGTTTCTGGCCATGTCCATCCCGGAATCACGTTGGATGAAATCTCCAAAGCCGGATTGACGACCATTGAGCATCAGGGATATCTGCTGCGAGCAGCCACTCAGGAGGAAACCCGCATTCGGGATGAACGACTTTCAAACACCCTTTCATCAGCAGATGCCAATAAATTACAGTTCAGCACTTTAAACGACTCAGTTGCAGAAGCAAATTTCAGAAAATTTGCCGCTCAGGGAACCGGCATCGTTCCGACTTTACTGATCAGCTACAACATCGCCTACCTGGATTCCTTGGACTTTTCGGGCGATACGATCCTGAATTATTTGGGGCCAAAGCTGAAGGAAAGCTACCAATGGAGGATTGAGCGCTATGCTCAAGAAGACGCTGCAAGCAGAAAAAACCGCAAGATGCAATTTGAGGCTTCGGCCAGACTGCTGCCCTTGGTGCTGAAATCAGGCATGAAAATCATGGCAGGAACAGACGCTGGATATCTTAATACGTACGACTTTCCAGGACTTGCCATTCACCGGGAATTGGCTTTGATGGTGAAATATGGATTGACTCCACTCGAAGCATTGCAGGCATCTACGATCAATGGACCGGCTTACTTTGACTTGGAAGGCGAGTATGGCTCAGTCTCCGCTGGAAAAAAGGCAAATTTGGTCTTACTCAACAAAAACCCGCTGGAAAACATAGAAAACACGCTTTCGATCGAATCTGTGATTATCGAAGGAAAATACCTGTCCAGAACAGAACTGGATCGAATGCTGGCAGAGATTAAGGCTTGGGTGAAGGAGAAAGAAGAGAAGTGAATGCGACCTTGACTAGCTGGAAGTTTAAGTCCGTTGAAAAAAATCAATTTTATGAATATTGCGGAGGTCAGTTCGTTTTGAATTGGCCTCCGCTATTTTAGCTGCTTTGGAAACAAAATTTCTTGCATTTCCAATCTAACAACAAAAAGGCTAGCTCAATTGAACTAGCCTTAGTGATATTGTCCTCCTCTGTGTATTGTCGAATCGCTTGACTGGTTGCAAAAAGATTGCTTCAGGGGATTTATGCGTTTGCCAGCATCCTATCTACGATCTCCCCTTACCAATGACGACACCTTCGGATTTTTATCTTGTGCCTTACGTCTTGATACTTTTTCTATCTACTCTTCCAAAGGTCCTTCATCTGTCTTCCATTGACTAGCAGAACAAATCTTGCAGGATTAGGGATCATCACAATTCTGACATCCATCTTGTCAAATTGGTCCGACTCGATCGGAACGCCGACATTGCCACTGACTTCATAGGTCACGACTCCGTTCGCATCGGGAAGCATTTCCTTGTAGGCGTTTGCCAAGTAGGCAGTGGGAAGCAAGACGTCGGTATCAGACTTCAATTTGGCGTAGATCTTATCCAACTGAGGCTCAAGGGCCTCCTCATACTCGTCGTTGAAATCATCCTCAAGGTCATGTAATGCCTCTTCTAGATCGTCATAGCTTTCGTCGCTATAGTCCATCTTGCTGAGTTGATTTCTTTTCTTTACGATTTCGGTAAGTTGCTGATCCAGCTGTTCCCAATTCATGGAGTGGTTTGGTTTGATGAAAGTGCAAAGATGGCCAATCCTTCTTTTTTCACCGAAAGAATCACAGAGAAATTAACTAATCAGGAGAATTTTTCCATTTCTTCCAGGTTTTGCAAAAGCTTCCAATGCAGCTTGAAAGTCCTCCAGTTTGTAGCTGTTTGCGACATCGATCTTTGAATTTTCCGAGACTAAAAACCCAAACACTTCCCGGAAGGCTATCGCCCGTTCCTGATCGTTCAATTCCGCCATCCAAGTAGAGAGCCAAAATCCCTCAATGCTTAGGTTTTTGAAGATCAGTAGACCGCTGTTGATCGGCATGTTGTCCAAGGCCAAAGCTCCAAATACCATCATCCTCCCTTTTGGACGAAGACAGGCTAAAGCTTTTGCCCCAAGCACTCCTCCTACCGCATCAAAAACTACCTGGATTCCGCCGTCCGTTTTCTCCGGGACAACCTTTTGAAGTTTCTCAGTTTCGGTGTTGATGACCAGATCAGCTCCCAAATCTTTCAATACATCCTTCTGAGAATCATGTCGAACCGTGGCGGTGACCAGGATCCCTTTCGCTTTGGCCATCTGAATCGCAAACTTTCCGAAAGCAGAAGCCCCCGCCGTGATCAGCAGCCATTCTCCGGTCTTCAAACCTGATTGTTCAAGCATGCCATAGGCGGTCATTGGATTGACAAAAGCCTGGCAAGCCACCTCATCCGGCATTGCATCGGGCACCGGTATCACCAATGATGCGGGCAAAGTGAGGTACTCCCGCCAAGTACCTACCGAGGTGAACATCACACGGGTTCCCTCCTTTACTTTTCCGGCACCATCACCTTTTTCAACCACACCGCAAGCCTCAAATCCTGCACTACTAGGTAATTTGGGAGCTATTCCATACATCCCTCTGATAAACATGACATCTGCCGGGTTGATATTTCGAGCAGTCACACGGATTAATACTTCGTGCGGCTTTGGGCTTGGAATGGGGCTTTCTCGGAGTTGCAAAACCTCCACGGGCATCCCGATTTCTTCAAAAATGAGCTCTTTCATTGGAATTTTTTTGGTTTAAAAATCAACCCTAATATCAGCTAATAAATTCAGACGAATAGCTTCTCTGGATTTTCTCGCACTTCTCTAAAACCAAAGATTAAAATAATCTTTCTCAATAATCAACAACCATACGATTGCTTCGGGACGTGTTTCATCTAGACAATTGCCAAGTAAAACGTCCTGATGCTGAGCAAAATAATCAAGACTCCGACACCCACCATCAGGTGTTTCGGCTTGATCAACTTACAGATGTAGGCTGCAAACGGCGCTGCGATGATTCCGCCAAGAATCAGCCCCAAAACCGGCGCAAGACTGAGTTCTTTCACAAAAAACAGGAAAGTCGACGAACTCGCAAGCGAGACAAAAAACTCAACAAAATTGCCCGTTCCGATAGCATATCTGGCGATTTTGCCTTTGCTGACCAAGGTGCTGTTCACAATCGGTCCCCATCCGCCGCCGCCGACCGCATCTGCAAATCCGCCCGTCGTCGCCAAGACGGGAAGACTTCGACTGTCCCGATTGAATTTGGAGACATGTTTTTTCTTCACCTTTCTCAGAATCACTATCCCCATCACAAAAAGGTACAATGCGATCACCGGCTTGACCATTTCCCCATCGACATTAGACAGCAAAAAAGCGCCTATGATCGAACCCAGTACACCAGGGATCAGCAGTCTTTTGGCCAACTTCCAGTCTACATTCCCCATTTTCCAATGTGAAATCCCCGATGCCAAACTTGTAAAAACCTGGGCAAAATGAACCCAAGCAGAAGCCGATGCCGGAGGAATCCCAATCCCCAACAGGATCGAGTTGCAACTGACCCCATATGCCATCCCCAAAGCGCCATCGATACTTTGCGCGACAAAACCAACCAGCAAAAACCAGAGGAACATTTCCGTGTCCAGTTCCCAACTTTTGATCGATTCGGTCAAAGTTTGGGTGACCATCAGAACGAAGATCATTGCTGAAAACGCAAAAAACATGGACCAAAAGGGTTCCGTGCGCAGACGAAGGAGTAGTTTTTCGAAGAAAGGCTTCACAGGTGGCTAGGTTGAGAAGCCAAACTTACAAACAAATCATCAATATCCTACCTGCGTTATAGGGTATATAGGTTTGTTGCAAAAAAAACAAACTTCAGCTTAGCGAAAAATCGATTATTTAAACAGGATTCAACACGCAATGATCCGTTTTTCAGCATAGATATTCACCTTTTCCCAAGTTGGAAAACTACACTCATTTACTACTTCAAAGAATCTCCGCCAGGTTTTTTAATCGATCCAGCCCCTCTAGCAACTCCGCATCATCTTTGGCGAAGCAAAAGCGGATGATCTTATCGTCGCGTTTGTCGGAGTAAAAAACCGAGATTGGAATGCAGGCAATTTTGAGTTTTCGCGTCATTTTCTCCGCAATCTCTCGGTCACCGATTTGAGAGAGATGGCCGTAGGATGCCAGTTGGAAAAAACTTCCGGTACTTGGAGTGAACCTCAAGTCTGTCTCCCCTAATCCCTTCACGAACAGGTCTCTTTTCTTTTGATAAAAATCCAGAATGGAAAGGTATCGCTCTGGCACCTCCAGGTATTCGGCCAGCGCGTATTGAATGGGCGTCACCGTACTAAAGGTGATGTATTGATGGACTTTGCGAAACTCCGCGGTCAGCTCGGTCGGAGCGATGCAATAACCAATTTTCCAGCCCGTCACATGAAAAGTCTTTCCAAACGAGCCACAAACAAAGGTTTTTTGGCGCAACTCGGGATGCGAACCCAAAGAAATATGCTTCAATCCATCGAAGGTAATGTGCTCGTATACTTCGTCGCTCACGACGTAGATTTCCCGATGGCGTATTAGGGCAGCAAGTTGATCCACATCGGCTTGCGACCAAACAAATCCGCTCGGGTTATGTGGCGAATTGACCAGAATCAGGCGGGTTTTGGGTGTGATGGCATCTTTTACCTTTTCCCAATCCACAGAGAAATTTCCTGCATTGAGCGGCACGTACACGGGAATACCCCCATTTAAGGTGATGGCCGGCTCGTAGCTGTCATAGGCCGGCTCCAGGACGATGGTCTCCTCTCCGGCTCGGAGAATCGCTGTGACCGCCGCAAAAATCGCCTCGGTCGCCCCGGAAACTATGGTTACTTCCGTCTCAGAATTCGGCAAATATCCTTGCGTCCGTCGAGTTTTCTCCGCAAGCCGCTCACGAAGCTGGGGAATCCCAGACATTGGTGCATATTGATTGAACCCCTCACGGGTATATTTCGCTACCAGATCCAGCAACACAGGGTCTGCTCCAAACCCCGGAAATCCCTGAGAGAGGTTGATTGCGCGTTCCTCTGTAGCCATGCGCGACATGACAGTAAAAATAGTTGTCCCGATATGGGGAAGTTTGGACGTAGGAGCCATCGTTTGGGTAAAGTAAGTGCGGAAAAACAACTCCAAGAACGCACTTTTCCTAAAAAAAGGGCATGAAAAAAGCCGCAAATGTCTTGCGGCCTTAGTCTAGGATAATTTAATTAAGAGTGGTTAGTTGATGTGTTCTCCGGCATTTTTGGCAAGAACCTTTCCTTTTTCCAAGCCTTTTTCCAAGCTCTCAAGTCCGGCAGCCTTCAATTTTTTTCCAATGTCTTCACTGGTCTTTTGCAACTCTCCCAACAGCTTTACCAGCTTATCTTTTTGAGGGCCAATCTTCTCTCTGTTTTGATAAAGAAAGTATCCCGCGGCAAGACCTGAAGCAAGTCCGGCTAGCCAATAGGTCATAGTTTTTTTTGAGGTAGTCATGATTTTAGCATTTAGTGGTTATACAATTAAATTAAGAATGGTGAAGCGGTTTTTCTATGCTGATCCTGAGGAGGAATATGGCGAATTACGATGTTTCACCTTCTTATATCCACGGATCAAAAGCTTTTAGGTTGTAGAATTAGCGCAATTCTTTTTAACGAAACCCTAAACCTAAAACCGATTAAAAAACCGACTCTACGTATTCTATCCAATCACCGTGCCTTTTCCAACAAATCCCAGAAACACATTGTGAATCAGTGACAACCAAGATTCCAGCGGTTCTATCGAAATAATCATTGGTCTTTTCTGGGACATATTTGGGGAATCATTCCCCATAGCGGAATGGAAGGAGGGGTTTGGCGCTTGCAAACGTATTCAAATGGTCAGAAAACCTAATTCTGATTCGTCTCAAGCACTTTCCCCTGATTTACCCAACTATGCATTAGACTTTCTATTACGAGCCGCTTGTTGCGACAGAATAAACTGCTTCACTACATTGTGACTCTCTTCTCGGCTCCTGTTACACAATCCCGGTTTAATTTCCCGAATTGAAGTACTTTAGAGTAAATCTTTTTCCGATGAAAATATCCTTCAAACAGGCTTTGGCAATTTTCACTTGCTTGATCTTTGCATTTTCTGTCAAAAGTCAGACGCCCATCCGACTCCTTCCGGCAAACCCCCATTACTTTGAATACAATGGAAAACCACTTGCCCTCATCACTTCTGCGGAGCATTATGGAGCGCTGATCAACCTTGATTTTGACTACAAAAAATACCTTCAAACCCTGCATGATGAAGGAATGAACTACACCCGGATTTTTACCGGAAGCTATTTCGAGATTCCTTCAGCCAGTTTCAGTATAAAGCATAATTCCCTGGCACCGCAAGCCGGAAGTCTCCTCACACCCTGGAATACGCAGGAAGAAAACGGCAGGATAAAGTACAACTGGAACAGCTACAATCCCGAATATTTCGCACGATTAAATGATTTCATGAGCTTGGCCCAAAGTCTGGACATTATCGTGGAAGTCACGCCCTTCTCTTCAATCTATAGCGATGAACACTGGGAAATCAATCCTCAAAATCCAAAAAACAGGGTTGGTGGCACCGACGATCTAAACCGACAATTGGCCCATACGCTTCAAAACGGGGAATTAACAGAACTGCAAAAAAGTTATGTAAGAAAACTGGTAGACGAGCTGAACGGCTTTGACAACTTCTTTTTTGAAATCCAAAATGAACCGTGGGCGGATCGTAGCAGATCGGTCATCAATCTGATCAACAAATACGATGTGAGCGGAGAAGACTGGATGAACAAGGTGGATGTCGCAGATCAAGCTTCCTTGGAATGGCAGGAAGAGATGATCAAAACCATAGTCGAAGCTGAAAAATTGCTACCCAAGAAACACTTGATCGCGCAGAACTACAACAATTTCTACGCACCGATTTTGAGTGTTTCAGAGCACGTATCCATCCTCAATTTTCATTACAACTGGCCCGAGTCGGCGGAGATGAACTACCACTGGAACAAGGTCATCGGGTTTGACGAAAGTGGCTTTGCAGGAAGTGAAGATCTGGTCTATCGGCGGCAAGCCTGGGCCTTTATGCTTTCCGGAGGAGGACTTTTCAACAACTTGGACTATTCCTTTTTCTCCGGACAAGAAGGGGGAACGCTAGAAAATGAAGCTCCGGGGGGCGGAAGTAAGGCATTGAGGAGTCAGTTGAAGATCCTGTCGGAATTCATGCACGAGTTGGATCTCGCCAACACGGTTCCCGACAAATCCCTCGTGCAAGCCGCCCCGGGTTTGCTGACTTTTGCGTTGAAAAATGGAAATAAAGGATTCGCTGTCTATGTCATCGAGGCGGGAACGAACGACTCCTTCTTTACTTTAACAATCCCAGCTGGAACCTATGAACTAGAAGAACTCGACCCCATAAGCGGCAAGCGAAATTCGCTTGGAAGTTTTGAAGTGACCAAGTATCCTCTCAAAATAGTCGTCAAACTAAGGCAGGGAGAAATGGCGTACAGAATCGTGAAAAAATGAAGCAGCTCAGTTTTACCGGCACTTTGGGCAGGTTTGATTTCAATCACTGGAGCTATCATATTCCGGTGCCGGATGACATCGCGGCTCAAATGATGGATGAGAATCACCGGCGCGTGCTGATTTGGATCGACGGCGACGGCCCACATCATATGGCCTTGATGAAAGCCAAGGAATGCTGGTATATTCTGGTCAATCAGGAGCTGCGAAAGAAGCTAAGTCTGGAGGAGGAAAAGGTGATAGCGGTAAAAATCGGGAGAGACCACAGCGAATTTGGACACGATGTACCGGAGGAACTCCAAGTGCTGCTCGATCAGGACGAGGAGGGAAATGGCTACTTCCGAAAGCTTACTCCCGGTAAACAGCGTGGCCTGGTCTACATCGTGACCACGGTAAAAAATCCCGAATCCCGTATGAAAAAGTCGCTGGCAATCATGCACCATCTCAAACTGGCCAAAGGAAAACTGGACTACAAGCAGCTGAACGTCTTAATCAAACACTACAACAATTTATAACCTACTGATCTTTAAAGATCAATGAATTAAAGAAATCCTGTTATTCTACTTCTCGTTCCGTTTTTCAAAAACAGGTACATTGAAATCTGAAATTATCATCCAGAAATCAGGCATGACTTCCCTTCGTTTCCCAAAAGATACATTTGGTTTGGATTTAAAAAACCGCAGATTTGAAGTGCTGTGGTAGCGATGCTCACTCGGACAACGTTAGGTCATTAAATCAAAAAACTATGCAAAAAATATATTCCTTGCTTCTACTCTTAGTATTCGTTTCGTTTTCTTTTGCCTGTAAGGACGAAGACGGAGATCCCTTGGACGTTTTTCGGGAAATCGCTTTCAATAGTCTCACTGTAAGTGAAAAAGCGACTGTCAACAATGATTGGAAGCAGGCCGAAGTCGGTGCTTGGGTTGACGGGTATTATTTGGTGGTATTTGAGAGCACCGATGCAGGACTGGCCGATATCCGGGTAGTCGTGGATCCGACGAACGGGACAGTTGTAGAAATCCTGCCCAGGATATAGCCGTTAGGAATGCCATGAATGCTACCTACACGATCAATTGTGACCTAGGCGAAGGTATACCGCACGAAGACAAAATCATCCCCTGGATTGACTTGGCCAGCATTGCATGCGGCGGACATATAGGCGATAGGAATTCGATCGCCGCAAGCTTGGATTTGGTAAGAAAGTTCGAAAAAAAAGCAGGAGCTCATCCCTCCTATCCCGATAGAATAAATTTTGGAAGAAAAACTTTAATAATCGCTCGCAATGATCTGATTAATAGCGTTAAAAAACAAATCCAACTGTACCTGGAAATAGCTAGTTTCAAAGGTATTCCCGCAGATCACATCAAATTTCACGGAGCATTGTACAATGACGCTGCCGAAGATCAAGCACTGGCAGAACTGCTTGCAACTTTCCTAAAAAACGAGTTCCCCGGAATTCCGCTTTTCGTCCCACCCCAGTCCGAACTGGAGAAAGCCGCTTTGGCAAACCAACTGCCCATCCGCCTGGAAATCTTTGGCGATCGAGCCTATCAAGACGATCTCAAACTTGCCCCTAGAAAAACCCAAAACTCGCTATTAATTCAAACAAATCAGGTAATTTCTCATTTGGAAACCATCTTGCTCTCTGGTCAGCTCACAACCTGGTCAGGGACACTGGTTCCTATCCAGGCGGATACGCTTTGTTTTCACGGAGACAATCCCGGAATTTTAGAATTTTTGCCACAAGTGAGAAAACGATTTTGGCAGTAAAACCTCAATATATCGCACTCAGCCCTATGCTTGGCGAATTGCACTGGAACGAGCCTGCATCGGATTCCTTGCTTGCAAAACAATTGGGGTGGCTGAATTTTATCAACAAAGAGTTTGAAGACCAGGTAGTTGAAAGAAGACAGGGATATACCGCTTTAAGTATTTATTGGAAGACCGCTGAAAATCAAACTGCTTTTCAAAATAAGCTGAGCAAATTTCGAGTTCACAATCATGAACTTTCTTCAAAAATCTGGGAATTGCCCGTTTGCTATGATCCGAAGTACGGGCGGGATCTAGGCTCACTGGCAGTGCAGCATCGATTGACCGCCAATGAGTTGATCCAGCTTCACTCGTCCGTGACTTATCGGCTCCATTTTTTTGGCTTTCTTCCCGGATTCATGTACCTCAATGGACTGTCTGAGCAACTACATACGCCGCGTAAACCGGTGCCAGATCGAAACGTAGATGCAGGATCCGTCGCCATCGGAGGTGCGCAGACTGGGATATATCCGATGGAAAGTCCCGGTGGCTGGCATCTCATCGGCAGGTGTCCTGTGAAACTCTTCGACCCGGAGAAAAATCCTCCTGTATGGGCGGAGCCTGGCGACCGCATCAAATTCGAGCCCATTGGTTTGGATGAAATGGAGCAACTGCTGCAAAACCAACCAATACCCAAAAGCCAATGAACCGGGAACTCGCCAAAGCCAGCGTTCTGAAAACCGGCCCGGGAACGTCAATCCAGGACTTGGGACGTCAGGGTATGGCCAATTTCGGAGTCCCGATCTCCGGAGCCATGGATCAAAGAGCCCTGCTATGGATCAATCATTTGCTTCAAAACGATGAAAACGCCGCTGTCCTGGAGATTTCACAGCCGGGCTTTAGCATCCGTTTTGACACTCCGACCAGTATTGCGCTGGCAGGTGCTTTGGTCGATGTCAAGCTAAACGGAGTGCAAATCCAAAATCCCGCCATCATTCCGATACACCTTCACGGCGTCTTGGAAATCGGAGCCTTCAAATCCGGGGCGAGACTCTATCTGGGTATCAAGCACGGGTTTCAGTCCAGCGTGATTCTCGGTTCCAGGAGTTTCTATCAGGGGCTTACGAGCCTGTCGCAACTGAGCAAGGAGGACAAAATACCTTATTTTGTAGATTCCAACCCGATTCACCAACATAACGCAAAAGCCAAATGGTCTTCCGATTGGTATCGAACTGAGACTATCTTAGCGTACCCAGGGCCGGATTTTTCCTTGCTAGATACCGAAAGCAGGGAAAAATTAATCGGAGAACCGTATCGGATTTCAACTTTTTCCAATCGGATGGGGTTGCAACTGTCAGAACTTTTGGAAAATGAACTTCCTGAGCTGCCCACCAATCCGGTATTTCCAGGGATGGTTCAGCTTACCTCGGGGGGTAAATTAGTGATCCTTCTGAAGGATGCCCAAGTCACTGGCGGATATCCCCGGGTGCTCTATTTAGATGAAAAAAGCCAAGGAATCGTTGCGCAAAAGAAACCTGGCGAGCAACTCAGATTCAGTCTGATTTCATCCAAGGCCGCCAAGAATGACCGTGACTCGATTCGATGATGTCGAATCTTTTTCGTACGATTTCCAAAAAAAAGCACTGGCAATTTGAGCAAAGCCAAATCTGCTGTTATCTTTCATAAACAACTTTTATAACCCGAACAACAATGGACGCAGGCCTAAAAGCGAAAATTATGGATCAGGGAATGGACCCTGACACCGTTGCAGTACAAATCAACAGCTTCAAAAATGGATTTCCGTTTCTGAAAATCACCGCCCCAGCCATACCTGGGGAAGGCATCCGGGTACTTTCCGAAGAAGAATTGGCTCGTTATACCAATACCTATCCGCAAAAGGCTGCACAGCTCGAGGTTGTCAAATTCGTCCCGGCATCTGGTGCCGCCTCCCGGATGTTCAAAGACCTATTCTCCTTTTTGGATGGAGACGGAGACCTGGCAAAAAGTGGATTTACCCAAAAATTCATCAACAACTCCGGGAAGTTCGCCTTTTATGCGGACTTAGACGCTGCTCTCAAAGCGCAGGGTAGCAGTCTCCAAGCTTGCTTGGATGAGGGAGATTCCAAAAAGATTGTGGCGGCACTGCTCGACGAAGAGGGACTGGGTTATGGCAGTTTGCCAAAAGGATTACTCCGTTTTCACGCCTACGATTCTGAAAATCGCACACCAGCCCAAGAACATCTCGTCGAGGGAATGCAATATGCGGTCGGAAAAGGCAATACTGTCAAAATACATTTCACTGTTTCTCCTGAGCACGAAGAAAAATTCAAAGCTGAGATTGCCAAAGTTCTTCCTGTACTGAAGACAGCCAGCGGTTTGAACTTTGAAGTGAGCTACTCTCAGCAGAAAAAGTCCACGGACACAATCGCGGTGAATATGGACAACAGTCCATTTGTCGAAGACGACGGCAGCCTGCTCTTCAGGCCAGCCGGGCATGGTGCGCTGTTAGACAACTTGAACGACATTCAGGCCGATCTCATTTTCATCAAAAACATCGACAATGTGGTGCCGGATCGGATCAAGGGAACGACTAAAGACTACAAGATGGCCATCGCGGGTTTACTTCTAGAAGTACAGGAAAAAGTCTTCCAGGCGCTCAAAGGGATGGATAGCGAATACGTAGATGCTTATACCGAGAAGGCAGAAAAAGTATTTACTGAGGATTTGGGAGGGAGACTTCCTGGTGACTTTGACACAAAGTCTCCCCAAGAAAAAACTGCATTTCTCAAGACAAAGCTCAACCGACCGATCCGTGTCTGCGGAATGGTAAAAAACACTGGAGAACCAGGCGGCGGTCCATTTTGGATTCAGGAATCCGATGGTTCACAGTCACTTCAGATTCTTGAAACGGCCCAAATAGACCTGAATGACCCGGATTCAAAGGAGCATTTCCAAGCCTCTACACACTTCAATCCAGTAGATCTGGTTTGCGGAACAAGAGATTACCAAGGAAATTCGTTTGACTTGATGAAGTTCAGAGATATGCAGACGGGCTTTATTACCGAGAAATCAAAAAGCGGTCGGGATCTTAAAGCTTTGGAACTTCCCGGACTCTGGAACGGAGCAATGGCGGGTTGGAACACACTGTTTGTCGAAGTTCCCCTGATCACTTTCAATCCTGTGAAGACGGTAAACGACTTACTAAGAGACGAACACCAGTAGAGACGCAAGATTATAGATAAAAAGCCAGTGAAACTCTCGTCTCACTGGCTTTTGCATTTTAGGCCCTGGTTTTAGCGTTTAGGCTCTTATCTTTTTGAAAACTGTAAATCAAATATCCCAACGACGGCAAGATAAAGATACTGCCGATCAAAAGTGCCCAGGCAAGGGTCTCGATCGGTTTACCGATGGCAGCAGCATTGAAGAGAGTGAGGTTTTCACCGGCACTCGTGATCACGAGATCGGGAAAATAGTGGTAGCCAAAGGCCGCTAGAATTGCAGTTACCACGAACCCGGCCAAAGTTCTGCATGGCAAACGTCCTGCAGTCGGAAGCTGAATCCAAAGCATAATCATTGCCACCGTCGCCAAGAGCAAGATCCCTAACGTGATCCACTCTCCAATCAACAGTCCTACTAGCGGAACCTTCTGAAGCTCTGCGGCGAGGAAGACCAATCCCCCCGCCAAGACAGTAGCCAGAATAAACATGCGGGACCTTCTCACCAAAAAAGCTTTTTCCCGCTCGTTTTCTGACTCGCCCACCAAAAACACCGCAGCCAAAAATCCGCAGATCGTCACGGTAAACATGCCGACTGAAACGGCGAACCCATTCAGCCAAGGCCAAACAAAGGCATCAAGAAAACCCACAGCATCACGATCAATCTCCCCACCTACCAAGGCACCGAAAATCAACCCCAGAAAGAAGGGCGTCACAAAGCTGGAAACGGTGAAAATCAGATTGTAAACTCGCTGCATGTCATCCTGCACTGCATCATAGTGCCGAAACACAAAGGCTGTCCCTCTGCCAATAATCCCAAAAAGCATCAGCAACAACGGAATGTGCAAATGGGTGGAGAGCAAAGCATAAACACTCGGAAATCCGACAAACAATATCACAATGGTGATGATCAGCCACATGTGATTGGCTTCCCAAATCGGCCCGATGGTTTGATAGGTCGTCGTCCGGATGCGGTCCTGCATCCTAGACGGCGTAGTAATCTCGACGATTCCGGCACCAAAATCCGCGCCTCCGAGCAAGACGTACAACAATATTGACAAACCCAGAAAAATGATAACAACGTAGAGCATCAGCTTGAAGTTAAGATCCTACTTTAGTCGAATCCCCATATATACCCGAGTCTTTTTGGAGAGATTCAGGAATAGCTTTAATCTGTCGGATCAGCAAAAAAGTCACCGCCACGGCCAGGGAAAGGTAGATTCCGATGAACAAATATAGGGAATAGGCGATACCGGGAATCGGACTTACGGCATCTGCGGTTCGCAAGACTCCATAGATAATCCAAGGTTGCCTACCCACTTCGGTAACCGTCCAGCCCGCTTCAAGTGCGATGAAGCCGAGGGGTGTCCCCAACACAAACAACCACAAAAACCAGCGTGTGCTGAGCCATTCCTTCTTTTTCCACCGGGAAAAGAAAAACAACAAACTCAAGCCCACCAGCACCATTCCCAAGCCCACCATAATCTGAAACGCGATGTGAGTCACCACCACCGGCGGCTGATCCTCCTCAGGAAACTGATCCAAGCCGATCACCTCCGCTTCAAAATCTCCATGGGCCAAAAAACTCAGCGCACCGGGAATCTCGATGGCATAATCCACTTTCTTGTTTTCCACATCGGGAAGACCTCCTATGATCAGTGGGGCGGATTTGCTGGTTTCAAAGTGACCTTCCATCGCGGCAAGCTTTGCCGGCTGTCGTACGGCGATGTCTTTCGCGGAAATATCTCCAGAAATCGGCTGCAAGACCGCCGCCACAGCGCCAAAGACCAAAGCAATCAAGAAGGCCTTTCGATGAAATTCAACCTGCTGCCCCTTTAGCATCAAGTAGGCGTGAATCCCAGCCACAGCAAATCCAGTTGCAACAAACGCCGCCAAAGTCATGTGTAAAGCTTGCGAAAACCACGCATCATTAAACATCGCCGCGATGGGATCGATATTCAGATATTGTCCATCTACAAAATCAAATCCTGCTGGACTATTCATCCAGGCATTGGCTGCCACCACCAAGATCCCCGACGCCAACCCGCTGACTCCGACAACCACTCCGGTGAACCAATGAAACCAAGGATCGAATTTATTCCAGCCATAAAGGTAAAAGCCCAGCGCAATAGCTTCAATGAAGAACGCAGTGCCCTCAAGGGAAAAAGGCATCCCGAAGATTGGCCCAGCGTGCAGCATAAACTTGGGCCAGAGCAGACCGAGTTCGAAGGAAAGCACCGTGCCCGAGACAGCGCCAGTCACAAAGAAAATCGCCACACCTTTGCTCCAGGCTTTGGTCAAATCCCTGTAAATAATCTTTTTGGTTTTGAGGTATTTGTAATGGGATGTAGCCATGAAAAACGGCATCACCATCCCGATGCAGGCAAAAATGATATGAAAACCCAGTGACACGGCCATTTGCCAACGGGCTGCTAACAAATCCTCCATCAATTTTTGAGTAAAATTAGTTGAATTGAAAAATAGACCACTACATGACTGACGCTTTATACAACGCCTTGGTTCCCGGTATAGAAAATATTTTTTGATTCATCTGCCGCTCGGCGACAAAATAGGTTGACAGTCAAGAGCTGGGGCATTTATCCAAAATTCCGGGCGAATTTACCCCGATTTCAAATCTCTTTTGTACAAATCTTTAAATTATCAGTTGATTTTTTTAGCTTAAATGCAAATCGAAATTGAATGTACGTAAACAGGCACTACCATATCTGGAGCACGGTTCGCTGGTCCAAAAAACCCCTACTCAATGCACTTCTCTACTCCGCAGCGATCATCGTGCTCTATGAAATCACCGATATTCCATTTTCCCTCCCTTGGCAGCCGATTTCTGTCATCGGTATCGCGGTGGCCTTCTACCTGGGGTTCAAAAACAACAGTTCCTACGACCGTGCCTGGGAAGCCAGAAAAATCTGGGGGGCCATCGTCAACGACAGCCGATCTCTGGCAATCGGAATTTTGAGTTTGGCTTCGAATCAGGTTCCTTTTGAATGGAAAAAAAACTTCATCTTTCAGCACATCGGCTGGGTCATGGCGCTGAAGCATACCATGCGAAAAGGCAAGACCTGGGAGCATAACTCCAAGATCGAAAACCTTGTTTTTACTCCGTACTTCCGTGAGGAAGGGCTCAAAGGAATGGAGGCTGAACTGGTAAAATACCTCAGTTCAGAAGCGATCCAAAAGCTCAAAGGCTTGACCAACATTCCGATTCAGCTCCTGAAAGCTCAAAGTCTGGAATTGAAAAAACTGGAAGAAAGCGGCGGAATCACCGAATACAAACACGTGTGGCTACAGCAATTGATCGCCCGATTGATCGACAACCAAGGCGCGTCCGAGCGGATAAAAAACTTTCCCTTTCCAAGGCAGTATGCATCCACCGGTCTATTTATCAATTACATCTTTTGCGCACTGATCCCATTCGGCCTACTGGACATTTTCGCCCAGTCCGAAAGCCTACACTATTGGCTCACTGTACCCTTTTCCACGATTATCATCTGGATCTTCTTTTTGGTGGATCGGATTGGGGACTACTCCGAAAACCCTTTTGAGTCGGCCTACAACGATGTCCCGATTTCCTCGATATCAAGGGTGATTGAAATTGATCTGTTGGAGATGTTGGAGGAAAAAGACGTTCCGAAGCCTTATCCTGTAGAGAATGGATTTTTGATGTAGCAGAAATCAAAGCTCACCTTCACCAATCCCCTATTCAGACTGCGAAACGAAAGTAGGTCTTCCAGCCGTTTTTGATCAGTCCACCCGCTTGTTCGTCTTCAGATACGCCATCAAATTTACGATTTCGGCTTGAGTTAGATTTTCAAAAAGTCCCGTAGGCATCATGGAGACATCGGTGACTTCCCGGGAAAGAATGCTGGACTTGTTGATCAGCAGCTGATCCTGCCCGACGATCCGCATCGTCACTTGGCGTTCATTTTCGGAGATGATGTTGCCCGAATACGTCCTTCCGTCTCGCGTATTGATCACCACCATCTTGTACGCATCTTGGATTTCGAAGCTCGGCTCCAAGACATTCATCAGGATGTATTCCGAGTCAGTTCGGTTCGAGCCGGTGAGATCCGGGCCGATGATGCCGCCTTCTCCGTACATCTTGTGGCAACTGCCGCAGGATTTTGCAAAGACGGTTTTGCCGATCTTGAGATCCGACGTTGCCAAAGCATTTGGACTCAGCATCGCGCGGTATTTGTCATAGGCCCCCTGATTACTGGGCACGGACTCGATCGGGCCCCAAACCTCGATAAATCCACTTCCCACCACCCGAAGAAGCTGACGGGCGACGCCTGCCGGCACTTCTGATTTCGCGATCTTTTTCGACTTGATTTCTTGTGTCAGCAGGTTACCATAACGAGGTCGGGAGGAGAGCGTTTGCATGGCTTCGAGTTTTTCGTCGGGAGAAAATTTAGAGTAATTCTCCAAAAGCATTTTCCCCAAAGACTCATTGTCAAAAGCTGCAACGGAGCGGATGGCATCCATCTTCATCGCAGATTCCTGTAGTAAAGACGGGATTTCAGCCGGTAGGGTCTTCTGCTGCTGCGCTGCCAAAGTTTGAAGCGCTTTCCTTCGTTGTTCGACGTTAAGCGTTTTGTTTTTCAGCGTTGCAAAAGCGCGTTGCGTCGCTTCAGCGTCTCCAAAAAGCCCTGAAATCTCCAATGCCAGCGCTTGTTTCTTTCCGCCTGATCGACCCATTTTTTCAGAGACTTCTTTCCAATTGGACGGGAATTTCAGATCCGTCCGACCTTCCATTCCGCTCAGCATTCCTGCCATCAGCAACTCCGAATTCGCGCCTCCTTTTCCGATCAGCGTGACGAGTTTCTCCAGTTCATTTCCGTCCACTGCTCTCCTGGCAATATTTTGGGTAACGAAAGTGAGTTTCGAAGCAGCGCCCAATTCCAGAAATTTGTCAGTGTTCAACACAAACAGCGGTTCAATCCCGTACCAAAGCATCTTGGGCAGGTTGTGGTCTTTTTCTTCTTCGCCGTGCTGGATGAGGCTTTGGGCGATTCCCCACTTTTCCGCAGTCGGAACCCGCTGCACCGCTGCTGCCAAATACAGCCTCACGACTGGCGAAATGTCATCTTTTGCCATCGTCCTAAATTTCGTCAATGCCTCCTGCGATGGCTTCATATCTTCGCAAAGCAGCTGGATCGCCCAAGCACGAACGTAGGGATCGCTGTCCGAAAGGGAATTGATCAGCTCTTTCTCCGAAAATCCACTGGTCTGATGAAGCGTCCACATCGCCCGAAGTCTCCAGTCGGCATTTTTGTCTTTCTCAAAAATCGATTTTAATGCCGCGTTTGTTGTGGGTTGAAGCTTTTTGTTTACCGCTCTTTTTTGGAGAATTCCCCGTGCTCTTCGCGCATGCCAATCCGAGGGATTGGTTTGGAATGCCACGAGTTGCGCATCAGTCATTTTGTTCAGATCGGAGTACCTGCCCGGGAAATTTTGCGCCAGCGATTTCTCGGGCATAATCCTAAAGATCCGCCCTGTTTCCTCATTCAAGACCTCTTTGCCACAGATGTCGGCATCATGCCAATCCAGCGCGTAAAGACCGCCATCAGGCCCGATTTCCATACTGAACCCAACCCATTGGGCATTGTTGGCCAGCATAAATTCATCTCCGTGTTTGCCTTCAAACCCCGAACCTTTGGGAATCAGGATGTCGGAAAGCACGCCATGCTCGTGGATATTGGCCATGAAGATCCTACCCTTTTCTTCGGCAGGGAATGCATCCGATTGGTAAACCCGTGCGCCCCCATGGGCGGAGCGATGGCTGTGGTTGGCGATGGTTTTGATGTCTTCGTAGACATAGGGATTGAAATGCTGTCCTCCCTGTCGATGGTAGATTCCGCCGGGAACGACATGCCAAAGATGGGGAATCACGCAGGCGCTCATGAAGAGCTGTCCCTTGGCGTCGTAGTCGATACCCCAGGGATTGCTGAAGCCGTGGGCGACGACTTCAAAACGATCCTTGACAGGATGGTAACGCCACACACCGCCATTGATATCAACTCCCTCTTTTTCCAAAAGATCTTCCGGAAATTCGTCCTTGTGGTAGTAGAGTTTTGCGTCGCTTTCATTTTTGGGCTTGCGGATCTTGGATGGTGTCGCAAAACCCTGCAAACCGTAGAGCCAACCATCCGGCCCCCAATGCAGACTGTTGAGCGTCTCGTGGCGGTCTCGGATTCCCCATCCGGTGAGCAGGATTTCGACGTCGTCCAAGTCAGCTTTGTCGTCCTGGTTTTTGTCGGGGACAAAAATCAAATTTGGAGGTGCTCCGATAAATACCCCATCGAAGCCTACGGCAATAGCAGCCGGAAAGGCTAATCCTTCCATGAAAACGCTTTGCTTGTCAGCCGCGCCATCTCCGTCGGTATCTTCCAAAATCAGAATTCGGCTATCACCCGAGTTGGAAAAGCCATGTCCCCTGGATTCGTAGTCCTTATTTTCCGCAATCCAAAGTCTGCCCCGATCATCCCAGCAAAACGCCATCGGCTGAGTCATCATGGGTTCGGATGCCCAGACGTTGACCTTGTAACCTGGCTTGACGGTCATAGCCTCTACGGCTTCCTGGGCAGTGAGAAATTTGGCGTTTCGGCCTTCCTCCTGAGCTATCCCCCAAAGTTCGGTGGTGTTGTACATGCCTTGTTTACCGGAAAATTTTGACCAAGATTCCGTCAATTTCAGATCATTGAATTCGCTGGTATAGACCAAAAGACGAAGCTTGATCGTCTCGGTCTTCCCGCTTTCGATCAGCCAATCGCCATCTCTGGTAAATGCCGGGCCGAGTCCAAGTTGCCCGTCCACCCGCCATTTGTTTGGATAGCCCCGGTTTTCAGGATGGTCGAAAATCGCCACATTGACCCGGTCTTCCCGACCTTCTACCCTCATGCCGACATTGATCCACATAGCCGGCTGCCCTTCTGCCTGCTCATTCTTTTGCCGGGCTGCATTGACGATTTCTCCATCGATTCCCTCTTTCCAGGGCATTCTCAGAAACAAGCTTCCGTAGTCATATTGGCCGATGGTGACTTCGGTTTTGGCTTCGCCTTTCCACTCCAGATCCAACACATATTTCCCATCCATTTCACTCATCGTCCAGTTTTGGCTTTCTTCCAAAACCGGATTGCCCAGAGAATCCAGGAGCTGATAGATCGTCTGCCACTTGACTTGCTCGCCGGATTCTTCGACGATATTCAGCGCGACTTTTTTCCAATAGTCTCCCTGCGGGTTGTGGAAATAGTCTCGGCCATTTACCCGGGTCAAACCCCAATAGAGGCCTGTTTGATGCTTATGGTGTCCGGGACTGTATTCAGTGAGGACACCTTTTCCGTCAGGAGAAAGAAAAGGATGGATGTAGGGGCGAAAACCTTCCTTGGCATTTTGGACAAGTATGGGCTCCGATTCTCCATCTCTCAAAACTGAAATCGTTCCCTCCGTTTTATTTTGGACCAGTGAGAGCGTTGTGGGTTCAAGGTAAGACTCCAATTCACCGGTAGTTTTGGGTTTGCAACTCAGTGCGAGCAGAAAAAATAAAAATCCAAAAAGGAGCGGGGTACGGGACAAAGTCATAGGATTGAGGTTCTTTGGGTTGGGGTAGAAAAGCTGTCAAATGACTCACAGACTTTCTCAGACATAATATAGAAAAAGCGGGATAAAATAGGGAAAGGGCGTTTCAGAAAGTACCACTGTCGGCTGGCGGATGGGCTGGCAAACCAACCTTCCACGCCCCTTTTCAAGTCCATGCTGACTTTTCGGTATCTCTTGGTTGGCTACCAAAATAATTTCGCTATGTTAATTCCAAATTCGATCTCCGATGAAAAACACAACCAGATTGGTGCAGTTGATCCATCCCGAGCTTGGGCGTCGAGTCGCACGGGTCATGGAACCGAGCCTTTTTCTTTTGCAAAACTTTCAATCGATCTATGAACTGGCGTTGGCGGCACTTGACAGTGGAAAAGGGCTGAAGGATTTGATCATTTCGAGCATGGCTGAGGAGTCGCTCGACTACAATTCAATCTACGAAAGCAAGAGCGCATGGAGTCTGCTTCCTTCATTTGATCATCCCGATTCCCCATTTTCCTGCATGGTGTCCGGTACCGGTCTTACACACCACAATAGTGCGCTCAACAGGCAGATGATGCATAGCCAACAAACCGAGAAGCCTACGGATAGCCTTTTGATGTACGAAATGGGAGTCAAAGGCGGCGCACCGAAGGCCTGGGAAATTGGCGTGCAACCGGAGTGGTTTTACAAAGGAAACGGTGCCGTACTTCGTGGACATGGGCAATCGCTCGAAGTGCCTTCCTATGGAGAAGACGGAGGAGAAGAGCCGGAAGTCGCCGGGCTATACCTCATCGACCGGACAGGTAAACCCTGGAGAATTGGATTCACCACCGGCAATGAGTTCTCAGATCATGTCATGGAAAAGGTCAACTACCTCTACCTCGCACCTTCCAAAATCAGGCAATGTGCCATTGGGCCGGAGGTAGTCATCGATGGGGATTTTGATAGCTACTCGGGAGAAGTCTCCGTCTCTCGCGACGGGCAGCTCATCTGGAGTGCGGCGATCAATTCGGGCGAAAAGAACATGTCACACAATCTGGCAAATCTCGAATACCATCACTTCAAATATGAATCCCATCGCATTCCACTACAAGCCCACGTCCATTACTTTGGGGCGGATGCCTTTAGTTTTGGAAATAAAATCGTGTTGGAAAACGGCGACAAGATGTCCGTCCGCTGGAATCGACTGGGTCGAGCGCTGGAAAATTCAATTTATCTGGCACCAAAGGATCAAATGCCGCTGGATATTCAGCAACTCTAGTCAATCAACTAACTACCTTTGTTGTGATAGGCTATTCTACCTCAAATCACGCTAAGGGCAAAATATTCAGATGTCGTCAATGCGCCAAGTACTCGATAGACAAAGGATAATGTTTAAAAAAATCTTCACGTGAAATTAAGAAGTCTACTTTTCAATGGCCTTTTCCTAGTCTTGCTTTTGTCCTGTGCGAACAAGAACAATGAGGTAACTGGCCACTCTCAATCCAGCCGTCCAAACATTCTTCTTATCCCCATCGATGATCTTCGACCTGAGTTAGGTGCCTACGGCAATACCGTGATCAAAACCCCAAACATCGATCAACTGGCGGCGAATGGGGTCACGTTTATGCGAGCGTACACCCAACAGGCGCTTTGCAATCCTTCAAGGGCGAGCTTGCTGACGGGCTTGCGGCCTGACACGATCGAGGTTTGGGACTTGCAGGCCAGCTTCCGCAAAAATCTCCCAGAGGCCGTGACTTTACCCCAGTTTTTCAAAGCACAGGGCTACACCACGATTGGCCTCGGCAAAACCTTTCATAACGACATTCCCGACACCATTTCCTGGACTCGAAAGCCTCATCCGGAAGGTTTTCCCTTTGACCCAGACGCCTTCTACGCCAATGAATCCAACAGAGCGATCCAGGAGCAAGTCATCCAACGATTGAAGGATCAGGGCAGATCCCGGATCGATCAGTTGGGTTATTGGTATGTAAAAGCTGAAGCGACGGAGATTGGAGAGGGAGATGATGATGTGTACTTTGATGGTGCTCAGACGACTGCCGCGATAGAGATCCTCCAGGAGTTGGCAACGCAGAGTGAGCCATTTTTCCTTTCGGTTGGCTATTATCGCCCCCACCTACCCTTTAATGCTCCAAAAAAGTACTGGGATCTGTATGACCCGATGGAAATCCCCTTGGCCGCAAACCAGTTTCTTCCCGAAGCAAGCCCTGAATATGCGGTGCATGGAGATGCAGAAATGCGGAGTTATGTCGATCAGGGCGACCTCCCCTGGCCAAAAGACAAACCCGCAGATGAAGCGAGACAGCGACATCTAAAACATGGATATTACGCAAGCGTGTCTTATGTCGATGCACAGATCGGACGCTTGATCAAGGAATTGAAGCGGCTCGGCCTGGACAAAAACACGATTATCGTCCTGTGGGGTGACCATGGTTGGAAGCTCGGCGAACACAACAGTTGGGGTAAAATGTCCAACTTTGAAATAGACACCCATGTACCCCTGATTTTCAGCGGAGCTGGTCTGCCTAACAAAGGAGTGAAAGCCGCTGGACTGACTGAATTTTTGGATATCTACCCAACTTTGGTGGATATGGCCGGCTTCGAGATTCCGGATTATCTGCAAGGAAAAAGCCTAGAACCGATCTTCAAAAATCCAAATCAACAGTATAAGGACGCTGCATTCAGTCAATATCTCCTTGGACGATTTGGCCCTCCGGAGACCCGCAAAAAAGAGCGGATGGGTTACAGTGTGCGAACCGACCGCTACCGCTACACCGAATGGTACGCCTGGGATGACAGCAGCAATCGCGCCGGAGAACTGCTGGATCGGGAGCTATATGATCACACAATCGACACGCAGGAAAATAAAAACATAGCCAGCGATCAAAATTCGACACTTCCCATGACCGAATTGTCTGCAAGACTTAAGGAAAACTTCAGCACCCTTGCCGCTCACTAGGGAAGATCCAATTGAGATATCAGTACAAAAAGAAAGGCTAGCCCGATATTGGACTAGCCTTATTTTACTTTATTCTGTAGTGATTACAACAGCGGATCTCCACCTCTTCGGAGATCAGAAGGCCGATCTCCGCGACGGTCTTTTTCTAGAAATCCGTCACCGAATTGTTTTTCTCCGATGCGGTTGGATTCAAGATCAAAGCGATCGTCGTTATCGTAAAAAGATCTGTTCACGTGATCATAGCGGCCATGGAGGCTGCGCGACTCCTCAGCGTAATAGGAACGCATGGTGTGGAGGAATTCCGCCTGAGGACCAGAAGGCCAGTTGTCGGAATCAAATCCCGGAGCATTTTGCAAGCTCTCTTTAGTTTCCTTGACGATAACTACGTCCTCTTGCGCAGTATCAAACTCAAAGGCTTCAAATGGCAGTGCCAAGAGCTTTGAACCGAGATTTAAAAATCCCTCGTCCACCTTGAGCACAACATAATCCACTTTACCCGAGTGGGTATTGATCATGAATTCTTTGATAGATCCGACTGATTCGTCTCTTGCGGTTTTCACAGTGCATGAACAGGCAGTCCCTGCACTGATTTGGGAATGATGTAAGATTGTCATTTTGATAGTTGGTTAAGTGAGTAAAATATTTGACTCACTTATTCCCAGATCTATGCCATGCGGCCAAAACACCGATTGAAGCGAGATACCGCACTTGCCCCGATTTCTTACTGTGGAAGGCTTCCTCGCTTCGTAGAAAGAAATTCCTATAGGGATTGGAACGGATATCCAAAATCTCAATTCACGTCCCTTGCTCCACTACAAGCTTAAAACTTTTCTGAAAATTCAAAAAAATGCAACTGTATTCCGGATGCACATTATTTTCTGAGCCTACTTTCCTTGCAAAAGACGAAAACAACCGCCTGTTCAGATTAACCCCTGGTATCTTGCTATAGAAGATAAATCTCCAATATACTGGAGCATAGAATCCAAACTAAGTTGACTTAAGCGCGAGCGAATAATCAGTGTTTTGAATCATAAATAATTACATCAGTCAGCAACGCGTTAATACCAAAAGATCACCCCGTCTAAAAAGGGGTGATCTTTTTAATGAAGGACTGGTATCAGCAAATTAAGGAGCGACAAGCTCGGGAAGCTTTGTATCGAACATTGCGGCAAACTCAAGAGGACTAAGAATATGGCCTTGTTTCTTGGCTTTGTTTGCAACGTTATAGCCCCATTCTGCCGCGGCCATTCGCTGCAACGGCGTACCATGGTGACCGTTACTTGTAAAACCACAATCTCCTATATTGAAAAAAACCTCCAGAAACAGCTTCACCCTCTTCCATTGCATGGTGGCACCACGGGCATGTGAAAGGTAGTAAGCGGAATACGCATCTGCCATCAGTTCAGTACGACGAGTGCCTTCTGGACTACTTATAGGATCAAAAAGATCCAACTGAAACTGAATTTGATGGCCGAATTCATGAGCAAGAATTGCTTGGGGAGCTACGTCGTCAAATCCAAGTCCTTTGTAGGCTTCTAAAATCCCATCTCCCATCACGATCTTATCTGGAATGATTCCTACAGGTGGAAAGAAGAAGCTACTTTGAGCAAAGGCATTTAATGTAAAGATCGGATGCTCTCCGTTTTGATACTGTGGATACGCCGCCATATATTCCAATATAAGATCCGCCCAAAACTCTGCAGTAGCCAGATCATCTCCATAGAGAATTTGGTCTATGCGAATCAACTTATCTCGATCCTGCAGCATATTGCCATGCATAGCTGCTAACACCATCTTGTCGGACTGAATATTCCAAAAGCGTTTCAGATCTTTGAAGGTTTTGGCCATACGCTGGCTATACTCTCCATTTTTTCCAAAATACTGACCCTGACTACTGTTTTCGAATAACAAGGCATCGTAAGTTGGGAAGTCAAGCATACCAGAAAAAATGGCAAAATTGAAGACACTACCGTCCCAATCTGCCAACTGCTCATCCAGCCAATAATCCAAGTTTGTAGTTCCGCATTCGGTGGGCTCAACCGCCCCCACAGCTCTGCGTACCATTTCCCGATAGTATGTGTCGGTTTGCTGACCTATTACTTGCTGCCGATTGGCAGCTCCCGGCATCACTTGGGGATTTAATCGGCTTTCATAGCCGTCAGGCAAGTCCGTTAAATCCAGTTCTCTAAGTTCCGTTTCTTGTAACTTTGCTTGATCCAAGTTTTGCACTTGATCCATCTCACATCCAAAGAGCACCAAAACCAAAAACCCAAAAAATGCAGATTTTTGCTTGAACGCATTTGTCATTTTTATCATAAAGCTTGTAGGTTAATTTGAAAATTAAATTAAAAATCCAGGAAGTTGGAAAATGCCCGATTCGTCCTTCAGAAATCGGTTTTTCAAAAATTCTCTCTATGAATATAATTAAAATCCACCCAAGATGACTCATCGCTTTTTACGAAAAAATTCAGTCCCTTAAACAAAAACGAATCAAGACTGCAAACTTTTACACTCCCGATTAGTGCAACTGAATGTTTGAGAAACTCACCCCTTTAGCCAGGTTTCAAACCACTCGAAAGCCTCTTGCTGCATGGCTTTGTCAAACTTGTGCAGGCCGGGATGGAAAGAGCATTTGTATCGGTCTGAGGCATTGGCTTTGGCATAGACATCCCTCAAGATCTGATCGGCTTTCTCCATCTCTGAAAGCGTGAACAATTGGTCTTCGATGTCATTCAGAACCAAGGTAGGCAAAGGTGCCCGCAAGCCTAGGATTTCTGGGAAATCCAGCTCCTGCGGCAGAATTGGCACATAGCTCATCCAAGTGTGCGTGTAGGATTTGTATAGCAAGAGGTCCTTCCAAGTGGTCATAAATCCCACTGCTACCGCACAGGAAATCCTCGAATCCAGTCCCCCGAGCAGGACGGTTCGGAGGCCTCCACCGGATAGTCCAGCACAACCCAATTTCGACGGATCTACATCTTCTCTTGCCGCCAGGATACTCAAAGCCATCTGATCTTCGGCTAAAAATACCGCAGGCCAAGTGGTGCCGGCGCTAAACAGCGATTTGGCCATGATGTGCTCGTGCTCGGATGCCCATTTATTGTACACCTCAATTTGCTCTTCGGTATCGAGGCTAAAGTCCGCGATTCCCTTACGGATGGAAGTTGGCGTATCTTCTATCAGCACTCTCCTACTTCCAAACGCAAACGCATCGTGAACCATCACGACATATCCCCGTTTTGCCACCTCATTTGCCCAAGCTCGTCCTTCGTAATACATCTTATGATGGGTTTGGACGTAAGAAGGAATGTCTGTTTTGGTTCGGCTGATCTTGTCCAAACCCAGGAATTTGTTCCCACCATGACAGTGTAAGCCCAAGATTCCGGGCAACTTTCCTTGTGAGTTCTCCGGCTTTAAGATCACCGCTTTGGTCGGTTGACCGCTGGGTAGCTGGTAGCTAATCTCTTCGAAAGCAACACCTTCAAAGACTCCGGTTTGGTGTACAGTAACTTTTGGAACCGCTCCCAAGTCAACCACTCCCATTCGCTCTGCCACTCTGTTTCTGGCCGAATCTCTCCAGGAATCCAGATCTGAAAATTCGGGATTTCTAAAGGAAAGACTGGGTATCTTTTCAAGATTCAGGCTTTTAGCCCAAGGGCCATAAGCTCCGATTAGATTAAGTTCTTGTGGACTGTCCATGATTGACTGGGGGATAAAAGTGATTGACGCAGTATGCAAATCTGTGAGTGATCCGCTGAGCACTCCCAGTCCTGCGAGGCTGGATTTTTTAATAAATTCTCTTCGGTTGCTTGACATCGTATTCAAGAAAAAGCTGTAATCAGCTGGTTAACAAATGGCTTAGCCTAGTACCAAGAAGTCTCTGAGGCGTGGAGTTGCCCAAATTCGAAGTTGCCTACCCTGTACAGATTTGACTCGATAGCCAGCAGCATGATCCCTTCGAGATTATAGAAAGCAACCGGTTTGTCTGACGAAGGAATATTCATTTTTTGCAGACTGGCTTTTTCATCCAACGTTCCTTCCCAAAATCTTCCCTATATGCATAACGATAAGTGATTGGTCTCTCTGAGAAAGCTTGACGAATTGCTCTTGAGAAGGCCACACTGTGTCTTGCTCACCCTTGATGTCAATTTGAGTTTGGCCATCACTCACCTGATATATTTCGGTTTTGCTTTCCATATCTATTGTTCAAGTCAATTTCACTCTCCAAAAACCACCTTCACAGCAGAACTCATCTTTTTAACCCAATCTTCCTGCGAATTGACAGAAGTATTCCAGAGATAAAGCGACCTCAAGGTCTTAATTTCCGCGATCGGCCCGAGGCCTGCTCCACTGATTTTAGTGCCGTTTAAGTTCAAAACCTCCAAGTTGGTCAAGCTTTTCAAGGAAGAAATGCCGCGATCCGTGATCGGATTGTTCTCCAATCTCAATCTTTGCAAATTTTTGAATTGGGAGATCAACGTAAGGTCTGAATCTTGAATCCCCACTCCTGCCAAAGTCAGCCAATAGACTTGATCTTTCACTGGTAAAAGTGCTTTCACTAGTTCGGATGCTTGTCCGCCTGCTGATTCCGCAGGCAGCACGATGTCCAAGGCAGCGCTTTCTTGAGAAAGAACTCTCACCCTAAACCCGACTCTCTCCAACCCCTGAATTTGCGCCGTATCGATATTTGAAACGGCTGACTTTTCAGCTCCCATGATATTCAATCGTGGCTCAGCCCAAGCGATCAATTCTTCATCTGCCTGCATCAGGAGCACTTTTGGGTCGGCGTTTCCTTTTTCGATCCACCAGCTTATCCATTGGATTTCTTCTTCCGTTAGTGGCTTTTTCCCTTCAGCAGGCATAAAATCATCATGATCTGATGGTAGTTTCACCCGTCGGATCAGTTCGCTATTTTCCGTATCAGCAGGTATGAGCACCGGGCCATTCTCACCGCCAACCATAAGTGACTCAAAGGAAGTCATGTCCAATTCCCCTTTCATTTTCCCTGCCCGATGGCAACTTTGACATTTGCTTTTCAGGATAGGTTGGATCACATCGGTAAAAACTTCAGCTTCCTCCGCATTCGCCAAAAGCCGTTGGCGGTTTGCCTTCTGATTATTTCCAAATGGGGCATAGGCCGTCAAATAATCCTCGCCATGAGTTAAGCTGCCGCCAAAATGTCCAGCTACGGAAAGCGTGATCATCAATACTCCCAGAAGTATGTAATTGAGCTTTTTGGAGAATTTTCCCTCATTCTTATTTACCCACCAAGCCGTCCAAGACATTGCCACCGTGATCCAACCAGCCGTCAAATGGACATCCAGAAGTTCACCTTCATATCCACCTGATTGGGAAAGCAGAAAGCCCAACAATGCTGCAATCGCCGCGCTGACAGCTCCCAAAAAAAGACAGAAATTCACCGCCTCCTGGAGAACTGCTTTTTTTACCAAAACAATATAAACCTTCAGAAAAACGGCAATCATCAAAAACCCGATGGGTAAGTGAACCCAAAGGGGATGAAATCGTCCAATGAAGGTGAATAGACCTTGCATGTGTTTGCGCTCGGCTTAAGTTAAAATCCGTTTGACGACATTCCCTTCCACATCAGTCAGTCTAAACCTCCTGCCCAAATGCTTGTAGGTAAGCTTTTCGTGATCAATACCGAACAGATGCAAAATCGTCGCCTGCAAATCGTGGACGTGAACCGGATCTTTTACCACATTGTACCCAAAGTCATCCGTCTCACCATAGGTCATTCCCGGCCTCACTCCCGCTCCACACATCCACTTGGTGAAGCATCTCGGGTGATGATCTCGGCCATAGTTTTCTGGAGAAAGTGTCCCCTGACTGTAAACCGTCCTCCCAAATTCCCCACCCCAAACGACTAGCGTATCTTCCAACAGCCCACGTTGTCTCAGATCTTTGACCAGTGCAGCAGTGGCCTGATCGGTTTTTTGGCATTGGTTTCTGATTCCATTGGGTAGATTTCCATGTTGATCCCAACCCTGATGATAGAGCTGGACAAACTTCACATCCTTTTCGATCAGCTTTCTGGCCAACAGACAATTGGCCGCGTATGTTCCAGGGTCACGGCTTTCTTCCCCGTACATTTCATAGACCCAGTCGGGTTCGGCGGACATGTCGGTCACTTCGGGCACGGAAGTCTGCATGCGAAAAGCCATCTCATATTGCGCAATCCGGGCGTTGATCTCCGCATCCCCGTAGGTATCGAACTGTACTTCGTTCAGGGACTTGAGGTAGTCGAGCATTTCCCTACGATCGTTTCCGTCGTAGTTTTCTGGATTCCCAAGGTAGAGCACGGGATCCTTCCCTGATCGGAATTGGATGCCTTGATGCTGGGAAGGCAAAAATCCATTTCCCCATAACCTGGCGTAAAGCGGCTGATCTTGCACCGCATTCTTAGAAACCAGAACGATAAACGACGGAAGGTTTTGATTGTCCGAACCCAGCCCATAGCTCAGCCAGGCACCCATCGAAGGACGACCCGGAAGCTGATGGCCAGTTTGGAAAAAAGTAATCGCAGGATCATGGTTGATTTGACCGGTTTGCATGCTTTTGATAAAGCAAAGTTCATCCACGATCTCAGCCGTGTGAGGCATCAGTTCGCTGACCCAAGCCCGGCTTTCACCGTATTGGTGGAACTTGAAAGCCGAGGATGTCATCGGAAAAGAACTTTGATCGGCGCTCATGCCCGTCAGCCGCTGCCCGTCTCTGACCGAATCGGGAAGTTCCTGCCCATGCATGTCGGTCAACTTGGGCTTATAATCAAAAAGATCCAACTGAGAAGGCCCACCTGCTTGGAACAGGTAGATGATGCGTTTTGCCTTCGGCATGAAATGCGGCAAATCCGAAATCCCCTGGGAACCTCTGGATTCTAAACGAGGAACCGGCGGATTTCCTGCGAAAATTTTCTCTGTCGCCATCAGCGAACCCAAAGCAAGCGAACCGATTCCCAGAGAAGTTTTGGTCAAAAACCTCCTGCGATCCATCTTCTTTTCTATTTCCTGAAGATCCCTATTGGTCGATCTCAGTGTCTCATCCTGGTGATTGCACATCTTATCTCTTGGTTAGGGCTGCGTCCGAATTGATAATGGCGCTTGCGGTGACGGCATTCGCAGCCACTTGAGCGGGGTCGAGCGCTGGGTTGATCTGATATTCTCCTGCGGAAAGCCAACCTTTCAATTTATCCTGATCAGCTTTAAATTTTTTGTATTCAACCGCTCTCAACTCCAGTAGAATTTCAAGTTCTTTTGGGTTGGGATGCCGGCCAGTCAATTTTCGGTACGTAGCTTTGATCGCTGTAGAAATCTCTGGATATGCGAGCATCTGCTCTCCCAAGACTTTGGCTGTCTCGACAAAGATTGGGTCATTAAGTAGTACCAAAGCTTGAAGCGGCGTATTCGTTTCTTGTCTTCTGCTCACCGACTCGCTATGATCCGGCGCATCAAAAATCGCCAAAGTAGGATGATGAACTGATCGCTTCCAAATGGTGTACATACTCCTACGGTACAAGTTTCTGCCTGTGGCTTGGGTATATTTGCCGCCATTGAGATTCCAAAGTCCTTCGGGTTGATACGGGAAAACGCTTTTACCTCCCACCTCCCCATTCATCAATCCAGAAGCAAGGAGGGCATTATCTCGGATCAATTCCCCGGATAAACGAACTGCCGGACCTCGGGCCAAAAGCGTGTTGTCAGGTTCCTTTTCTTCCAACTCCATTCGTATTTGCGAAGCTTGGCGATAGGTTGCCGAAGTGACTATCAGGCGCTGAATCGCCTTCACATCCCAGCCGGATCGCTGAAACTCCAGCGCCAACCAATCCAACAATTCCGGATGCGATGGCAGCGCTCCCTGATTCCCGAAATCTCCAGAGGTGGCGACCAAGCCCCTGCCAAAGTAATTCTGCCAAAAGCGATTGACCGCAACACGAGCAGTAAGTGGGTTTTCTGGGGAGGTCAGCCATTGAGCTAAGCCCAGACGATTTCTGGGAAGGTCAGCCTTCATCGGCAAGATACTTTCCGGCGTATTCGGAAAAACCTCCTCGCCATGCGCGCTGTACTCTCCCCTCGTCAACAGATAGGTTGGCCGCTTTTCCGCTTTATCCTCCATGATCATCATCTCGGGGATCACCTCCACCGAATCTGAATAGACCTTCCTCTGCGCGACGACGGCCTCCAGCTTTTCCCGATAGGGCAAAGAATGATTGTTGAGGTATAGCTTTTTTAGACTCGCTCTTTCTGCTGCGGTGAACTGTTCGGGTAGCTTGGAAAGCGTGGTTTTGTATTGATTACGGTTAGCAATTTGAATGATTTCGACAGGTGAAAGTTCCAGGTTGTAAACGCTGACCTCATCCACGAGCGCATCTTTCAAGCCCTTACCTCTCCAAACCGCCCCGACCTGCAAGCCCGGATCTCTACCGTCCAGCAAGATGTCCTTATACAGATTGTCATGTGTCGTCTTCGTAGCCATTTTTTCCCCATTGAGAAAAACCTTCAGCCCATTTGCCTTGGAAGATCCATCGTAGGACATCACCAGATTCACCCACTGATCTCTTGGGATGTCGCTCTCGGTGATCTTAGTGATGGCATTGTACGGCGCCGTATGCGCCATTAGGAGCTCGAGTCGATTTTCTTTCAGACTGAGATGATAGCCCCGCCAGTTGTAAAGCACAGCTCCAGACCCCTTATGGAAGATCGCGCCATGCGTCAGTGTCTTGGGAACATTCACCCAAATACTTACAGAAAAAGGCTCGCTCTTGGAAAATACCCCGACACCACCCAGATTAAGCCAAGCATCCCCGTTGAGCTGAATCCCTTTTCGTCTAAAACCGTCCACATAGACAGGACTTTGATTTTTCACCTCGCTGCTTTCCATCATGCCTTTTTGACCGGGATTAAGCTGATTTTGAATCGAATTTTGGTCGAAAGAATAAAATGCAACACGGCTCGCGGGGAATTCCTGTGCAGCTTCTTTTTGGTAAGCGTTCGAAGTAATCCAATTTTGAAATGCCTGCTCTTCCTCTTGAGCCGCTTGAGCGAGTGCTGCTTCCTCATTCTCTTTCTGCGAAAGCAAATAGTCCAGCATCCTATCTTTTTCCGCATCCGTCAAAAGTAGCGTTGGCGCGGGCACGGCATTATCCCACGAAATCTGCCCGGCTTCATCCACTTGGTTGAAAAAACTGCTCATCTCAAAGAAGTTCTTTTGGGAGATCGGGTCGTACTTATGATCATGGCAGCGGGCACAGCCTAAGGTCATCGCCATAAATGCCTGCCCCATCGTACTCGTCCGATCGACCACATACTCCACCCGGAATTCCTCCTCTACGATTCCTCCTTCCATATTTTGCGGATGAATCCGGTTGAAAGCTGTGGCGATCAACTGGTCTTTGGTAGGATTAGGAAGCAAGTCTCCGGCAAGTTGCTCGGTGATAAACTGATCGTAGGGAAGGTTTTGATTGTATGAATCTATCACCCAATCGCGGTAAGGGGACGCATCTCGATATCGATCCACGGTATAGCCATGGGTATCAGCAAATCGCGCAATATCCATCCAATGCATGGCCATTTTCTCCCCGTAGTGAACGGACTTCAACAATCTGTCCACCTGCTTTTCGTAGGCATCCAGACTTCTATCCGCGAGGAAAGCATCGATCTCGTCCAAGCTTGGCGGCAAACCAATCAAGTCCAAACTCAACCTGCGCAGGAGAATTTCCTTGTCAGCCTCCGGAGCAGGTTTGATTTTCTCGGCGTCCAGCTTGCTGAGCACAAACAAATCTATCGGGTTCTTGCTCCATTCTTTGTCTTTTACTTTGGGCAAATCGACTTGCTGAGGAGGAATAAAAGCCCAGTGCTCCTTGTATTCTGCCCCGTCTTCGATCCATTTAATCAGGATGGCTTTTTCTTTGGCACTTAGCGTCAGATTGGATTCCCTGGAGGGCATCTGGTAGTCTAAGTCTTCTGATAGAATCCGATGGAAAAGTTCGCTTTTCTGCAGGTTTCCGGGCTTGATGGCGACTTTACCAGGTGATTCCTTCAGCGCTGCAAACGCCATCTCGGGAGTATGGAGACTTAATCCTGCTTTTTGCGCAGCAAGATCTGGCCCATGGCAAACGAAACATTTGTCCGACAAAATCGGCTTGACGTGGATATTGAAATCCACAGCTTCGGGAAGCTCCTCATACGCTAAAGCTACTTCCTCGGGAAGGTCGGGGCTGCAGGAGAAAAGCAGTAAAAGCAAGGGAAGTATGCGCAGTAATCCAGTGTTCATCAAGAAATTATTCCAGCTTTTAAACTAGTGGAATTTCGGGGATAATCCGATAGAGAAAGACCGTGATTGCCGAACACATCATTCCATTCCGGATTGTCGGCCAAAAAAATCCCAATATAAATACCTGTTGATTGGTGAAAAGCCAGTTAGGCCATATCCCGAGCGAAACTCAATGAAGGTTTCTTTTCACTTGCTGCCTATCAGGCAAAAAACAAAAAAAGGCCAACCCACATTCGGATTAGCCTTTTGCTGTTTAACTGAGGTTAGTCCCAATTATCGAGGGATAAACCCTCTCTCTCCCTATTTTTTTAATCTTAGTGCCCGTTTCCACCAAGGCAATTGAACCTCTTCATGATATCCGTAGGAATTGTTTCCGTATCCATAGCCATAACCATAGCCGTAACCATACCCATAGCCTTTATCAATATGCAGGTCGTTGAATACTCCATACATCTTGGAAACTCCCCCTTTTTCGACAAGATTATTCAATATTTGGCTGTTCGCTTTCATTGAATATCCTTGCCTGAACACGTAAAAATTCACGTCTGCAAATCCAAACAGCTCTTTGGTCTCAGAAACCAACCCAACTGGCGGACAGTCAAATACTACTACATCGTATTCCTCTTTGATTTCATTGATAATCATTCTGAATCTATCCTGAAGAAGCAATTCAGCTGGGTTTGGAGGAATCGGACCTGAAAGGATGACATCTAAATTTTCGTATCCCGACTGTTTAACAACTTCTTTCCACGGTTGATTGCTGCTGAGACAAGTGCTCATCCCTTTATCGTTCACTAAACCGAAGTCGTGGGCAATTCTTGGCTTCCGAAGATCCAGACCGATTAGGATGGTTTTCTTCCCCATCAGCGCAAACACCGACGCCATATTCATTGATACAAAAGTCTTCCCTTCTCCGGAGATAGAGGAAGTAAAAAGCAAAGTCAGATTATTCTTCTGCGGACTCAAGTATGCCAAGTCTGCACGTAGCGATCGGAAAGATTCAGTCACCGAAGACCGTGGATTGTTAAACACTGGAAGGGCATCGTCAGAGGTATTTCTGCCAATCATTCCGATCAACGGAACTTTCATTTGCCTCTCCAGCTCTTTTGGATCTTCGATCTTCGTATTAAGGAAATCTTTCACCGTAATAAATCCAATCGGCAAAATCATCCCTAAAATCAGCCCAATCAGCAAGTTCAGAGATCGCTTAGGCGCAACCGGAGTTTGACCTGATTTCGCAAAATCCAGAATGCTGTTCTTAGGCATGTTGGAAGCCTTGGTGATCTCAGCCTCCGCTTTCTTCTGAAGCAAGTAGACGTAGATATTCTCATTAATTGCAAACTGACGCTGGATCCCTAATAAATTGCGCTCGGTCTGCGGCAAGGAATTTACATCACGCTCAATCATCCTAATACGATTGTTCAGATCGGACAGCACACTTTGAGTGTTCTGATAGGCTAGGTTAACATTTTCCTGAAGAGCTCTCTTCGCATTTTGGACCCTACTGGCATTTTCTCGGACGGCTGGCGTTTGCTCGGTGAAGTTCGCTTTAAGGCGAGTCTGTTCTGCCTGAAGTTCACTCAAGGTCTGAACAAGAGAATTCAGCAAAAGATCTGTGATACCGATGACCGAAGGAGCCACCAAGTCGCTGGCTTGGTTGTTTGCGAGATAGGATTGGAGGGTCTTGTAGTAATTTAATGTAACTTCTGTCTGACCCTTTTCTTTTTCCAATTCCTGAAGTCTTTCGAAAATGACCGAACCTTGCTCAGAAAGGTTAAACACCCTATTTTCTGTCCGATATTTTTGGAGTCTGTTTTCAGAATATCTCAGAGAGTCCGTAATCCCGCTCAGTTGATAGTTGATAAATTGGACGGTATTTTCTGAGGCAATGTTTTTTTCATCCAACTCCCGCTGAAGATACATTTCCATCAGCTTGTTGATATAATCCTGGCCAAGTCTTCTGACCGGAGTTTCCAAACTCAAGTTTAAGATCGAAGCTTGTTTGTTGATTGGAGCTACGCTCAAGTCTCCACCATACTTCAAAGCTAATGTCTGCGTGTCCAACACTTTGAAAAAAATCTCATCACCCGGCAACACATTGATTTGGTCAATCTTAAAAGAAAAACTTTCACCAGAGACTGTATCTCCAAAAGAATAGACGGACTTCAGTCCAAGTATACCTTTAAATTTCGATTTGAAAAATTTATCCGAAGGGTTATATACCGAAAACCCCTCTTCCTCTACCGTTAGATAGAAGGATTTTTCATCGATCACTTCGACCTTAAACATCCCTCCTATCAACTGAGACTGCTTCCAATCCACGGTGACCAGTACGGGGACATTCCCATATAATTGGGTAGTACTAAGAAAACCTTTCTGAAAATACTGGACATTCAAATTCAGTTCGCTTACGGTTTGTTCCGCAAGGGAATAGGACTTCAATATTCCAATTTCGTTTTCGATGTTATTTTTGCCTTGGAGCATTCCAAGTCCGCTCGATTCAAAAAGATCCGTGCCCAATGAAGGCTTGTCATCTGCCACCAGAATACTGGATTCTACCTTGTAAATCGAAGTAGCGTAGCGGTTAAACAGGAAAGCCGAAACGAAGCCAGCAAACATGAAAACCAAAATGATCGGCCAATATTGAAGATAATTGAACAGAATGACCTTCAGATCAATTTCATCTTCATTTTGAACCATGAAAGGCGATTGCGAATTCGAACTTGCTTGAGAAGAATTGGGGTACATCGGACTAGTTTGCAAATAAATTAACAACTAAAAGGGCTGTAGTTAATATTGAGGTGAACAATAATAACGACTGAGCAGCATTTTCTCCCGCGCCTACTTCACGGACTTTCATCGGCTCCACATAGATTTGATCGTTGGGTTGGATAAAATAGAAGGGTGACCCGATCAGATTTCGATCATTCAGGTTAAGCCGATGCAGCTTAGTCCCCTCAGGGTATTGTCTGATCAAAAGGATTTCGTCCCTCTTAGCAACTGTATTCAAATCACCTGCATTGGCAATCGCTTCAAATATGGTCATTCGGTCTTGGAGAACGACAAATTTTCCCGGCCTTCTGAATTCTCCCAGAGCAGAATATCGGATACCTCCGAGTTTGACTTTGACATAAAGTTCAGAGGTAACGTATGCTCGAAGTTGAGTTTCAATTTGTAGTCTGGCTTCTTCCAGTGACTTATTTTGAACGTTTACATCACCAATGATCGGTAGTCTGACATTCCCGTTTTTATCTACTGTGTAACCCGTCATATAGTATACATCACCTCCGTTTTGGCCAGCCACTTGCATTTGCTGATTGTTGCTAACCGCCGCCTTGTTATTAAACCCGCTAAGGATCATGTCATCCACGGTTTGGATGTTGACATCGATGATGTCATTGTACTGAAGTTTGTATTCAGGAATCTCATAGGTGATGAGCTCACCTTCAGCAATTGGCGTGTTGCCCTCTAGATTTTGGAGATAGATAATTTTTTCATTTGAAACACAGGCCATCGTGGCCCAAAAAAAGAGTCCAAGACTCAATCTCCCAATTAATTTATGCATGCTGTATTTTTAAATCCCGGCTCAAAAACTTCGCAAACTTAGAGATTTTCCTTCAAATTTTTGAATTATTTATAAATATGAAAGCTTAAAATCTTCGTTCTCTACTATTTGGGACATCTTCCCCAGTTCGTCAATTTAAACTACAATCCTTTCCCCTTCACAATCAAAAACCAATCTCCCTCCAACTCCAGATACCCAAAGTCATAACAATAATGATAGTGATTCCCTTTCTTATTTTGGTAGGTGTGGGTGAAATACCTGAAATTAAAGCCCTGTCTGGACATTTTCTCCCGGGTGGACTTCGCCAAAGTTTCATTTTCAGGAATCAGTGATTCCAGGATATTCCGGTTTTTTTTTAGCGAATTGTTGATGTTGCGAATCAGGTTGACATTGGTCGCATTCTGCCTGTTGTTAAACGTATTCCTGCAGCTATCGTCGCAAAACTTTTTATCGATGCGACCATGGATGGTTTTTCCACAATTGAGACACAACCTTTCTTCCTGATTCATGTTCGAAAATTTCAAATCAATTTACAGTATTAGTTTAAAATTACAAGCAATCAAATCTTAGGGCACATTTTCTGGCAGGATATGGAATGCTCACCACAGGAGTCCACTGAAACGTGAACGAGAATTCTCACGAACACCGCATCTATAAAGAAAATTCTAAGCCAAAAATAGTGGAGAATCAGGTTGTTCCCTCGTTTTCGCTTCGAGCAGCGTTGGTTCGCTGGCACTGACTTTCGAACGAGATTTCGCGATGTACATTTTGGGAATGTTTATCTCAACAAAAGAGCTCAGTCAAAAAGGAGCTTCTATGCACCGGTGTACGACGAAATCTTCATCAACGGCCATCAGCCTGAAGACGCAGCGTCGACCCAATATTCCGATCGAAGTCGGTTCCAATTTGCTATTGGCTACTGAACTTCCGCTAAACTGGCCCCGCAGCTCGTAATTATGGAACAAACAGAAAATTCTTTATCAAAAAATCCAGCGGGAGTCCAGCGCTATTCATCAACTCTATTCAAAAAAGAAGTACGAAATAACGCCCAGTTCGATTTTTTACGGAAACTTTTACTTTGGGTTTAGAAGCATCGATCCGATAATCAGAATCGGAACGTATATCTGGAAGCATGGTTCAGGGAGCTGGACTTCATGCGCTTTTACCTCAAAAAAGAATTAAAAAAACAAAATCCAACAATCTAATTCGTAAGAACCAGCATTTTTTTGCCAAGATATTGATAAATTAGGTTGCCTATCCACCTTAAAATAAAGGACTTGACCAAACAATATTTGTAGGCACAGAGTTAGGTCCTTTTAGTTTCTTGAAAATATCCGGTCAACCTAAACATCACTGCTATGAAAATTTCCTCAGTACTGCTGATTCTACTGGTAGTATTAACAGCTTCCTGCTTTTCATCCAAAGACTACGTTACCGATTATGACTATAACTATACGGGGTCATTCAAAAGATATAAAACGTTTGCGTTCGTGGAAGCAACAAGCCAAGACTCTTCGACACTTGTCAGCGTCCTCAATGCGACGATCGGAGCCCGTCTCGGTTCTCAGGGTTTTCGAGAGCAGGTTTCCAAGCCAGACATGTTGGTCAGCTACAAAATCTTTTCGGATTCGATCCGGTATAGAGGGTACGTGCAACCGGAATTTGACTATTGGCTAAACCGAACCGGTGAAACCTATCGCAACGACGAAGGCGATATCGAGCGAGAACAAGAAAAAGACGAAACCTACAACCAAGTTCGTTACTCCCAGAATAATGGTATGCTAGTCATCTACGTGATAGACTCGAAAAAGGGCAACACCATATGGCAGGGCTACACCGCAGCACGTTTTGATCTGGAGTCACCCAATTTCCATTCGGACATCACTCGGGCTGCTTATCGGGTCATGAATGAATTTAAAATTATCAATCGCTTGATGGAATAGTCAGTTCAAATCCTCAGATCGTGGAGCACTTCCACAACTATCCTTTCTATGTCCCGAAGTTTTGGGACATTTTTTTTGGTTGACTTCGTCGTGCCGGAATCAATCAAAACCCAACTGAGAGTCCTTGGAGCGGGTTTTCTCCCGTTTTTTGTCCAGTGTAAAAATCCTGCCTTTTCAGGTTTGGCGATTATTTTGGATGAGATATGGAAATCAAGAAAACGTAACCATGAACAAATCACTAATTCTCGCAGGTGTCTTCGGACTCACTCTAACTGTTTCCTGTGTATCTAAAAAGAAATACACCGAACTTGAAGGCAGCCTTTTTAAAACCCAATCTGAATTGGCGATGACCAATCAGGAAAAAGCCGAGCTCGAAGAGAAAATGAGCGCTATCGAAAAACGCGTCGCCGAATACAACGCTCGGATCAATTCGCTCAACGATTCCAATGATCAGCTCAACACGCTCAACAGTGGAATGATAAGCCTCCAAGACGGCACTCCAATGTCCAAAAACACCAAGGCCAAGATGAATGAGACCCTGACCAAAGTGGATCCCGATAAACTCTCACAAGCGCAGACTCTAGAGGACTCGGTCAACTTGGCAGTGGAATACAACCTCAAACAAAATATTACTGCCAACACAGAAGGCGAAGTAGATGACGTTCAGATCGACATCGATCAGACCGTGGTCATGATCACTGTATCTGATAAGCTTCTATTCAATACCGGCAGCTATCGAATCAATCCAAAGGCAGAGCCTTTATTGAAAAGACTCTCCGAAGTGATTAATTCAGAGCCGAGCCTTCAAGTCATGATAGAAGGCCACACTGATCCCCGCACCATCTCTACTGCAGTTGTGCAGGATAATTGGGATCTTTCGGTCAAGAGAGCAACCTCTATTGTACGGGAGCTCCAATTGAAATACTCCGTAGCACCTGAAAAAATGATAGCAGCAGGACGCGCCAGCTACCTACCAGTAGTCGAAAATGACACAAAAGAAAACATGGCGCTCAACCGCCGAACCCGAATCGTTCTGATTCCAGACTTGGATATGTTCTTTTCGATGCTTTAACCAAAAATAAACCGCCACGATTGCTTAACGCAAAGGCAGGCCGTATAAGCCTGCCTTTTTTTGTCTTGAATCAAAACTGGAGATATAAAGTGGTAGATTATCCCAAGAACCACTCAATTATCACTTTTAGTTTTAAATGCTTGTTACTTGCACCTATTGTAAGACTGCATTCTACTCTACTATCTCCAAAGTTCCCAGAGCGAAGTTCATCAAGACCTCTTGGAAGTAGAGCGTAAAGACCGCCTGAGCTTGATCTGCCTGCGCTCTCACCATGGTCTGATTGGCAGTAGAAACATCAACAAAACTGGAAAGTCCAAGCCTGAATCGTTCATTTACAGCTTTAAATGCTTCTTCAGCAGCCAAGACTTGTACTTGGGTATTTTTCTCCTTCCGAAGCGCCGCCAAGTAGTTTTGGTAGGACAATTTCACTTCCTGATATACTTTTCGCTCTGTTGATTCCTTTTGCAACAATTGATTTTCATACGCGGCTCTGCTCCGAGTTACATCCAGGCGGGTTTGGAAATTTGTAAAAATCGGAATCGCCAGTCCAATCCCGAGCGTATTTTGAGGGTAAATCTTCAAAAACTGCTCCTGGAGTGAACGATTGTCCAGTGAAGTAAAGAAGGTATTGTAATTATAGAAGGCATTTAATCTTGGGTAGTACATTGCCTTCATCGCCTGCATATCTTTTTTATAGGAAGTTGCAAGCAAGGTTTGCTGACCCAAATCCTGGCGATTGGTTTTGGCCACCTCATAGAGCTGCATCATATCCATCCCGGCAAAAGAACTGGTTTCCCGGATCGGCTCCACAGACGCAATTGCAGGCACCACACCGGGCGCAAGCTGGAGATATTCCGTTAACAGCCAAAGGTCATTTTCGAGCTGGATCTCCGCATCCACTTTGACCGATTCAAGCCTTGCGACCTCAGATTGCTGATTGTAAAGATCCGACATCGTCCGCAATCCTGCGTCCACAAATCCCTCGATCTGAATCAACTGTTGTTTCTGATCTTCCAAATTTTGGGTCGCAATCCGAAATAATTCCTGATCCAGCAGCACCTGAAGATACCTCCTTGACACGTCAAAGATCACCTGCTGTTTGGCACGGCTCAGTCCTTTTTCACCTGCTTCCAAAGCAAGCTTGGCCGATTGGGTGTCCAGGATTCTCCTTCCGGAATTGAACAGTGGCATGTTCACATTCAGGTTACCACTGACAATCTCGTTGGTCACGTTGGTCACCACGATTTCACCTTCGATCTGCTGAAACTGTTGCCCACTTTGGCGGCTGAAGTTGGAGCTTATTCCTACGTTGGGTAAGTGGGAAAGCAGCGCGACTTGCCTCTCTTTTTGGAGAATTGCCATATTGTTTTCCTGAATGCGATATTCCAGGTTTCTGGTCAGGGCAAGTTCTACCGCCTCCTGGAAATTCATCGGGATGGTATCCTGAGCCAAACACAGGCCTTGGCTCAATAAACCCAAGCCTAAGCCAATTACCCAGACTTTAGTTGCTAATCGCTTCATCTGATTCTATTCTTCCGTCTACTAAATTGATTAATCGGGTGCCGAAATCGGCATTTTCACGGGCATGAGTCGCCTGGATGATCGTCGTCCCTTCCGCGTGCAGCTCTTTGAATATTCCCATGATCTCCTTCGCTTGCGCCGAATGGAGGTTCCCGGTAGGCTCATCCGCCAAAAGTACTCTTGGCCGACCAGCTATAGCCCGGGCTATTCCGACCAGCTGCTGCTGACCTCCGGAAAGCTGCGCCGGAAAGAGGTCCTTTTTTGCCACCATATTAAATCGATCCATCAGGTCGGCAATAATACTTTTCCGTTCGCCAGACGATACATTTCTATATAGCAACGGCGTCTCGATGTTCTCATAGACGGTCAGTTCATCTATCAGGTGATATGCTTGAAAAATATATCCAAATTCGCCTTTATGGAGATTAGAGCGATCTCTGTCCCGCATGTTTCGGATGTTTCTTTCTCCGAAAAAGTACTCGCCCTCATAGTCCTCATCGAGCAAGCCAAGGATGTTCAGGAGGGTGGATTTACCCGCTCCTGAGGGGCCCATCAGGGTGATGAACTCACCTTCGCCAATGGTGAGATTGATTCCTTTGAGAATAAACACTCGCTGAAAACGCGATTCGATGAACTTATCGATTTCTTTTAATTGTATCATTTAATGGTTGATGATTATAAAATTGAATGGCTGATCCACTGTGGCGGATCGAAAATTTTTGCTGTCGACGGGTCGACTTGGACCTGACATCGGTCATTACACATCGGCCATCTGGTTTCGGACACTTACTCACTTTTTAATGTTTTGGCAGGGTTCAGTATAAATACCTTCCAACTGCGATACCCGATGGTCAGCGTGGCCAATAATAGCACCAGCAAAATCGCCAATACATAAGGCCAGGGCGAGAACGCCATTTTATTGGCAAAAGCTTGAAGCCAAGTATTGCTAAACCAAAGTCCAAATCCAATAGCCAAAACAGAAGCTATTGTCAATAATTTAAAAAAATCGGAAGCTAGGACAGCTAACACATCTTTTTGGGTAGCGCCAAGTACTTTTCGAATGCTGATCTCCCGAGTTCTGCGCAGCGCTACGTAGGATACCAATCCAAACAAGCCCATGCAAGCGATGAAAACTGCTATGCCGGAAAACAAGGTGAATACTACTCCTACCCGTTCTTCTGAGCGATAAAGTTGGGCATATTCCTGATCTATAAAACGATAATTGAAAGGCCGCTCTGGGACAAACTTTTTCCATACCTCTTCCAAGGATGCCAGTGTCCCATTCGGATTTCCGGAGGGAATCTTCACCAGCATCACATTGGCATTGCCCGGATCTTTGAATATCCCCAAAGGCCCGATTTTTTCATGCATGGAGTTGAAATAGAAATCCCCCACCACCGCTTTGATTTGAGCATATGAAAAGCCGAAATTCACCGTCTTTCCTATTGCTTCTTCAGGAGTCCAACCCATTTCTTTGATCGCTGATTCGTTGAGAATGATCGGAACCAATGCTTCGCTTTTTGAAGCCTCGGATCTAGAAGCGTCATTTTCATTCAAATCCAAACCTGCCAAAACGTTAAGATTCAATGTCCGAACGATGTCTTCGTCCGTGGAATATCCAGTAATCATAAACTCCCGCTGATTGTCTCCTCCGGGAAAAATCGTATAGCCCGCTTTGATATGAACAGGCATATCTCCAGCCAATGCGACGGAGCTAGCCGCACCACTTCTAAGCATTTCGGCCTTCATCGTCTCGGCCACATTCCGCATGCTATAGTGGTAAGTCAATGCAACAACCTGCTCTCGGTCGTATCCCAAGCTCACGTTTTGCATATGATCCAACTGCCCTTTCACCACAAAAGTAGCGATCAGCAAACCGATGGAAACAAAGAACTGGAACACCACTAGGGACTTTCTTACCCATGCTCCCCCACCCATTTTTGTCTTATTTGCCAAAGCGTTGATCGGCTCCATCCCCGACAATATCAAGGATGGATACATACCGGCCAGCAAGCCCACGATCACGATCATGCCGAGCATAAGGCTAACTCCGAGCGGACTCACCAAAGATTTAGCATCTAAGGGTACGCCACCAATCTCCGAGAATTTGGGCAGGATCAGGTAAAGGCACAATACACTCAAAACGGTCGCACCAACCGTGAGTAGCATAGATTCAGAGACAAACTGCCCAAACAGCTGCCCTCTGCCCGCCCCCATGGCTTTGCGTAGCCCAACTTCCTTGTTGCGCTCGGTTGCTTCCGCGGTGGCAAGATTCACATAATTGATTATTCCAATGGCGATAAGCAGTAGGGCCACAATACCGAAAATATACAGGTATCGAATATCTGTTCCTGGCTTGATGCTTCCAAGAGACTGATCTCCCAAGTGTATATTGCTCACTGGCTGTAGATGGAAAGATGTCTTGTATCCATATTCTGCAAGATCTTTTCCCAAGTATTTTTCTTTGACTTGCTCGACTTTTGCCTCAAAGGCAGTGACATCCGTCCCTGGCTTGAGCTTCACATAAGTATAATAGTTACTCGGAGACCATTCTGGATCACTACCATGTCGATGGGATTTGAAGGAGGCTAGAAAGTCGAATTCCATATGACTATTGCTAGGAAAATCCTCCATCACCCCAGACACGGTATAGTCAACTCCATCTACTTTCAAGGCTTTGCCGGCCGCGGACCCGGCGTCTCCGAAGTAGCGCTCCGCGGTAGATTTGGTCAGCACGATTTGATTGAGGTCCGCCAAAACCTTCGCTGGGGTGCCCGAAAGTAGTTCGAAGTCAAAAACCCGGAAATAGTTTTCATCGGCAAAGGCAAAGGATTTCTCTTCCTGATTTCCCTCACCGGCATCTACCAATACAGAGGAGAAAATACTGATGTCGAAAACCAAGGTTCCGGTCTCAACCTCAGGAACCTCCTCAATCAACGTAGGAATCAGGCTGGATGGCGTGGAGCTGACCAGCTGACTCTCGCCTTGAGAGACAAATTCCTGATTGAATTTGTAGATCCGATCGTAGTCGGCGTACATCTTGTCATAGCTCCATTCGTGCTGGATATACAGACAAATCGCCAAAAAGCTCACAATGGCAATCGTCAGCCCAAGCAAGTTGATACCGGTGTAAAGCTTACGCTTGCTTAGGTTACGAAATGATATTTTCAGGTAGTTTTTCCACATGATTTTATGGATTGGGAAATTGAAAAATTCGAAGATTCTAAAATTGGCATTATTCTTAAATCGGGCAGTTTGGCATTGATTCATACTCCACAATGCCAGGAGCATTTGCTTCACACGGCCAAAGTATCACCTCCTCCTTTTTCCAGTTTTGTGCCACAAAAAAAAGCCCCTGAATTAGCTTCAGAGGCATTTTATTGACTATTCACGGCCTATTTTCTCGAACAATTTTGTTCGCCAGCGGACGAATCACAGGAATCAGTCTTCAGTCGCCATAGCCAGTGTTCAGTCACCGTTCGGAAACAGTGACGTTTGGCTTTTGACTCTTCAATACTGATGTCTAGCTACTTGATACTAAAATTTACGATACTTCCCGTCAAGATACTGGTTCGCTTCATTCTCAGCAAACTTGGCTTTTTTGCTATCCCAGTGCAAAGTCTGATTCGGGAATCGACCGGCAATCACACCAAGCAAGATCGTTTCTGTCAATCTAGATGCATAAGAGAACGGTGCAGTGGTTTCACCGTTGCCAAGGCAAGCATCCACAAACTGATGGTAGTGCTTGTTGCTTTCAGCGGCATAGTCTTTGACAGGCTTTCCAAGATTGAAAGATTCGATATCCATTTCCACATATTTGCCATCTACGATTTTGCGTGGCAACTGCTGGAAATGCGGCAATAGCAATCTGCCTTTTTCTCCCATAAACATCGCTCCCTGATCCGGCAATTTATCACCGTTCGGAAGCATCAGATCCTCATGTGCCTCTGGCGCGCCGATGCCGTCATACCATACCCACTTCAAGGTTTCTGCAGTTTGTTTCGTGCCAGGGAATTCATAGGTCACGATATTGTTTGCAGGGAAACCAAAACCCGTTGGCTCACGGCATTCATTGATAATGGTACGGGGCACGTCAAGCTCAAGCGCATTGTATGGAGTATCAAAGATATGCACACCCATATCGCCCAGCGTACCACAGCCGTAGTCCATCACTTTTCTCCAGTTGCCAGGATGATAGAACCCTTCCTTGTACGGACGCTCAGGAGCAGTTCCAAGCCAGAGATTCCAGTCCAAATTTGCAGGTATCGGATCGCTTCCTTCTGGCGCTGGTCCATCATAACCCCAATCTTTTGGAGACCAGGCACGGACGGTATGCACTTTGCCGATGATACCGGACTGGATTAACAGCGTCGCCAATTTGTAGTCATAGAAAGAATGAACCTGGATCCCCATTTGGGTGACAAGCTTCTTCTTTGCTGCCAAATTCTTCATCGCTCGCGCCTCGCTGACGTGGTGTGTCAAGGGCTTTTGGCAGTAGACTGGTTTGTTTAACTTCATTGCCATCATTGATGCCGGCGCATGCGTATGGTCAGGAGTGGATACAATCACGGCATCGATTTCATTCTCCATCTCCTTGAGCAAAATCCGGTAATCCGCATAAGTTTTAGCATTGGGATGCAGGGCTTTTGCACCTGTGACCGCATTGCTGTCTACGTCACATAGCGCAACTACATCTACCAATTCGTGGGACGAAATCGCTTTCAAATCAGCCATCCCCATAGCACCAAGCCCGATATGTGCAGTCCGGAGTCTGCCTCCCTCGTTGATTTTAGCTAAAAGTGACGGAGCCAACGCCAGGCCCAGCATGCCCAGACCACTTTTTTTTACAAAGTCTCTCCGGTCGATAAATTGGATTTTGTTGTTCATATAGAATGCATTAATGGATTTTCTGAATTGTTTAAATTGACATGTCCCAGCTCCTCGGTCGTCAGACATCGGTCATTTAGAGTTCCTTGATCCGGATATTCTTGAATCGAACCACGTCTCCATGACCCAAAAAACCGATATGTCCGCTACTACGCTGCAAGCCGGGATGATCTTTGTGATCCAGGGTCCCGTTTTTGCTCGCCTCCAGATAGTCTCCTTCCAGGATAGTTTCACCGTTTAGAATGACCGTGATCTTTGGATGATTGACGATAACTTCTTCCTGGTTCCACTCACCAACGGGCTTTAGAAAACCACGTTTGGCAGCGATCACGCCATACACTGAACCGTGATATTGGTATACCTGCAGGTTTTTGTACTTGTCTGCATCATTGTCCAGGATCTGTATTTCTTTACCCACGTAGGCTGCATCGCCTTCGAGCGGCGCATGAATACCGAGTCCGTTGTTGGCGCCAGGAGTCAGCTGAAACTCAAATTTCAAAATAAAGTCGCCGTATTCTTTCTCGGTCAACAGATTGCCTCCGCCGGTTCCCTTGGGGTCGATGACGATCATGCCATCCTGAGCTTGGTAAGCGGTTTTGTTGCCTAGCCAACCATCGAGATTTTCACCGTTGAAAAGTGGAGTGAACCCCTTTTCGGTGGTTGACTTTTGGCCACTGCAAGACAGGAGAATGCAGACTGGAATGAACGCCAAAAAGGCAAAAGCATTTGGTTTGGTCATGGATCGAAATTTTACTCCGTAAATCGACACCCTTTTACTTGGGCGATGCAATTTAACTTTTCAGACCAATTTTGGGACAAAAAACTTAATTAAAAATTTTATTTACACTGAGGTGGATTTTATGATTTTTTAGGAAAAGGTGTTTTTGAAAAAGTGGGAAGCAGCGGGAAAAGCAGTGATCAAATATTGAGTGTATCTTCGGTCTGTGTCTACACAGACCGAAATAGAGTGATTTGTGAGACACAGACCACGTTGACAAAACAAACCTCAAACATCGGTACACCGCACCGATCACAGAGGCCGATCACTGCCCACTGAACTACTCGTCTTTCAGCACCTTGGCGGGATTGGTTTGCGCAGCGACATAGGAATGCAGCCCCACGATCAACAAACAAATCGCCATCACGCCAACTCCAGAAAGCGCAAAGAGTGCAAATGGCATCGAAATCTTATAGGTGAATCCGTTGAGCCAATCGCTCAAGAAGTAATAGGCCGGGTACACTGCCAAGGCAAAGGACACCAGTACCAATAGCACGTATTCTTTGGAAATCAAACTCAGAATCTGAAGCACCGTCGCGCCCAGGACTTTTCGGATACTGATCTCTTTGGTTCGCTGCGCTATGGTGTAGGAAGAAAGCCCAAACAAGCCCATCGCTGAGATCAGGATTGCCAAGATACAGGCACCGCCCAGCACGTTGCGGATGCGAAGATCCTCCTTGTAAAACTGTTCGATCTGCGTATCCAAAAACTTAAACTCCACCTCCTCATAGGGATAGATTTCTTTGTAGCTCGCTTCAAGTTCCTGTTTGACCAAGGCTAGGTTTTGTCCCTTTTCCAACTTGACCGTGATCGACTGGAAATACTGCGGGTTCACCGTCAAGACCAGCGGTCGGATTTCTTCGCGCAGCGTGCGGGAATGGAAATTAGAGATTACACCCACAATCTTATTCTCACGATCATTGTATTTCAGGGACATTCCGATGGCTGCTTCCGGGGTGGCAAAACCGACTTCCATTAGAAAATTCTCATTGACCACTACTTCATCCTGTCGGTTTGAACCAGCATTTCCCGCCAACATTGGCACGCCATTTACACGCGAAAAAGCAGAATCTACATTCATCACCTGAATGCTTATCTCTACCTCGGTGGTATCCATCGGAACCGAAGCATCAGAAGTCCAAAGGCTAGAAGATGTCACCAAATTACCACTCAGACTGGCACCCTTCACCGAGCTTTTTTGATTTAAGCGCTCCTGAAGCTGAATCATCTTGTCGGGGGGAGTTAGAAAAGGCACAGAAGCGTACATCAGCTCCTCCTTTTCAAACCCCAAGGGCTGACTGGAAACATACCGGATCTGCTGATTGAGTACCAAAACCAGGATGATAAAGGCGATGGATGCCGAAAACTGTAACACCGTCAAGTTTTTTCTCATAAAGACGCCTACGGAAAACCTTCGATGTCCGGAAGATTCCCCCTTCAGCGCGCGCTGTGGCTGATATCCTGACAGCACCATAGATGGATAGATCCCTGAAATCAGGGTTATCATCAGTGGAAACACAAGGTAAAAACCGAGATTAATCCCGCTTAGATGATGGATTTGAAATTCCGCGGGGAGGTAATCGGAAAAGAGAATTTTCAAAACCTCGACAAACACCAGCCCAAATACAGTCGCAAACAGAACGATTAGATAAGTCTCTGTCAAAAACTGGATAATCAGCTGCGGTCGTCTTCCGCCCAGCGTCTTGCGGATTCCGACTTCTTTCGCCCTTCCGATCGCTTGCGCAGTTTCCAGATTGATAAAGTTCAACGCCGCTAGCACGAGGATGATCAAGCCGATATAAATCAGACCCTGAAGAAAAACTTTGGAAACAGTCGTGTCGGAATAATTGTGGGTGAAATGTAGCTCAGACAGTGGCTCCATAAAAAAGCTGGTCTTTCCTTCCTCCTCCTCATTTTTCTCATAGTTCTTCGCTACGATAGGTTCCAGCGCCCTGTCCAGAGATTCCTTTTCATTTCCTTCGGATACTTTGACAAAAAGCTGAGAATTGGAGTTGACGTTGCCCCAGCTGTGCAATCCATACCAGTCTTCGGTCTCGCTCTTTTTAATCGTACTGAAGGAGATAAAGTCGGTAAAGTCAAAGTCCGAATGCTCCTCGAAATCCTCCACCACGCCAGTCACTTGTGCTATGATCGTGTCCGAGTCCACCCAAAGCAAATCTTTTCCCAATACAGCAGCGGGATCTGAGCCCGGGAAATAACGGTGCAGGCTCGCTTCTGAGATTACGGCAGAATAAGGCGCATCCATCGCCGTCTCGGGATTTCCGGCCAACCACTTCCTCGGAAAAATCCTGAAAAACCCCGGATCCGCAAAGGTCACGCCCTCAATTCTTCCATACACTTGGTTCTTGTCCGGATTGGCGACCAGCGTTTGGCTCATCGTATAGAGTCGCGCCTTGTCCTCCACCGCCGAGATTTCATCCTGAATCACCTCGCCAAGGGGACCGGGAGTTCCCGAGTTTGGATAGCTTTCTTCGCCCCACTGCGAAATAGTATTCACACGGTATATCCTATCCACGTCGGGGTGAAAGGTGTCATAACTATAAGAATGAAAGACCAGATTAAAAATCAAAAAACAGATGGAAATCCCCAGTGACAGCCCCAAGACATGGATCAACGTTCTAAGCTTGTTTCTGGTGATATTTCTCCAGGCGATTTTAAAGTAGTTTTTTAGCATGGGTTGGAAAGATTGTCAGGTTCTCGTAGTTGTAAGACGAAGCGCCTACGTCCAAGGATCGGATTAAAAGTCTAAGATTTGGGGCATCACCCTCCTTCTAAAGCATCCAGTTCCATGCCACTCAAAAATCCTCAAATCTATGTGATTCACAACTTAGGGCTCAGCTTTTAAACTATCAACCGAACATTATTGTCCGTTGGTGAACAATTCTATAAACCGAGTTGCATTGGTTCTGGATTCCAATATCCGAGCACTTCGCCACATTCGAAGCCAATTCTTACCCTAAGGGAGCAATTTCCAGCGGACATTTTACATCGTCTCCGGGCGAAATGCAAGCCAGAACCTGGGCTTTAAGGGAAAGCGCCGCCAATGGGATTCTGTCTAGCGTCGTTGTGCGGATGCCCGATTTTTGAGTAGGTTAGTTCTAGACATTCATACTGATCTCTCATCAATCATCTGAGTCCATGGATATTTTTAGTGTTATCACCATTCTGATCGTCCTTTCCTCTGCTTTTGCCTTCATCAATACCAAGTTTCTAAAACTCCCCTTCACCATCGGGCTGATGATCATCGCCATCGTATTTACGCTGGCGATCACGATTTTGGGCAAGTTCAATCCCTATTTTCTGGAGGAAGCAGACTTGCTGATCAATTCCATCGACTTCGAAACCGCCCTCCTTGATGTGATGCTGAGTTTTCTGCTCTTTGCGGGAGCACTCCACACCAAACTGGACTCGCTCAAGTTGCTGAAGGCGCCCATTGCCGTGTTTGCCACGATTGGAGTCCTACTCTCCACCTTCTTTGTGGGCACCTTGATGTACTATGCGTTCCTTCTTTTCGGCCACGAAGTCAGCTACATCTATTGCCTGCTCTTCGGAGCTTTGATCTCCCCCACGGACCCGATCGCAGTTTTGGGTATCTTGAAAAGCGCCAATGCCCCCAAGAAACTGGAGGTCAAGATCGTCGGCGAATCGCTCTTCAATGACGGCGTCGGCGTGGTGGTCTTCCTAGTGATCTTCAAGATCGCCCAGCAGGGAATCGGCGCTGTGGACGCGGAGGATGTGGGTCTATTGTTTCTGGAGGAAGTGGCAGGCGGCATCCTACTCGGCTTGGTGACCGGATGGATCACGTTTAAGCTGATGACATTGATCGATCACTATGAAACGGAGGTGATGATTACCCTTTCCTTAGTCATGGGACTTTCGATGCTGGCGCATCACCTCCATGTCTCGGGTCCTTTGGCCGTGGTGGTTGCGGGGATTTTCATCGGAAACAAATCGCCAAACATTGCCTGGTCGGAGACCACACACAACTACGTGGATAAGTTCTGGGAGCTGATCGACGTGCTGCTCAACGCGGTACTTTTTGTATTGATTGGACTTGAACTCCTGATCATCACCACCAGCGAAGAGTATTTGAAGATTGGACTGATCGCTATCCCAATCGGCCTTATTGCTCGCTATCTGTCACTTGCCGGACCCGTGGCTATCTTTGACAAAAAACTTGATTTCATCCCCAAGACCAACCTGATGATGACTTGGGGTGGGATTCGGGGTGGGATTTCCATCGCCCTGGCCCTTTCTCTCGAGCCCCAAATGGAGCGGGAACTATTCCTCACCGTCACCTATGTGGTGGTCGTTTTCTCGATTATAGTCCAAGGACTCACCATCGGCCCCTTGGTGAAACGGGTGTTAAAGAGCAATAATACGGAGGCGTAATTGTGACAACCAAAACCAAGCAAGGTCGGCCCCCCTTCCCTTCTTGCTTTTGCGCTCTTGCTTCTTTTCCTCAAGCCTGATACTTGCTACCAGCTACTTGATTCTTCCGCTACTCACTCTTCAGCCCCTTGGCCGGATTCACCAGCGCAGCTTTGATCGCCTGAGAACTGACCGTCACAAAGGCAATGATCAGCGAAATCAGACCTGTACCCAAAAACACTTTCCAATCAATCCCAATCCGATAGTCAAAGCTTGCCAGCCACTCGCTCATGGAGTACCAAGTCACTGGAATGCCAATGACCATAGCAATCAACACCAGTTTCGTAAACTCACCTGATAACAGCAGCACCAGTCTCTGTACAGACGCTCCCAGTACTTTTCGGACTGAGATTTCTTTGCTGCGCTGCTCTGCAATAAATGCAGCCAACCCAAACAGCCCCAGACAGGAAATCAGGATCGCCAACACCGAGAAGACCGCAGTCAAACGGCTGGTTTGTTGCTGACTGGCAAACTTTTGCGCATGCACAGCATCCGCAAATTGGTATTCGAATGGTGACCTTGGGTTGAACTTCTTAAATATTGCCTCCAACTGCGCCATGGTATTTTGCAAGTCAGCGCCAGAGAGTCGGATATGGATGAAATTCTGCTGGATTTTGGGACCAAAGATCATGATCCCCTCTGGCTTGGCAAACGGTGAACTGATAATGAAATCTTTTACCACCCCGACTATCTGGTACTCCCGGTCATCGTCCTTCACGATCTCCCCGATCGGATCCGCAAATCCCATAAAGTCCCTCGCCGTCTCGTTAATCAACACAGCAGTACTATCGCTTGCATTCGAATATACGTCGATATCGCGACCTGCGATCAGCTCCAGTCCAGCGGTTTTCACCACCTGGGCATCGGCGCCCATACGATTGACCTTGGGCATGAACGCATCATCTTTCCCCTGCCACCCAATCAGATTGGTATCGCTGTACTCTTCGGTAAAAGGTGAAAACGTACTGGAAATTGAAACTACCCCCGGCAGGGCAGCTACTTCTTGACGGACTGACGAAAAGTTCTTTTTCAGCGATGCAGCCATCGGGTGAATGATTAGATTTTCGGTTTGCAGACCGATGTCCCTTTTTTGGACAAAGTCCATCTGGTTTCGGATAATCCAGGTACTGGCTATCAGGATCGCCACGATGGTAAACTGGAACACGACCAAAACCTCTCTTGGTTTAAACCAACTCTTCCTGATATTCATCCGAGACTTCAGCACCAAAGCAGGCTGAAACGAGCTTAGCAAAAATGCCGGGTAAATTCCCGCCAAGATTCCCGTCAGGAAAACATACCCCAAGGAAAAAATCCAGAAATAAGGTTGGGCAAAAGGTAAGGTCAGTTCCTTTCCTATCAGTGTATTGAATCCGGGAAATATCAAAGAGATCAAGAGCATAGCCAGTGCGTAGGCGGCTAAAGAGATCAAGATCGACTCAGCCAGAAACTGCCCGACCAGCATGCCGCGATCCGCGCCGGAGACCTTTCTGATACCCACTTCCTTGGCTCTTTTTGCACTTTGCGCCGTGCTGAGATTGACAAAATTGACACAGGCGATCAGTAAGATCACAATCCCTACCAATCCAAACATCCGGATCAGGTCTATTCTACCTCCGACTGATTTACCGTTTTCAAACTTACTTCTCAGATGCAGTTCAGACATCGGGAAGAGAAAGTCGCTGGTATTTTGGATATCGGCTTTTCGAAGGGAAAAATCTTTCACCTTCTCATTAAAGGTCGCCAGCTCGGTATCCGGCGCGAGCATTGCAAAAGTGCGGCAGTTGTTGTTTCCCCAATAATCCTGCACCCAGCCCATGGCTTCGAGCTTTTTGTAGGGAAGAAAAGCCGTAAATCTGAAATTTGTATTCTGAGGCATGTCCTCCACCACTGCCTTGACTTCAAAGTTCAGTTCGGACTCTACTTTGACGGACTTCCCGAGGGCGGATTGCTCACCAAACAGCTTCCTGGCCAACGATTCCGTCAGGACAAGCGCATCGGGAGAGTTCATAGCATCCACTGCATCTCCCTCCAAAACCCTGAAACTGAACATCTCAAAGAATCCCGGATCCACAAAAGTCGTCTGCTCGTAAAAACTCAGCTCGCCCACGGACAGAACCATCGGATCCCATTCCGTAACATGAGTTACAGCTTCCACTTCTGGGAATTCCTCCTTTAGTGTAGCTGCATAGGGAGAAGGTGTATAGTCCCAGCTGAAAAACTCACCCTGATTGATATTGGTACGCCAGACTGCATAGATCCGGTCGGACTTTTCGTACTGGCTGTCCACAGAAAACTCAAACTGAATCCATACCAAAATCAAGACAGAAGCCGCCATTCCCACAGCAAGTCCCCCGATGTTGATCAAAGCAAAGCCTTTCTTTCTAAGGATATTTCTCCAGGCGATTTTTAAGTAGTTTTTCCACATAGTTGGGACAATTAAAGGTATTGATGTTAGAAAGTTTCCTGGCAACCGAAGCTTTGCAAGGTTAGATTTTCGATTCTTTTGACTTTCTAGGCTATGCGCCAGGCTTTAGCTCTAAATCCAATCTTTTGCTTCCCAGATTCATGCCAGCCAGAAGGCCTATTGGCAAGCAAAAAGGACGGGTTGACGAAACGCAGCCAGATTTTTACCGAGCATTTTTGTTCGTTTTCGGTCGATTTGACTCATCAAGAAGCCTAGCTCATCGTTCATATCGAGATTTGGATAGTCTCTATTCAACCGAGTGGGGTACTAGTGTTACTGGGTATCAGAGAAGCCAAACCATCAGGACATCAGCTTACTTTTCTTTCAAATTATCACTTCTTGAAAATGACGATTAAAACTCCCGGATCTTGGATCACCCTCTTCGCAGCATTGCTTTCCAATTTTTGCTTCGCACAGAAAAACAACCAATTCCCAACAGCTGAGGATCCGCTTCATCTCAGGGTAAAAATGTATGAAGCCTTGACCCTTGACAATCACTGGAACGAAGGCACCATTTTGTTCCAGGCCTACTACCCTCCTGCTGCCAAACCAATGCCTGGGTTTGGAAGCCATGCAGATTTGATTGATGCAACGGGAGAGATGCTGGTGGCCTATTCCTGCAAATACGCGATCACCAAAAACGAGTCCGACAAGAATATCGCAGACCAGGTTTTTGAGGGAATACTGACCGCTGAAAAGGTAACCGGCGTACCGGGTTTGGTCTCCAGAGGCTTTTACAAAACAACAGAGCCGCAGTGGTTTGAACGCATGTGGTACGATGAATGGCATCCGTCCTCCTCCATGCCCGGCTATCGCTGGCTGGGCGATCTCAGTATCGACAAATTGGTGTCGGTCTTTCACGCCGTGGGGATGTACTACGAACTCTGTGCAAATCCGGAACAGAAATCAAAAGTGGAAGGACTTCTCAGCCGCTTCATCGGCAAGATCGTCGCTGACAATTTTCGAATCATGGATTTGGATGGAAAATTGACCTTGTGGGGCAATATGTGCCCGGATCTTCCTCATAATAAATTGAACTCTTTGGTGGCTTTGGCAGCGGTGAAAACGGCCCATCAGCTCACCGGAGAAGCAAAGTTTGCCTCGGCCTACAAACTATTGATCGACACCTACCACTACGACGATCGGCAGCTGCTGACGAATCACCTATATCCAGAAAGTCTCCGACATATCTGGGATGATTACCATGCGGTGCGAAGCCTCTACATGGTCATGAAGTACGAGACTGATCCAGATTTGCTGAACAAATATCGGATGACGCTGAACCGGCAGTGGCACGTGTGGAAGGACATCACCTTTGAGGAGGAAAGCACGATTTTCTACCTCATGCTCTACGATGTGATCACCAAAGAAGGCGTGATGCAAGCTCCGGCAAGAATTGAAGCTCTCAAAAACATGAATGGACATGCACGGAGAAAGAGATCTTTTGAGGTGCCGATGGAAAGCGGCTCGCTGCAAAAAATCGAATCCGATTATGATCATGCCTCCACTGCCTTTCTGAGAAACTACTGGTTTGGCAGGTATTACGGATTTATTGATCCTACCTGGTAAAACACCAATGTCACTTAAATCAACGCACGATGAACGATTTGTTGAAACCTCTTAGAATGATTGCAATCAGCATGACCGCGATCGCATTAGCAGCTGCATCCCGGCCAGCATCTTCAATAGACCCGCCCAAAGGAATGGTGTACGTCCCCGCGGGGCCTTTCATCATGGGAAGCAACATCGATGATCCAGACTCCAGCCCACAGCACATCGCCGAAACCGGTGCCTTTTTCATCGATCAATATGAAGTCAGCAATGCGGAGTATGCGCTGTTCGACACCGACTACGCGTATGCAGAAGGGGACGGTGATCGAGCCGCGCTGGTTAACTGGGAAGAAGCGACAGCCTACGCAAAATCGGTCGGGAAGAGACTGCCTACTGAGAAGGAATGGGAAAAAGCAGCTCGGGGAACCGATGGCCGAATGCTACCCTGGGGTGATTTCTATGACGACAGCTTTGTGATCTATTCCAAAAAAGAAACCAGAGGTCAATCCATCGCAAAGCCAGCAAGCCCCTATGGTTGCTATGACATGGCGGGAAGCGTATGGGAGTGGACGGCGGATTGGTATAGACAATACCCAGGAAACACCCATGAAATGGAACAATACGGCGAAAAATACAAAGTCATCCGAGGCGGCTCCACGTTCAATAATTTCGCTTGCTTCACCACCTTTCATCGGTACTACGTGCACCCCACCGATACCAGGGCCTACCCCATCGGCATGAGGTTGGTGAAGGATATTGAGTAAGTGAGGATAAATCCCAGGACATTACATCAGTCAGCGAATTTTCCTTATCAATCGGGCTGGACGACCGAAGACCGGTGCGGCGTTCTCGATAGTGGTTGGAGTAAGATTCAATAGCTGGAGAGGGTCAAGTGGGAGTTCTATAACGCTTCCTGTATTTGGTTTTGCATCTGAGGTCTAGCGCCTTGATATTATCTACTTGAGACTGACTCGTCCGACTTCGTACTTCTCTTACTCGCTCTTCAAGCTCTTCACCGGATTCACCAGCGCAGCCTTCACCGCCTGCGAACTTACCGTCGCCAGAGCGATGAGAATGGCGATCAGCCCTGACAGCCCAAAAACCCACCAGTCGATCTCGATCCGATAGGCGAAATCCTGAATCCAACTATCTACCACATACCAGGAAACCGGAATGGCAATGACGATAGCCACGAACACGAGCTTTACAAAGTCCTTGGAAAGAATCGCCACGACTCCGGCTACCGACGCTCCAAGCACCTTCCGGATACCGATTTCCTTGACCCGCTGCTCTGTGGTAAAGGTCGCCAACCCGAAGAGTCCCAGACAGGAGATGACAATAGAAAGCACCGTCAGCATGCCGACAATGACGTTTACGGTACTGTCAGCGCGGTACAGTTCGGTGAAGTGGTCATCCAAAAACTCGTACTCAAACTCGCGCTCGGGGATCACCGAGTTCCATACCGACTCCAGATGTGCCATGGCCTCGGTAACCCGATCTCCAGCTATCTTTACTGATGCCTCGTCAAACCCCCACTCTTTTTGGTTGAAGATTGTCAACGTCTCCACCTTGTGATGAAGGGAGTTGAAGTTGAAGTCCCGGACAATGCCGACGATACTGGCAGCAGAGTCCATGCCGCTAAAACCAAACTGCCGACCGATGAGAGATTCGATTGACTTGGCCTCCCCCTCATCCTGCAGCAGTTCCTTGGCCATCGACTCATTGATCAGATAGGCCTTGCCATAGTCCGCTTCCGTCCCGTTAAAATTCCGCCCCGCAATCAGCTCGATCTGATAGACGTCCAGGAAGTCACTGTCCACAACTACTTGGGAGGTAGCAAGGCTTCTGGCGGGCCCGTCTCCATGAAAAGTCACTGAAGTCTGGTGCAGGTTGTTGCCCAGTCGCTGACCGGATGCCGTCACATTCTCAACTAGAGTACTGGAGAGCAATTTCTCTTTCAACACCTCGTATCGATCAGAATAGCGGCCGATGGGAAAAGTGACTACCTGAGCATGGGAAAATCCCAGATCTTTCTCCTGCATAAATTTGACTTGTCTGGTCGCAAAAAATGTGGAAATGATCAGGAAGATCGCACAGCTAAACTGCACGATCACCAGTGCGTTGCGAAAATCTGATTTTCTCTTTCCTGACACGGGCGAACCTTTCAGAACTTTTACCGGATGAAAACTCGAAAGATATAGTGCCGGATAGATACCGGATACTACGCCCACAGCCAACGCCCCAAACCCGATGGATCCAAAAAAGACCGGGTCGGTGAACAGCGGAAACTCCAATTTACGCTGGCTGAACTCATTGAGGTAGGGAAGCGTGAGGAAGACCAGAATCACTGCAAGTGCCATCGCAATCATGCTGATCAGGATCGACTCGCTGATAAACTGAAGATAGAGCTGGCTCCTGGAAGCGCCGGAAGCTTTCCTCACGCCAATCTCCATCGCCCGACTGATCGACTTGGCAGAGGAAAGATTCACGAAATTGATCCCCGCGATGAAAAGTACGATCAGCGCGATGTAGAAAAATATCCGGGTGTAGGCACCGTCAAATTTTTGGTAGTTCAGATAGTCATGGGTGATGTCCGTTGATGCAGCGTGAATCTGATCCAAGTGCTGCAGAAACAGCTTATATCCTTTGGCCCCTTCCTCCCCCATATGTGACAGCAAATAGGCAGGAAACTTGGATTCCAATGCCGGAATGTCCGTCCCTTCGACCACCTCCAAGTAGGTGGTCAGCCAGTTTCCACCCCAATTGTCCATTGCCTGAGGTCCCACATAGGTACTGAAAGACGTCAGCACGTCGAACTTGATGTGCGAGTTGGCGGGTGCATCCGCCACAATCCCGGTGACCGTGAAGAACGTACTGTCCTCCTCCGCCACGGCAAGCACCCGGCCCATAGCCTCCTCTCCTCCAAAGATCGATGCAGCGCTGGACTCTGTGAGCACCAGACTTCCCGGCTTAGTCAGAACTGTAGCGGGATCGCCTTCCAGCAGGTTGAAATCAAACATCCGGAAGAATGAAGAATCCGCCCAGACCGCGTCGACTAGGGCGTGGATCTTTTCACCCATTTCAAATTTGAGTTCCCCGCCCGGCCTGACCCGCGTAAAGCTGAGAATCTCTGGAAATTCCTCCTGCAGCGTTGACCCCATGGGGTACATCGACAGCGCCACGTTTTGCGGAGCAACCATCCCTTCCCACTTCTGCACCTCATTGAGACGGTAGATATTCTTGGTGTGGATCGCGTCAAAGTCCCGCTCGTAGTTTACAAAAAGCAGAATAACGATGCAGACGGCCATCCCGATGGAAAGTCCGGAGATGTTCAGAGCTGAGAAAAGTTTGTTTTTTCTCAAGTTACGAAAGGCTATTTTCAGGTAGTTTCTCCACATGGTTTTGGAATCGGAAAATTTTAAAATCGAAATAACTGGTCCGCGGTAGCGGATTGCAGAATTTAAGTAGGTGTCACCCTGAATCGGTCCCTAAACTCGTCGAAGCGGAGTCGAAGGGATATAAAATGGTAATCTGGTAAAGTTGTAAAAACCAAAAGTGTGTCAGTCCCAATGACGGTCGGGAGAGCTGACTCCAAGTCCGATCTCTCGCATCCCACACGCGCTATTTAGCTTTTCAAACGTAGACCTAAGACTTCACCTCAACACAGTCCATTCCCCCATAAATCGTAGATCTTAAATCAAGAAACAAATTCCACTTTCTATGCCACTCAAAAAACCTCAGACCGCCCTGTTTCAGTACATTTCCCCCACTTTACAAAAAATCCATCGGACAGTTTTGTTCGATATCGGGCGAAGCGGTGCGCCGAAGGCTTTGTCATTCTGAAAATCTCGATGGATTAAGTAAGAAACCATTTCTCAAACAAGGACTTCGCAAGCGCAAATTCCTGCAAAAAGTACTTCCCGACTTTAGAGTAAAACAGCATCGCAAATAAAGGACATTGCTCGATTTCGAGATTGTAATTGGCTTGGGACCGAAGGGATTTACCGATAAATCGGGCATCTTCCCATATCGTCAGCTCAATCAAAAAGCCTTTTTCTCTTAAAGACTTATTCTTTCTACTGAGTACCCGCTCAATTTCCTCGCGTTCACTTACAAGTTCATTTGATGAGGCCAAAAACAGCTTAAGCATAGGAAGTTTTGATAGTCTGTGATTTGTGACATTTCCTTCTAAATGAAGCGCGCATCCTTCCTTAAAGTTATCAATGGACCTGCTACTTTTGAAAATAATTATCCGGTTCTGTTCTTTACCCGATTTCAAGTGTGGAATTATTGACCGGAATTAAATTAGCAATCAGCATGGCAAAACGAACTCAAGCAAAGCTCCTAAAAAAACTACAGTATCGCTTCGGCAAGCTGGCAGCGAGCATGGAGGAATACTATCACCATCTCGACTTTCGCAGCTGGGATGACTTTGACGACGATGCTTTTTCCTTTCTGATGGAAAAAGTAAAAGGCGTATACATGCTCGATCTCAACGAAACCGAGATAAGTAATGAAAGCATCCAGCTCCTGACCCAGCTGGAATATGTGAAGGAAATACGGGCAAAGGGTTGTCATAACCTGGACAATTATTGCATCCCCTACCTGAATCAGATTCCCTCCCTAGAATTTCTCCATCTAAAATATACCGACATCACCATTGACGGCCTCTTACATTTAACCGACTTGCCCAACTTGAAGACATTGATGTTTTCGTCCGAGGATGGGGAAGACATCCAAGAGAAGCTCTTGGAATTGCACGGATTGCTACCCGACTGCGAGCTCGTGGTGAACGGGAAACCGCAATATTTCGAAGAGTGAGCCGCCAAGGAGTTGGAGTATAAAATCTCCCATCGGTTGACTTTGTTTCTCTCAGGATTTACACCCCGATCATGCATCTGCTACCCGTTTGATTTTGTCCGCCGCGGGGGATTGATTAGAAATAGGAAGTCTAATGCATATTTTGGAGCTGACACTCTTTGACTTCGGATCAGCAAAATTCTCATTTGGGTAAGTAAAACCTTACTCAATTTCCCCCAGTCAATTGCCTGAAACAAACGTCCGATTCCATTGGCGACATCCTCGGCCACGGCTTCATTTCCCACTGCGAGCTTGAGGTAAGTCTTGCCGGTCTGAGCATTTTTTTGGGTTAAATACTTCACCAAGGCCTGAGTTTGGGTAGGATTTGCAGCTAGTTGCCCCAGCGGTCCCATCCATTCCAAACCCGTGGCACGCTCTTCAGTCGGAGCTTCTCCAGTATTCGAAGTTACCTTTTGGGTATCCGGATGATCGGCATCAAACAAAGCAAGCTGAACGACATTTTTCTCGCCGTTTGAGTTTTCTGAAATATCAGTCTGCCAAGACTATCAATGAATCAGTTTAGAATAAAGGAGTTATTGGACAAAAACCTACCTATTGGGAATTCTGCCAATAGGCGAATTCCCAAGTAAAAAACAAGAAAACGTCTATCAACAAAAGGTAGCAGGAAATTCAATTGAAGTGAATTTTTGGTGTTGAGACCGAAGAGCAAGACCATGAGTTTGCATTGGCTGAGCCAAAACAATCCGCTCCTTTAGTTGCTTTCTCCCAAGAATTCTGCCTGTTTCGGACAATAATCTCTGAGCATGTAAACATCGGCCTCAGTTCTTGTTATTTAGGACTTGATTCTTCTCCTATCCAAATGTACTTTGCAAGAACACCAAAGCTCCAAGGCAACGTTTTGAATTTTCTCCACTATGGCCAACAAACTATCTTCCGAACTACTCAAACTTAGCGTCACCCGCTCCAAAGAAGAAAAAGTGGATGTAGCAAATGCGCTGCTTGAACAACTGATCGATCATTTCCAAACCAAGGCCGACCGCAGCAAGAGGCTCTATCAGTGGTATAAATATGGAAGTATTGTCTTGGCGGCGCTTACCACCATAATCTCGTCCTTGCAGGCAATCTACCCGACTTCATTTCCCCAATGGATATTACCGATCGTCAGTGCCGGGGCGACGGTCACGGTTGCGCTTCTCGGAGCATCTGGCGCGCAGAAAATATGGATCAATTCAAGAACAACCCAACAGCATTTGCAAACGGAGAGTTTTTCCTTTAACCAACAGACCGGGATCTATAGCGTGCCTAAAGAAGAGGCCATCAACCGTTTTTCCGAACAACTGGTAAGGCTGTGGAACGACGGGCATAGCAGATGGGAACAACATGTGGGCGATGACTGATCAGTTCAAAACGGCTAATCCTTTTTAGCCTTTTAAAAAATCTGTCTTGCCCCTCGCACCATGGCAAGAGGAATAGTTGTCTGCATCCCCGACGAATAAATAAACTGCCACCAAACCAGGTGTTTGCAATTGCCGCGTTCTATTTTTTGTGTTTGCAATCCCTTTTTTACTCAACTATTTCAAATAGAAAACCGATAAATCTGGATTCTGGAGAAGCATGACAGGGGGTGAGCGATTGCCAGCTTCCGTCTCCCGTCTTACAACTTACGTCTTGCGTCTTGGCCACTTAAAAACCTGAATACTAACAAGTCCCGTAAGATTTTATTAATTTCAGGAAGTATCAAAAATCAAAAACATATGATCTACTTAAGAAGCACTTCCGTCATACTGCTATTTATTCTGAGCGTATCAGCCACAGTCTTTCACCATGGATGGGCCAATTATGACCAAACCAAAGTTCTGGACTTCGAAACGACCATTGATGAATCAACTTTTGAGAATCCTCATACGATGGCCAAGGTAATCTATGAAAAGGAACCCTGGGAAGTCTATCTGGCTCCGGCAAGCCGAATGACAGCTCGTGGACTGTCGGCGGAGATGATCAAAAAAGGCACAAAGGTGAGATTGGTCGCCTATCCACATAAGACCGAAAAAGGCGAAATGAGAGCCGAACGAATCTATGTGGACGGTAAAAAGTACGAGCTGAGATAGTGGTGCATGAATATCTGGACTGGCTTGAACAAACTTCTTGGGCTGCCGCAATCCGTCAATCCCTTTGGATGTACCCCGCCTTGGAGATTGTCCATATTCTGGGTATCGTCGTGCTGGTCGGTTCAGCCTTCCTATTTGATCTACGTTTGTTGGGCCTTTCAACCAATCTACCCCTCGTCCGCCTGTCTGAATTCCTGTTGTCTTGGTCCCGACGCGGGTTGATCTTAGTGGTTCCCTCAGGGCTATTACTGTTCATTACCAATGCCCGAACATTGGGCTTGGATCCGACTTTTTGGCTCAAGATCGTATTGCTGATCGTGACGGGACTGAATGCACTCGTATTTCACAGGCTTTTTTTCAAAGGAAAGATTGAACCGGGGGAATCCCCACAACTTCCCCTACAATCTAAGGTACATGCGCTCGCTTCGATTTTGCTGTGGATAGCTGTTATCACTTGCGGGCGTTTGTTGGCTTATTAAAGCAGATTTGTCAAATGATGACTTGCTGATGCGAGGGGATATAAGAGCCAAAGGCCCAGAAACGAGGCCAAAACCCCAAATCCCCTCTCCCGGAGGGCAGACAATCTTTTCAAAGTTTTAGGGAGATTGCTTCGCTTCCCAAAAAAATCGGGACAGATTGTTCCTCACTACCAATGACGAACGGATTCGGCCACCGCTTCCGTTTACTGTCTCCAGTCTTAAGTCTCAATACTCCAATCTCGCTTCTCGCCTCTTGGTCCTAATGTCTTGGTACTTGATACCCGCTACTTGATGCTTAGATCAAATGCGTTGGTTATCCCCAGTTGATCCAAGATAATGACCCCTTTTTCATTTTGGTCAAAGTCAAATCGGATCTCATGAAGAAGCGCAGGCTGGAAACTGGGATTAATTTTATTCAATTTTGCGAGGTCGAAAAAGAAGGTCTGGAAGACATTTTCTGAATGATCATTCTTATCCAAGAAATCAATTTTCATCACCCTCGATTTGATTTGCCGCTGCAAGTGCGAAAACTCCGAAAGTAAGAAGGAGAGCTTTGCTCCGTTTGAATCTGTCAACGTAACGGTAAAATCCAGCGGAGCATCCGGCACCTCGGCTTTGTCATCTTCTTCATCTACTTCCTCTTCCGATTCCTCGTTTGCATCATTCTTATCACTATTCACAGTTTCCTCTTCACCTGCTTCATTGGAGCCGTTTTTGTTGCTATCCAGCCACTTTCCTTCGGTTTTCGGATTGGAGCTTTCGGTCGACTCCGCTAGCGCAAAAGTCAATACAGAGGTAGAATCAGGCCTAAAATGTCCCGAATCCAAGCGGATCACATAACTTGCCCGAATCGAATCATGCAAGACTGGTCTCGCTCCATCTTTCCAAAGCGTATCGATTTCTTCATTGAGTTTCTCATAGTTCCAACCCAGGTAGACAGCCCGACCTCCCTTTTCGCCGTTTTCCATGTCGATTACTCCCTCGCGCCACACGCTCATATTTTCACCATTGGCTGTACCGCCAGAAGAGATGGTTTTCACATCAAAGTCTTCCTCAAAATCCGCCCAAAAACGACTGTTCGAATCCTCAAACTGACTCAGGTAAATCGACTGAGGGAGCCACTTTTTCCCTTTTCTGGCATCTATAAATAGCGGCAGATATTCTAACCTTTCGTTAAGCGTCGCTTCCAAAAATGCCCCGATATAGACTTTGGCAACCTGACGCTGCTCCTCGGCTGGCATGAGTTGCCCAAGGTTTAACACTCCTTTGAATGTGACCACAGCATCATTGTCGCCCCAGGAAGTATTGAATTGTCCATGGTTTGCTCCGGAGATATAGACAGCTGACTTGAAATGGTAGACGCTGTCGGTGAATTTGATCCGCTCGTATTGCATGGCGCCTGCAAAGGAGGTGACGTCCTGATCCTGAGCGCCGTGAAACGTCAGGTAACTCACATTTTCAAACTTCGTCCCCGATCCTCCCGGCTTGTATTGCCCATCGACAGGCGCGATAGCGACCACAGACTTGATGTTAAAGTGATAACCCAACTCGATCGTTGCATCATCGGGGTAATAGTCCAGGGCGTTGAGCATGGCAGCATGCCCCACGGCTTCACCTCCACGGGAGTGGCCCATCAAGGCGATTTTATCCAAATCTATTTTCCCGAAAAGCGGATGCGAAGACTCTGTATTCCACCCTTTCCAAACCTGTAAATGCTCCAAAAGCAACCAACCTCTTGCGTCATTTTCTTTTTCCAGGCGACCAAAAAGGTCCGTCCAAGATCCGTTGATAAAATTTTGATCCACGGAGGCCAAAATCATCCCTCGGGACGCCAAAAAGTCTCCCAAATAATCATAGCCGGGATCGGAAAAATCCTGCATGGGATGATTGCCATGGACTACCAGAACAAGGGGAAATGGCCCATCCCCTTCCGGCATCCAAACTCGGGCATTGATCGGGAGTTCCTTGGCTCCAAACCCCCAGTACTTCTCCCGCCACCAGCCGCCAAACTTTTTCCAATTATCCAAAAAAGCCCGCCCATCCACAGATTCGGTTTGGTAGGTCACGCCTTCGGCGAATTCTTCTCTACGAATGTCGTTGCCGGAACCATAGGTAAAAGTGACAAAAGGGTGGCTTCCGTTTTCTCCAGGTGATTGGATCGAAAGTGACGAAACCTTATCCTCCGTCAATTTCGCAGCGTTGATCTGCTCCTTCAGTTCCAAGCCTCGGATGCTCCCGAAGTAAACCAAAAGTCCAATCCCGATGACGGCAATCAACGTTCCCAAGCTTGCCACTACCTTCTTTGGAGTCGTAAGTTTCCTGAAATATCCCTTCCAAAACATCGCAACCGCAGCTCCAAAAAGTGAAAAAATCAGGATCATAAAAATGGCAAATCGCTGGTCATTCAGACTAACTAGTGTAAGCAATATGCCAGAAGCGATCAGGGAGAATTTGTAGATACTGGGAATTTCATAGATCCGCTTGATCAGCCGGACCGAAAGAAAAGTGATCAAGGTCACGACTATCAAAATCAGCGCTGCAAAGGCTAAAATCCACGGATCTTTGAAATTGATGCTCATTCCCACCACTTCGATGGCGAAAAGGAGCACCGACAAAATCAACAATCCAATCGCTGCTCCTCGGATCGCAAATGGACCGGGCTTGATCAGGTTGAGCTTTGATTTGACCCAGTCCGCTGCTTTTTTGAAGTATTTTTTCATTGGGTCTTAGCTACGGGTACATACTTGCCATAAACCGCGTCTCGGAAGTTTTTATGCAGGCTAATGCCATCGTAGGGGAAAAGTTGAACAAAAAGTCCCGCTACCAATTCATTTTTGGGATCCACCCAGAAGAGCGTACTCGCGGCCCCGTCCCAGAAGAATTCACCGACGACCCCATTCATTTCTTCGGCAGTCTTGGGAGGGTCAGTGCGGACAGCAAAGTCAATCCCAAAGCCCACCCGACCTTTGCTTGGAAGCCAGGAACGCTCCGTCACCGAATCGGGAAGATGGTTGGTCGCCATCAGCGCTATCGTCTCCGGATTTAAGATTCGAGTGCCATTGATTTCGCCTTTTCGGGCCAGCATTCGGGCAAAAGTCATGTAGTCATCTAAAGTAGACGTCAGGCCAAATCCTCCCGGAGTCAGAGGCCATTGATTGAAATTGAACACATTGGCCGTGGAGTCAGGAATTCGATCCAGCTGACCTTCTCCTGTACGCTGATAGGCTGCCGCAAATCTTCCCCTATCCGCCTCAGGTAGAAAATACCGTGTTTCGGCCATTCCAAGCGGGTCTAAAACTTTCTCCCGCACATATTCTCCGTAGGGCTTCCCCGAAATCCGTTCCACCAAAAATGCCTGCACATCAACCGAAAGCCCATATTCCCATTGGGTTCCGGGCTGAAACCAAAGGGGCGTACTCCCCATTTTTTCAGCCATTGTAGTCAGCGGGTTCTCGAAGCTTCTGGCATCCTTCTCGGCCATTAGCTCACTGAGTCCCGGAATGTCATTTCGGTTGGGAAAGCCTGCGGTATGCCGAGTAATATCTCGGATAGAAATCGGTCGCTCCGCGTCGCCAAAAATCATCTTCCCTTGATCATCCAAGCCTTGATAGACTTTCATATTGGCAAACTCAGGGGCATAGTTTTCGAGTGGATCGTCCAACTGAAATTTGCCTTCCTCCCAAAGTGTCATCAGCGCCGTACCGGTGATCGGCTTAGTCATCGAGTAGATTTTCACAATCGTGTTGCGATCCATGGGGATTTGATTTTCCCGATCGGCAAATCCAAACGCGTTAAAATAAACCTCCTGATCCTTTTCAAAAATCAAAGCAGAAATTCCAGCGACATTGCCTGAGTTTACATACGCCTCAAGGGTAGAGTCCAGTCTTGCGATTGCCTGTTCATTGACGATCAGTTCATTTTGCTTCTCCTCTTTTTGGCAGGAAAACAGAAGGAAAGCGAAGCCGATTCCGATGGTAAAATATCTTTTCAAACTTGTCTTCATTGTCCAGGAATGGTTTTGTGGATTTCACCTTGATTGATACTAAAGATGCACAATTGTTAATTTGGAATAAATACGATGTATTGATGGATTTCTGCCGGAAGTCAAAATTAGCTCAGCGACCAGGTTGCAAGACCGATGCTTACATTTCGCTCAGCAGGGGAAGACAAGATCCATGTACCATTCCCTCTCGGATGCTAATGGTCTTAGAATCTGGCAAGTGACAAACCATCGTGGAAGATCCAAAATAAGCGGAAGGCTGTTGGCTTCTTAAAAACTCTCTAAAATAAGCTTCAAATTCACCTTCTTTGTTTTTTGAGAACCTATTGACAATAAGACATATTTAGAAAATACGTATCTTTTTCATCCAAGCCAAAAAACTAAAATTCGAAAAAAATGGAACGACTCGGCAAAAACACCAACGCACTGAACTGGTTTGAAATTCCAGCCACTGACCTCGATCGGGCCAAGGCATTCTATGAGAAGATCTTCGAAATCGAAATGCAGGTCATCGATATGATGGGGATTAAGATGGCAATGTTTCCCTGCGAACCGCCGCACTCCAGCGGGGGATTGGTCCAAGGCCCCGATCACAAGCCCAGCAAAGAAGGTGCAGTCATCTACCTTAACGGCAATCCCGATCTCCAGCAGGTGTTGGATCGACTGGAAGCCGAAGGCGCTGAAATCACGTTGCCAAAAACCAGCATCGGTGAAAATGGATTTATGGCCTTCTTTGTGGATTCAGAAGGAAATCTGGTAGGATTGCATTCAGGGGGATAAAGAGGATAAAATTCCGGACGGTCTACACCAACGATCCGTTGCACTGGATACATAATACTTTGATATCCTTGACTAGCTCTTCAATTCTTCCAAATAAATCCCTCCCGAAACCCTTCGGGACAGGCTCCCTCCTTAGGGTATGATACTCATTCCCAGGTGATATTCGAGAATCAAGGGAAAGTCAGCAGAAGCTTTTGTCTTACTTCTTGCCTTTAAATTCTTGATAATTTCGTCATTGCTTCGATTCTGCTACCAATGACAGGTATTCCCTACTCACTCCTGAGACTCTTCACCGGATTCATCAGCGCGGCTTTGATGGATTGGAAACTGATCGTAGTCAAAGCCACCACCACAGCCAATATTCCGGCGATTCCGAAGGTCCACCAATGCACCGGCACTTGGTAGGCAAAGCCCTCCAGCCATTGATTCATTGCATACCAAGAGATCGGCGTCGCAATGAATATCGCCACCAAAACCAATTTGATAAAGTCCTTGGAAAGCAGTGCGACGATGCTGGACACGTCTGCTCCAAGTACTTTTCTCACCCCGATCTCTTTTGTGCGCTGCTCGGCGGTATAGGTCGCCAAGCCCAACAGACCGAGACAGGCAATCAAGATTGCCAAGACTGAAAAGGTGGTGAAGATCTTTCTGAATCGAAAGTCTGACTGGTATTGGGTATTGAAATCCTCATCCAGAAAACTGTACAGAAAAGGGCGCTGAGGCGCGAGCTTTTTCCAGATCGCCTGAATCTGGGCGATCGTAGCAGGAAGATTTTCCAAAGTCACTTTCAGTGAAAGATACCGGCTGGCATACGGCTCAAAAGGCAAAGTCAACGGCTCAATCGTCCGGTGCAGCGAGATGTAATTGAAGTCCTTCACCACACCAATCACTTCGCCAGCTCTCCCCCACTGGTCAAACTTTTTACCCACAATATCCGCCGGGTTGGCGTAGCCGTACTGCTTTGCTGCCGCTTCGTTCAGCACTAGGGCCGAACTGGAATCTGAAGGATAATCTCGGGAATAGGTTCTACCGGCGACCAACTCCAAATCGTAGTGATTGACGAAATCAATGCCCACCTGAAACACCGGCTGAGCTTGGCCAAACATCTCCCCGTCGGAATTTTCGATGGTGGTGTAGGCATTCGGGAAATAGCTTCCCGGCACGCTGCGCGAAAAGGCGGCTGAAGTCACCGAGGGCAGGGCCTCCATCTCACTTTTCAAAGCCGAAGACATAAAGTTGACCTGCTCGTCGTAGTTGTAGTCCAGGACTAGCATCTGTTTTTTGTCAAAACCCATGTCTTTGTCCAGCAAGTGCCCCATCTGAGTATAGACGATCATCGTCCCGGCGATCAGGGCAATTGACAGACTAAACTGAAACACCACGAGTCCCTTTCTCAAAAACGCGCCTTTTGCGTCCGATTTGTTTATTCCCTTCAGGATCAGCACCGGCTGAAAGCTCGACAGCACAAAGGCCGGATACGAACCCGCCAACAAACCTACGACCAACACGATTCCGAGAAAAAATGGAACAGTTTGCCAGTTGACCACCTGATTTATCGCAAAGACTTTACCGGTCAGATCGTTCATCATCGGCAGAGCCACCGACACAAAAACAATCGCCACCAATGCCGCCAGAAACACGATGATCAGCGACTCGCCGAGGAACTGATAAATTAGGCTTCTTCTGTCTGCGCCGATGGCCTTTCTGATTCCCACTTCCTTGGCCCGTTCCATGGATCTGGCCGTGGAGAGGTTCATAAAGTTGATCATCGCAATGATCAGGATAAACACCCCAATCATAGAAAAGACATAAATATTGGTCAGCGAGCCCGTTTCTCCCGGCAGTCGCTGGGCGGTCGTGCGGAGATAGACATCCTTCAGCGCCTCCACTTTGATGGCATAGTCATCACCCACATCCGTGCTTCTTCTTTTGATAAAATCCGGAAGTTTTGCTTCGAAAGCCTCCGGATTAAATCCCTCATTCACCAAAAAATAGGTGTAAAAATCCACATAGCCCCAGGCATCAAATACCCGAGGATTGGACAGCTTAAATGTGCTCAGGGAAAGCAGGGCATTGAAGGTGAAGTGCGAATTGGAAGGCACATCGGCCATCACACCGGTCACGGTATAGTCTCCCGCATTGCCTCTACCTGCCGATTCACTTCCTTTCAGCGTTTTGCCCAGCGCATATTCATCCCCAAAGTATTTTTTCGCAGTGCTCTCCGTCAAGACGATGCTAAAAGGAGCCACCAAAGCGGTCTTTGGATCGCCCTGGAGAAGCTTCCAGGAAAAGACATCAAACACGGTGGAATCCATAAAGAAGACACCGTCTTCCTGCAGGGTAGTTTCCCCGTAGCTCAGCAACAAGTCCGCCCTGCCGGAAAACTGGACGATCTTCTCCACTTCGGGAAACTCCTCTTTCATCGCAGGCCCTACCGGAGCGTTGTGCCAAACCCAAAACGGAGCCATCTCATCGCCCTCCTTCAGGCCTTCAGGAGATCTCGAACCGTGTGTCAGCCGATAAATCCGATCGCCTTTCTCATGGTAGTTGTCATAGGAAAGTTCGTCCTGCACAAACACAAATATCAGCACACAGCAGGCCATCCCCACACCAAGACCAACGATGTTGATAAAGGAATAAACTTTCTTTTTCAGCAGGTTTCGATAGGCGATTTTCAGGTAGTTTTTCCACATGGTTTAGAAAATTGAATGTTGAAAAATTAAGAGACAGAAAGTGGGAAGGTTTAACTCAAGTTGCTGTGTATGCCCATCCGACCTTCTACTTCCATGCCAGTCCGAATGGCTCAAAGAGCTCCAAAATGCCATAAATACTGGTAAATGGAGGTTTTCCTTCGGACATTACTGTCCGTTAGTGGGCAAAAAAAGGTAGATGGTTAAATTTTGGAAGGTGGTAAGGTTGGAGAGTTGAAAGGGCTCAAGGTTTCCTAGAACCAGGTATTTAAACACCATCCAAGACCTCGAGATCTCAAATCCTTCTTGTCTCTCGATTCTTGGTTCCTGCATCTTAATACAGACGTCTTGATACTCGATACTGCCCTCACTCGCTCTTCAAGCTCTCAATCGGATTGACTCTGGCGGCCCGGTACGACTGGGAAAAGACTATTCCCAAACTGATCAGCAAAATCGTTCCTACTCCGATCCCTATTTCCACCACTCCTATAGATACTCTGGAGGCAAAGAAATTCAACCAAAGGTTGTTGATAAAATAAGCTGCCGGAATCGCAAGCAGAACCGCTACGCCCAGCAGCTTTAGAAAGCCTTTGGAGAGCAAATAAACGATCTGAGGGATGCTCGATCCCAGTGTTTTTCGGATCCCAATCTCCTTGATGCGGGTTTGGGCTGTGTACATCGCCATGCCAAGCAGTCCCAGACAGGAGACAAAGATGGCCAAAAACGAAATCAAGCCGATAACCGACATCACATCGCCCAAAACCTGATGGACAAACAGGAGTTCCTGATCCAGGTATTTGTAGGAAAACTTGGTATCCGGATTGACTTCTTTCCAGGCAGCTTCCAGAGAGGCACGGGTCTGAGCCTGGTTTTGGCCGGAGACCTTCACTAAGGCAAAGCCCATCGCCTCATTTCTGTTGCGAAGCACCAAACTTTCCATTTCCCGGTCTGGAGATAGAAATTGGAAATTCTTTACCACCCCGGCGATCTGTACATTCTTGAATTGCCCTTCATCATTCAGGGTCAACTGCTTGCCTACGGCTTGCTCATTGCTGCCCAGGTTGAAATTCTTGACCGACAATTCGTTGATCAGAATCAGGTAATCGCTGCTCTCCTCCGGCAGGTTTTTGCCGGCAATAAGCTCCAAGCCAAGCAGGTCAACTGCGTTTTGATTGATGTCAAAGAAATTGGTCGATACACTATCCGTCGGGAAGTCAGGATTGATCACCTCCGAACCAAAATTCCAGCCTCCGCCGGGAATCATCGAGGCCGCCCCGACTTGGGACACTGCCGGATTGGATTCGATCGCTTGCGCAAAGCGCTGGTAGTTGTCAGACTTGAACAGCTTAACGGTCAAGATATTCTCCTTGTCAAAACCATAGTCAAAATTCAGCATGTGCCTGGATTGAGTCTGGATCAAAACAACAGAAATAATGAAGATCAGTGAGATGGAAAATTGAACCACCAAAAGGACGTTTCGGATTCCCATGCTTTTGAAAATCTTCACGCCACTTAGCTTGTTGAATAGATTAACCGGATTCAACTTGGCCACATAAGTTGCCGGCAGCAAACCAGCCACTACTCCCACCAGGACGCTAAACCCGATAAAGATCAAGATCCCGGGAAGACTCTGGCTGAACGATATCTTCAGGTAACGGTTAAATGTCAAGCCATCAAATCCCTGCTCCAGGAGCTGAAGAATAGCGAACGCAAAAACCAATGAACAAAGAGAGATAACCACCGCCTCGATGATAAACTGGGCAAAAATCTGCCTCTTATTGGCTCCAGCCACTTTTCGTATGCCCACTTCCTTGACCCGGGAGAGGGACCTTGCCACAGACATATTGGTGTAATTCAGGCACGCTGAAAACATTACAATCAAGCATAGTACGCCCAAGATCCACAAAACCACCTTGGGGATAGAGACGTGTGTGGTATTGCTGATGAAGTCCGACGGTGAGAGTTCCCCAAGAGCCATAGCCTTGAATGAATGTTTGTTGTCATATTTCTGCCCGTAAACTTCCTCCGAAACCACATCCAAATTGGCTTGCAAATCAGCCTTAACTTGCCCTTCTTTCAGAAGCACATAGGTATAGTTGGTCCAGACGTTGTCCCAGTCGTTTCCCTCCCTGATCGAGACAGCCCCCTCCGGCAGAGATTTCATGGTACTGAGAGAAGCTAAGAGCTTAAAAGGAAGATGCGTCTTACCCGGATTGGGGTGGAGCACTCCTGTGATGGTGAAATAGCCAAAATCGGTTTCGGTGTTGCCCTCTTCGATATCCAACCCCCGGATGTCCTTGTCGTGAAATGCCACTGATTTACCCAACGCGGATTCCTCTCCAAAAAGAATCTCAGCCATATCCGAAGTAATCACCAGGGAAAAAGGTTCGCGGAGGGCGGTATTCGGATCGCCTTCTTTGAAATCGAAGTCCAGAATTCTGAAGAGATTGCCGTCTGCAAAATAGCCTCCACCGGTAGCAAATTTATCTTCAAAGATGACGTCCCCTCCGATTTCACTGTTGAGTACAGCGGCCTCTTCTATGGCTTCATAGTCACTCTTCAGTTTTTCTGCCAAAGGCAAAGCTGAACTTGCCGTCTCCCCATTGTTCTCCAGATACCGGGTGGTATGGATCCGATAGATCCGGTCCTTTTTGGAATGGTAGGAGTCAAAACTGTACTGATCCATGCCTATCATGATGATAAGCAGGCAGACGGACATGCTGACTGCCAGTCCAAGAATATTAATCAAGCTAAAAGACTTGTTGCGGATAAGATTCCGCCAAGCGAGGATGATGTAGTTTTTGAGCATGCCAGTTAGATTGAAATCATCTGCAACAGGTTACAAAAAACAACATAGTATTTAGTCATAATTTGCAGAGAATCACTAAAAAGATGGGAATTCATTACAGGAGGTTTCTGGACCAAGATCCGAGACACCTTCAGAGACCCAGCTTCAATCTAAATCATCAACTCTTTTTCGTAGAAATTCCTGTTCCAAAGCTTGGCTTCAACCTCTTGCACGAAGTTCTTGATTCTTGGCACCTCATGTCTTTCGTTTAAAAATCGTTCAAAATCCCCCGCCCCTTTGTTGTAAATATTTTTCCAAAAGGTGGTTCAGAATCCAAGGGGGAGTTCGCCCGTCGTAGCGATCAGTCCAAACTTCAGCTAACCAATTTTACAACTTGTCACTGCGACTGGAACTGAACACCGATCCCTCCCCTCACTCACTCTTCAGACTCTCCACCGGATTCATCAATGCCGCTTTCAGGCTCCTGGAGCAGATCGTCACCAAAGCAATCAGCAAGGTAATGAACCCAGCCAAGGCAAATACCCACCACTGCAGCTCGATGTGGAAGGCGAAGTTCTGCAGCCATTTTTCCATGAAATAGTAGCCCAGTGGAAACGCCAGCAGGAAAGAAAGCATCACCGGTTTGATGAAATCCCTCGCGAGCAAGGCTACAATCTGACTGGAAGTCGAGCCCAGCACCTTGCGGACTCCAATCTCCTTAAAACGCTGCTCGGCGGTGTAAGTCACCAATCCGAACAGGCCGAGACAGGCCACGAAGATCGTCAGCAACGCCAATAAGGTCAGGAACGAGCCCATGCGGGATTCTTGTACATAGGTCTGATTGTACAGCTCATCGAGGAAAGAATAACTGAATGGCTCCCCGGTATCAAAGCCGTCCCAGGTATTTTCCATGTCGGCCATCAATCCGGCGATATCTCCCTGATGGGCCTTGATGATCAGACTAGAATACGGATTGTAAACCATCATCAGCGGCTTGATCGGCTCCCGCAGCGATCTGGCGACAAAGTCTTTGACCACGCCGATCACCTTTACCTGTTCTCTCCCACCTTTGTTGTCGGTCATCTTTTCGAAGACTTTCCCCACCGGATCGCCTTCGATGCCCAATTCTTTGACGGCAGTTTCGTTGAGGATGATGTTGTTTTCTTCGCTGCCAAAGTCTAGGGAGAAATTCCTGCCTTGCAGCAGCTCCATGCCTAAGGTCTCCAGGTATTCCTCGTCAATCCCATACTGCATCAACCGGAGCGAATTACTCGGAGAATCAGCCATAAACAGATTCTGAACATTCGAATCCGATGGGCCCGCAGGGATGAATGCAGACTTGCTGACGTTCGCCACCCTCGGGTCATTTTTGAGCTTGTCCTTAAACACGTCGATCTGCTTGCCCATCAGCCCCGCATGCCTCAACACGATCAATTGATCGCGTTGATAGCCCAAGTCTTTGTTTTGGATATAATCCATTTGCTGCGCCACGACGATGGTCGCGATGATGAGGCAGGAGGAAATTGCAAACTGAAACACCACCAAGCCATTGCGGCCACTAGACTTTCGGGAAGCTGTAACTTTCTTTTTCAGTGAATCGATCGGCTTGAATCCCGACAGGAAAAACGCCGGATAGCCGCCTGCAAGCAAAGTCACGACGACGACCAAGACTCCCAAACTGATCAGAAAAAACGGTGATAATAGCGCCGAAAGCTGTAAGGCTTTGAAAGAAAACTCATTGAAGTACGGAAGTGCAAACGCGCAAAAAACCAGTCCTAAGACCATCGCCAGCACAATAGCCACAAAGGATTCTGCCAGAAACTGGCAGATCAGATGTCGCTTGTCTGAGCCCATCACCTTCCTCACCCCAATCTCTTTGACACGCTGCGAGGCCCCGGCAGTGGAGAGGTTCATGAAATTGACGCAGGCGATCAAGAGCATGAAGAGCGCAACCGCACAGTAGATCAGCACGGTATTGAGATCCCCGCCAGTTTCGAACTGGCCAGCACCCTTGAAGATGGTGCTCAGATGGATTTCCGTCAGAGGCTGAAGATTCAGGTGGACAAAGTTCCCCTTTGCAAAGAACTCGTCCACACCCATTCCCAGACTTTCCTTCATCTGGCCTTCCATGTATTTCTTGACAAGGCCGGGAATTTTCTCCTGTACCTGTTCTGCATTCACACCATCGGCGAGCAGTACGTAGGTGGAATAGCTCCCGGACATCCAGCTTTGATTGGTGGCATCTGAGTTTCCCAGCATCGAAGCAAACATGTCGAAGTGAAAGTGTGAGTTGTCCGGCACGTTTTCGACTACGCCAGTGACGGTATATTCTCCCCCCATACTGACGTATGAGCCGGAATAGCGGCCGATCTCATCCAGCCGGATCACCTGATTGATCGGATCGCTCCCTCCAAACAGGGCCTTGGCCTGGTCGGTAGTGATCACCAGTGTATTGGGTTTGGTCAGTGCAGTCTTTGGATTCCCTTGGACAAAATCAAGGGTGAAGAGATCGAAGAAGTTGGGATCGACAAAGGCTGTCGTCCCCTTTCGCATCTCCTGATCGTTGACGATGAGTTTGGTATTGTAGTGGACATTGCTGATGCGGGTGGCATCTTCCACCTCGGCTATCTCAGACATAAAAGTCTCCGCCACAGGGGCCATGACACTGGCTTCGTTCAGGGCTTCGTCACCCAACTTCGCCTGCAAGTTGACCCGATAGATACGATCCGAGTTTTGACTGTATCGGTCATAGCTCAGCTCATCAAAGACATACAGTGCAATCACCAGGCAGGTCCCGATGCCGAGCGCCAGCCCGAGAATATTGATCCCTGAGACCAACTTGTTCTTCTTCAGACTTCTCCATGCGATTTTAAGGTAGTTTTTGAGCATTTTTTCTGGATTGGATGATTGGAAGATTTTAAAATTGGAAAATTGAGTCCGACGTCATTGCGAAGGAATTAGGCGACTAAGGTTCACAAACGAGATCCAAAATAGCTCCTCTATAGAAGACCTCGTATCGCGAAAACGATCCATCGGGATGTACTTCATGAATCTTAAATCTCTAGCTTGTTGGTTCTCGACTCTTGGCTACACCCTCTTGATACTTCTGGCTACTCGATACTCCTTCCCCACTTCCATGCCATCCAAAAAAACACTTCCCAATCCCTCCATCTGAGGATTTGGCTACTTTAATTCAAAAATCAATCGGACACTTTCGTTCGGTTTCGGGCGGAAGGAATCCTTTGAGCTTTTGAAAAGGCCGACATATGGGCTAAATGAACTCAAGCGTATCTTAAATCGATAAGAAACGCCTAGAAAAAGACAAAATTGTGACAACCAAACCCAGGCAAGTTCTCTTTCTACTCATTACATAATGATTGCATCCTCTCCCGAACCACCGGTATCATTCGCGATGACGTCGCCATCACTCACTCTCTAAAATCAGTTTAAATCGTCGTTCATCCGAAAGACTGTCCGCTTGAGCTCGCGATACCAGCCTTTTTTAATTGGAAAAAAATTCCTTTTATTTAAAAGACAATAAACCCTGATGATCAATAGCTTAGCAAATTCCGTCTCAGCAACGGAAAAACCGAATGGAAACCAACCGAACGGAACCTCATTTTCCGACGAAAAAGAGCTATGGGCTGCATTCAAATCGGGAAGCAACTCTGCATTCATCCTTATCTACGAACGATTTTTTGATAGTCTGTACAGCTATGGATCCCGAATCAACTCCAATGAAGACTTAGTCAAGGATGCCATCCACGACGTATTTTTGGATCTAAAAAACAACTGCAAGTCGATAGGAGAAACCAATTCCATCAAATTCTATCTTTTCAAGTGTCTCAAAAGGAGGATTTTCAGGGAGGTAAAAAGATGGTCGAATAAGAAGGAAGAATTGGTGCAACAAGATAGTTTCGAGATTATATTCTCTCATGAACAAATCCTAATAGACAGGCAGACTGACAAGGAAAAGGTCCAAAAAATCAACGCTGCCTTGATTGGACTCTCGCCAAGAAAAAGGGAAGCAATCTACTATGTCTTTTTTGAGGGAATGTCCTACCAGCAGGTGTCCGAGCTAATGGAACTATCCGATCCCAAGTCCGCGAGGGATTTGGTCTACAAGGGGTTGAGATGCCTGCGGGACACGTTGGGTTTCTTTCCTTTTTTTATTGCGTCTTATTGTTAATCGACAGCTGTTTATTCTTGATTTCATAGAGATCAAATCAGCTTATTTGGATTTTTACAAAAAAAAGTTCGTTTTTTTTGGCGTTGTTTTGATTGTTCTTGCCTTTACCTAGTGTAACGAACATTTACTACTAGTCAGAATGAGTCAAATTGACGACCTCTTGGAGAATTTGGAGTTTATCAGATGGGTGAAGTACCCGGACGATGAACTAGCTACTTTTTGGAAAAGTTGGATGGAAGCTAATCCGAGCAGGATAGCCGATGTGAAATTCGCCAGAGAGATCATCCTCGGTTTGCAGTTTCCGTCCAAATCCGCCCCCGATGCGACAAAAAAGGAAGTGTTGACGAGGATTCTTCGGGAAACAGAACCTCAGCCAGAACCTGATCGACTCCGGCCAATCCATCAAACTGCTGCAAAGACCTTTTGGCGCATTTCCAGAGTTGCGGCAATATTGGTTGGTGTAGCATTGCTTTTCACCTTTCTTTTTAAACAGCGCGTGGGCGAAGTAGTGGTGCAGCCGGTCTCAAGCCCCTGGATTGTCAAAGCTACCAATGCGGGTGAGAAACTGAATTTCAGACTTCCCGACCAAACCATCGTCTGGCTGAATTCGGGCAGCAGTCTCGAATTCCCGGAAACATTTGATTCCACGGTGAGACTGGTCAAACTCAAGGGAGAGGGGTTTTTCGAAGTGGCAGAAAATGCCAATCAACCCTTTCAGGTTTTATCCGAAAATCTGATCACAACGGCGCTGGGAACATCTTTCAACATCAATATTCTACAAGACCAGGAAATTCATGTCTCACTCGTGACTGGCAAAGTAGCCGTTTCCAACCGACTGGACAGTCTGGATTTTCTCCTGGAACCGGGGCAGGAGCTCAATTACAGCGTGTCTGGCAAAGAAGGAAATGTGACGAAGTTCTCAGAAGAAAGCGTCTTAGGCTGGCGCTTCGGAAAGCTCGTTTTCACCAAATCCAGCCTAACCGAAATAAAGAAGACGCTTGAGGAATGGTACGGCGTGAAAATCCAGCTCGTCGGCAAGCCAGGTAGGGAATGGCAGTTTAATGGAAGATTTGAGAATCAAACGCTCGAGAATGTCTTAGAAAGTATGTCAAACATAGAAAACTTCACCTATAAGATCGACAACAAGGACGTCACTTTAAGTTTTAACCAATAACTACAATCCGATGAACACCGCCTACTTCAACGATCCATAAAAGAAAAAGCCAACTGATCTGATCAGCTGGCTTAAGTAGCAGTCTGTGGGTGGTAAAACTATTGGGGAATAGGAAAAACCCGTCAGACCTAGTCTAATGAAATTTTCAATAAACCAATCAAAATTATGCAATTAACCTTACAAAAGACAATATATATGTTGTCCAAGTACTTCTTGTATGGCTTTATAATACAGGTGATGGTTTTCAACTTTGTATTAGCCTCCACCGCAAACGGGCAGTATAAATCGATTGACGAAGTTGAGGTACGAATCGACAAAAAATCGATTACGGTGGATCAACTATTCAAATCGATAGAGCGGCAGACACCATTTAATTTTCTGTACGACCATAGGGACCTCAATTCCTCCGCAGTGATCCTTCTCCAAGAGCAAAAGGGATCAGTGGAAAGCTTTTTGAAGCAAGTTTCCTATCAATCCAATTTGCGGTTCAGACAGGTCAATCACGGTATCGATGTAAAAGAAAATCCGCAACTGCCCTATGTGACGATCGCAGAGCAAGGCCAGTTTGTCGATGTCGAAGGCACAATAGTAGACAGGACGGGTGCGCCTATTCCGGGGGTGACGGTTATCGTGCAGGGAACTACTCAGGGCACCGTCTCTGATGTAGATGGGAAATTCTCGATCGATGTCCAACCCGGGGGTGTTTTGGTTTTCTCGTTTATCGGATATGAACAGCTAACAATCCAAGTTGGCAATCAAACCCAGCTAAATATTACGTTGCTTGAGAGTATGTCTGCATTGGAAGAAGTGGTCGTCGTAGGGTATGGAACCACAAAAAAAAGTGACCTAACCGGCTCGGTGTCTTCTGTCAAAGCCGAGGAACTCACTGCCTTTCCGGTGGCCAATGCTGTTCAGGCACTCCAAGGACGAGCTGCGGGTGTCAGCGTTCAGGCTAACAACGGCGATCCTGGAGGAGCGCTCAAAGTCCGTATTCGTGGCGGCAACTCGATCAATGCGAGCAGTGATCCTCTGTATGTAGTCGACGGGTTTATAGGAGGCACCCTGCCCCCTCCTGAAGACATCCAATCAATCGAGGTGCTAAAAGATGCCTCGGCAACGGCAATCTACGGATCTAGGGGGGCCAATGGAGTCATCATGGTCACGACCAAGAAGGGAACGGCAGGCAAAGCCAGGGTTGAGCTAAATATGTCCTATTCCTCCCAAAATGAAATCAACCGCCTGGAACTATTGAATGCAGATCAATTTCTGGACTATACCCGTGAAGTCATCCCCGATTATGTAGATCACGGAGCAGATACCGATTGGCAGGATCAAATCTTCCGAAACGCAGGAGTTCAAAACTATCAAGTCGCCGTATCAGGCGGTTCTGAGAAAGTGAATTACTATGTATCCGGATCCTATTTTGACCAGGAAGGGGTGATCATCGGATCTGATTTTAACCGGTACGCGATCACGAGCAATTTAAATTTCAACGCTTCTGACAAGATCACTGTCGGGCTGAACTTGCTTGCAAGAAGAACGGGAAGAAACGGCGTAGTCACCCAAGATGTATCAGCGGGGGCTGGCGGGGCCGGTGTGGTCGGCTCGTCACTGAGATTTATGCCTGACCTTCCTGTAACTAATGAGGACGGCAGCTTTACACTGGCATCTATCGGAGATCCGATTGACAATCCCTACGCAGTAGCAACTCAACGGGAAGAGGAAACAATTGCTGATCTGATGCAGGGAAATCTGTTTATCAACTTCGACATTGCAAAAGCACTGACTTTCAAAACGACCCTAGGCGTGAAAACAGATAACTTCAGAACCGGGATATTCGTACCGACGACACTCTATGCAGGCCGTAACGTGAACGGTGACGCCACAATCAACTCCGGCAAATACACCGACATCATCAATGAAAACTACCTGACGTACACTTGGGAGATCGATCCAAAGAATACGCTGACTGCCTTGGGAGGATACTCGGTCCAAAAATCAACCAACAACAGCTGGTCAGCCGGATCGCAGTCATTCATCACCAACTCAGTATCTTTTTGGAATCTGGGAGGCGGTGCTGTTCCCAAGATCCCCAGCTCCGAATTTTCGGAGACGCAGATCGCTTCTGTTTTTGGAAGATTGAATTATTCCCACAACAGCAAATATCTCCTGACCTTCAATGCCCGATATGACGGTTCTTCCAATTTCAGTAAGAATAACAAATGGGCATTCTTTCCCTCGGGTGCTTTTGCATGGAACATGAAAGACGAAGGATTCATGCAAGATATGGACCTCATCTCCGATTTAAAATGGAGAGTCAGTTACGGTGTGACTGGAAATCAGGCAATCTCGCCTTACCAGACGCTTGCCAGATTTTCAACCTCCTATACGGTTATCGATGGTGTCCCTGTAAATGCCGTCCGGCCCACTTCGGTCGCAAATGACGATCTGACTTGGGAGACCACCAATCAGTTCGACCTCGGAGTTGACGTGTCTCTCTTTGAAAACAGACTGAACCTCACCGTAGATTATTACAGCAGCATCACCTCTGACTTGCTGTTTTCGGTGCCGCTCCCTTCGTATTCCGGCTATTCCAGCCAACTGCAGAATCTGGGAAAAGTCGAAAACAAAGGTTTGGAATTGACTTTGAACACCGTAAACACTTCGGGAGCACTTAAATGGAATACGGGTTTCAATATTTCTTTCAACAGAAACGAAGTGTTGGAGTTGCCGGACGGAAATGACATCCTCTACGGTTCGGGTCCTGGGCATTTGATCGGTTTGGGGCAAACCCAGATTCTGAAGGTCGGCGAACCAGTCGGTAGTTTTTATGGATGGATCTATGAAGGCGTTTACCAAGAGGGGGACGACTTCCTTCCGGGAGGTGGGTTTGAGCAAGTCGCCGGAGGAGAAAAATTCAGAGATGTTGATGGGCAGAAAGATGCGAATGGCCAACTGACCGGAAATCCCGACGGGACTCTGAACTCCGATGATCGCACGGTGATTGGAAATGGCCAGCCCAAATTCATCTGGGGTCTGAACAATGACTTTAGCTTCAAAGGATTCGACTTGAATATCTTTTTCCAGGGTTCTCAGGGGAACAAAATCCTGAGTTATACCCTTTTGGAAATTGAGACCCTGTCTGGATCAAACAACTCCACCACACGCGCCTTGGATCGATGGACTCCGACTAATACGGATACCGATGTACCAAAGCGTACACTCAGCCGGTCTCAGCGTGTTTCCACCCGCTGGATATATGACGGGAGCTATGCAAGATTGAAAAACATTTCGCTTGGATACACTTTCCCTGCTGTCATTTCGGAGAAAATTTCGGTCTCAAGACTCAAGCTTTATGTGAGCGCACAGAACATCCTGACCTTCACCGAATACAAAGGCTTTGATCCAGAGGTGAATTACAATTCCTCGGGAAGCACCAATTCCAACAGAAACCTGGGGCTGGATTACGCCAGTTATCCAAACGCCAAATCAGTGACCGTAGGAGTTAACATCAGCTTGTAATCACCCAAACATCATAATCATGAAAACGACACAAAAAATAATCTTAGCTGTTTGGTTGATGCTATCGATTTCAGCCTGTGCAGATTTGAATGAAAAGCCCATCGGAGTGTTTGCGCCGGAGACCTTTTTCAAGACACGTAAAGACGTAGAAACTGCCGTCCTGGGAGCCTATGGAGTCATTGCCTCCGAGAATCTTTTCGGAAGACAATTTATATGCGCCCTCCAATTCCGGGGCGACATGGTGGATATCGGTAACCGCGCCACGTCGGCAGAGCGGATACAGATGAATGATTTCAACATGGACTCAAACAACGGGATGGTGACTAAGTTTTGGCCACAATGGTTTCAGGCCATCAATGCAGCAAACTCTGCTGAGGCAGGAGGCATGAGTCTCGGACTTTCTGAGGCAGAAATAAATCCCCTGATCGCAGAAGCGAAGTTTATCCGCGCATTCAGCTACTATCACTTGGTCCGCAATTTTGGTGATTTGCCTTACATCGATTTCGCTGTCACTGACCCCGCAAGTTTAAAGACCACGTCAAAAACTCCAGAAGCCGAGATCTATGCCGGAATCAAAGCTGATCTCGAATTTGCAAAGAAATGGCTTCCAAATACCCAAAAGAACAACATCCGTACGCGTCCCACTGCCGGTACGGCGGCGGCTTATCTCGCTTCGGTGCATTTGACCTTGGGAGAATTTCAGGAAGCATATGCTGAGGCGAAATTTGTGATTGATAACAAGGCCTTATTTGGATATGAGCTGGAGGCAGACTATGAAGACAACTTCAAAGGATCGATTGCCAACTCGCTGAAGGAAACCATCTTCGCCTTTGACTTCCTCGGCCAGCAAAATGTTGGCGGCAACAATGACGACTCTCTGGTACCGATGGTATTGGTGCTTAATCTGACCGGAGGATATGGGGTATCCGTCCCAAGCATGAATGTATATGACAATTGGGATGCGAGAGACTATCGAAAGAAGGTTAGCTTCATCGATACCTTGATGGTAGACGGGGTGGCTCATCCCTATTCCGACTTCTCTACCAAACGTCCACACATCGGCAAGTGGGCAAGAGACTTTGGAAACGGCAATGCGATCGGACGCTATTCTGACCACAACTTTTCCGATTTCAGGTATGCTGAAGTGCTGCTGATCGCTGCTGAAGCTTTGGGAGAAATCAGTGGGTCTACAGATGAAGCGGTCGGATACCTTAACCAGATCAGAGCAAGAGCAAGAAACTGGGCTGGCACTCAAACAGACTTTCCGGCGGATGTCGCCCCTGGGATGACTGGCGGTGATTTCATTGATCTGGTGATGGAAGACAGGAGACTCGAGCTGGCATTTGAGTGGAAAAGATGGTACGATATCAAGCGAAGAGATATGGGGAAAGAGGTATTCACCGGACCAAACAGTCTGGAGCCGCATGATAATTTTGATTCTTCACGTGATTACCTGATGCCATTACCGGCCTCTGAGTTGCGAATCAATCCTAATTTGGCACCGAATAACCCCGGATATTGATTGGCCGGAGATCTGCCTTTAACTCATTTACGAATCAAGCCTGCTCCTTGAAAGAGCAGGTTTGATTTTTCCGGTGGGTTCGTCTTGTTTTTTGGTTTTCGACTCTAGGCATTTCTGGTAGTTCGTAAAAACCCCTCCCGAAATCCTTCGGGGCCCCTGCCCCTTTGGTTATGATCCCATTTCAAAATTGGCTTTGGAAATCAAGGGGAGTTCGTCCCATCTCGCTCCCTTGTCCACTTGCCACTACTTACCACTCACTCCTGACATAATGATTGCTTCGCTCCCGCGTCGCTCGCAGTGACGTCTCCTTCACTCACTCTTCAAACTCTTCACCGGATTCATTCGTGCCGCACGTAGCGCTTCTATGCCTACCGTCAGCATTGCCACGCCGATTCCCAGCACGGCGGTCAGCGCAAAGAACCACCATTGAAGCTCGATCTGATATGCGAACTCTTTCAGCCAAATCTGCACGCCGTAGTAGCTGATCGGAAAGGCTATCGTAATCGCGATCAGCACCATCTTGACAAAATCCATCGAAAGCAGGGTCACAATCCCGAACACCGAAGCTCCGATGACTTTGCGTACACCGATCTCCTTGGTCCGGGTCTCGGTATTGAACGCCGCCAAGCCAAACAGTCCGATACAGGAGATAAAAATGGACAAGGCCGCACCGGCCGTGATCATCTGTTTCCATCGGGCTTCCCGCTCGTAGCGCTTGAGGTTGTTCAGCTCCTCGAAGCTGTAGTCAAAAGGCATCAGGGGCACGTGTTTTCTGAAAACCGCCTCGATGGACTTCAGCGTCTCAGTGTGATTGCCCGGCTGCAACTTTAAAAAAAGTGTCTGCAAGCCATAGCTAGGATCTTGGGTCAAGACCAGCGGTTCAATCTTTTCCTTCAGCGAAGCAAAATGATAATCTTTGATCACGCCGACGATCGTCATCTTCTTATTCTTCCACTCAAAGTTCAGCTCTTTGCCGACGGCTTCTGTCCAACCAAGTTCCCGAAGGAAGGCCTCATTGACGAGGATCGATTCGGTTGGATCAGAAGCAAATTCCTGGGAGAAATTTCGCCCCTCCACCAAAGGAATCTCCAGCGTTGATAGAAACTTGTCGTCCACACCAATGTATCCGAAACTAACCGACCGCTCGTCTACTTTGGCACCGGTGCCGTTGTAGTTGCCGTTATAAGCAGACACAGCAGCTACCCCTGGCAGGGCCTCAAACTCCTCCTTGATAATGTTTAGGTCTGTTTTCACTCCCCGGAAGCCGTTAAGCTTGACCAGGTTTTCATCGCTATAACCCAGATCGATTGTGGTGAGGTAGTTGAATTGGGAGAAGATCACAATCGTCCCGACGACCAGACAGATAGACAGCGTAAATTGAAATACAACCAAGCCCCTTGTGAGGTAGTTTTGCTGCAAGAGTTTGCCACGCTGGTAGAGACTGCTCGAAGGGCTGAAACCCGACAGCACCAACGCCGGATAAAACCCCGCAATCAATCCGGTGAGCACAAACAAGGCTACAAACAGAAATATAGTCTGCCCGTCTAGGAGATAGGAAATCGCCAGTTGTTTGATGACCAAATCACTGAAGGTCGGCAAAACCAATCGAGTGAGTAGGAATGCCAAGACGAAAGCAAGAAAGGTCAAAAGAAATGACTCAGTCAGAAACTGAAAAATCAGCTGTTTTCGCTTGCCGCCGACTACTTTTCGGATGCCGACTTCCTTCGCACGCTTGAGCGATCTCGCCACCGCAAGATTGATGAAATTGATACAGGCAATCGCCAGGATAAAGAAGCCGATGGCGGCCAGGATGTAAGAATACACCGGATTACTACTGTGCGCCAGACCATTCCGATCACCGGAAATGTCCGCATCGAGATGAATATCCCAAAAGGGCTGAAGACTAAAGCTGACCTTCTGCCCATCACCGGGCGAGTCTCCCTCTTTGATATGAGCGGCAAAAACCCGATCCATCTTATCCCCCACCGCCTGATAATTTGCCCGGGGATCGAGCAGGATAAAGGTGTTCATGTAGAAGCCCATCCAAGCCGAATCAGTCCAGCCCTTTTCCTCCTGAAAAAGAAAGGATATCATGCTGTCAAACTGAATCGAAGAGTTTTGCGGGATCGACTTCACCACACCTGAAACGGTAAATGCCTCGAAATCCTCTCCCAACTTAATCTCGATGACTTTGCCGACGACGTCGGTTATGCCAAAGTAGGACTTGGCCATATCCTCAGTCAGGACGATCGACCCAATATCGGACAGCACGGTCTCCGCGTCTCCACTGAGCAGGGGAAAACTGAAGATTTTGAAAAAATCCGGGTCTGCAAACAGTACTTGGGAACTGAGAAGTTCATCTCCTTTTCTGAAAACGGTATTTTGGGATTGGGTGCGGATCGACTCTTTGATCTCCGGAATCTCTATCTTGAAGGTCGGCCCATGAATGGCGTTGGTACTGGCCATCTTCATCGTGTCCTGCTCCGATGTCACTGTGACCTTGATCCGATAAAGATCCGCGCCCTGCTTCTGAAAGCGGTCAAAGCTGGCTTCGTCTGTGATATAGAGCAGTATCAACATGCAGCAGGTCAGCCCCAAGGCAAGACCGCCGATGTTGATCAGAGAAAAGACTTTGCTTCTAAGCAGGTTTCTCCAGGCGATTTTAAGGTAGTTTGTCCACATGGTGTTGAGATTGAAAGATGGGAAGTTTGGGTTGTAAAGTGGCAAGGTGGTAAAGGTGGGAAGACTGTCCCCTAAGCGTCCCCCTTTGGAAGACAGATACTTAAAGGGTCCTCGAATCCGCACGGATTGACACGAGTTAACGACGTCGGAATCACTTGCTCCACCTCCCCACTATCCAAGGCCTTGTAAATTATAAACCGTAAATGCAATGTTTTGATACTTGGTACTTCGTACATCGTTCTTTGTACTCCCTTCACTCGCTTCTCAGACTATCCACCGGATCGGCCTGAATGCTTTTATAGGATTGAAAGAAAATGGTCAAGATTGCTAGGCCAAAACAAGCCAAGGCAGACGCAGCTAAAACCCAGATCTCGATCCCGGATCTAAAGGCGAAATCCTGCAGCCACTGATCCATAAAATACCAAGCCAGCGGAACCGCAATGACCGTCGAAATCGCCAACAGCTTCAAATAAGAGACAGAAAGCATCACAAATATCTCTGCCACTGTCGCCCCAAAAACCTTCCGGATTCCGATCTCTTTGGTACGCAGATGGGTCGTATAGGACGTCAATCCAAACAAGCCCAGACAGGCAATCAGGATCGAGATGACCGTCAGCACTTTCAGCAGGTCGGCCATCTTCATCTCAGACTCATAAACCCGCCCAAAATCCTCATCCAAGAAGGTATAATTCATCGGTACGCGGGGTTCATAGGCTTTCCAAGCCTTGTTCAACTCTGCGATTCCTTCCTCCATTGCCCCGGCTTGCACCTTCACGGTGATGTAGTCCCGAAGGAAATAATCGTGTATGTACTCGATCACCAGCGGTTTGATCTCATTCCGGAAAGATTCAAAATTGAAATCCTTGACTAAGCCTACCACTTCCAGGGTTTTCTCGTCGTTGGCACCTTTGTTCTTCACGATCAGTTTCCCGATGGCATTGTCCAAGATCCCCAACTGACGCGCGGCTTGTTCGTTGATGATGGCTTTGGCGCTGTCCGCACCGGCGGTGGGCGCGAAGTTGCGACCTTCCAGCAGCTCCATGCGATAGGTGTCCAAGTAGTCGGCATCGGCTTCATACCAGTTCATGCCCTCGTCCCTACTTTCGGTCGGCAGCCTGAAAGACCGCATCTGAAACTCGTTTGCCAGCGGAATCCCGGTCGAAAAACTAATGTCTTCCACCTGCGTGCTTGCCGCCAACCGGGACTTAAAGTCTTCCCGTTGAGGATTTTGGATCTCCCCGTCATTGTGAATGATGACCAACTAATCCCGGTCAAAACCCGGGTTGGTGTTTTGGATATAGCTCATCTGCCGCTGCACCAAGAGCGCGCAGATGATCAGAGTCAATGACGTAGCAAACTGGAATACCACCAGAGCGTTTCGGAACCGGTGGGAATTTTTGCCGAGACCTAGCTGCTTTTTCATCACCGAGATCGGCTGAAATGAGGAAAGATAGAATGCCGGGTAAAAGCCTGAAATCAACGTCAAGACCACAATCAAAGCCGGAACCATTCCCCAAATCATCGGATTTTGCTTCAGATTGAAGTCGATGGATTTTCCGGAAATCTGATTGAATATCGGGTTGCAAAGCTCCGTCACCACAACGGATAGCAAGACGCTCACCATGACCAACAGAAAAGCTTCTGTCAGAAATTGCGCGACGAGCTGCGACTTGTCCGAACCCAGCACCTTCCTCACGCCGACCTCCATCGACCTTAGTCCGGCCTTGGCGGTTGCCAGATTCATAAAATTGATGCAAGCCAGCAGCAACACAAAGACGGCAACCAGCGAAAAAATATAAACATAGCTTTCGTAGCTATTGGGCTTCATCTCCCGGAGGTAGTGCGACTGCAAGTGAATACCCTGCACGGGCATCAGTTTAAGGTTGTAGTCCGAATTCTCAGCTCCGTCATCAAGAGAGGGAAGCGCAAACTTGGCTACCATCTGACCCAGCTTGCTCTCGACTGCCTGCCGTTTTTCTGAAGGAAATCTAGCATAGGTGTACAGGATCGACCAACTCCAATTTTCCATCTGGAAGATCTCCCGATGCATGTCTGGATCGTAAATCAACATTTCAAAATCCAAGTGAGACTGGGAGGGAATGTCTTCAATAACTGCTGTAACCTGACCCGCAGTGGGTTCGTTGCTGCCGATAAGCAGCGTCTTTCCGATCACATCCTCAGGCCTCAGATTCCCAAAATATTTCTTGGCAATGGATGCGGTGATCACGATTTGATCCCGATTTGTCAGTGCTTTTTCTTTGCTGCCCGCAGCTATAGGCAGATCAAATACTTCGAAAAACCCAGGCTCGGCATAGAACACTTTGCTCTCCCGGAATATCTGATTTTGATTGACTCCCTCACCCGGTTGAATGGTGAAGTCATTCCATTTTAGCAATCGGGTAACTGCCTCGACTTCCGGTATATCCGACTGAATTCTGATTCCCAGGGGCGGTGGCGCGGTGGCATATCCAGATGCCGTGTAGTCCCCCCAATGCGAAGTCACCCGAAAAACATCTCCAGACTCGGGAAAAAACCGATCATAGCTCAGCTCATCTTGGATAAACAAGCTGATCATGAAGAATCCACTGATGCCCAATGTCAGCCCAAACACATTCAAAAAGGTATAGAGGCGATTTTTCATCAGCGTTCTCCAGGCGATTTTTAGGTAGTTTTTGAGCATGGTTTCTGGGATTTAAAAATTAGGTTGAAGTCAATTCGAACGCTTGGAGAAATCTCGCACGTGAAGCGGCAAGTTCAGTGAGACTTCGCCTATCGTCGAAGTGACTGGACAAGCAATACTTTATAATTCTTTCATAAAGATTGCTTCGTTCTCCCAAAATATCAGGATCACCCGCATTGACGTAATCTCTTGGTTCTTGGCCCACTGGTCTTATGACTTATGTTTAGCGGCTTGATACTTGATACTGTCGTCGAGCGTCCTACCCTTGCCCTTTACCCTTGTTCCATTTCTGTGCCTTTGTGCGAACCCCAAATAAGCGGAGTATTCCACGTTTTCGGAAAGATGAATCAAAACTAAGCGAACAAACTTGTGCGAATTCGGTCAATTTTCAGGAACGTCATCACGCAAGTCATCGAGAATGACAGCAACAAAGACCCCTCGAAACCAAAAAAACTGCCAGAGGTTGAGGGTGCCTTTTCGGAAATACCACCAATCCGCCCTGAGTTCCAAAGACGAGAGCCGTAATGGATCATTTTTAACCCCGTCTATCAAGTTTCTGATAATTTTTACGCTATTTACTCCCTAATTCAACCCTTGAATTCCAAAAAACAAAATCCACCCACCAAACAAACCCATTAGATGAAAGAGATTATTGATACGATATATGGCATAATATGGAGTGACGCATTGATCTATTTGTGCCTCGGTGTCGGCATCTATTTTTCTTTTGCGCTGAAATTCAATCAAGTCACCTATATCAGAGAGATGGTTGGCCTGCTTTTCGGAGGAAAGTCTTCCGCAAAAGGGGTTTCTTCTTTCCAGGCTTTTGCTATTGCTATCTCGGGTAGAGTGGGTACGGGAAATATCGCCGGCGTAGCTACTGCCATCGCCATGGGCGGCCCGGGTGCTATCTTTTGGATGTGGGCCATTGCATTTCTGGGAGCTTCCTCCGCCTTCATCGAATCCACCCTCGGACAGATCTACAAGGAAGTCAGCGACGGGCAATACCGCGGTGGACCGGCATACTACATCGAACGCGGCCTCGGGATGAAGTGGTACGCAGTACTCTTTGCCTTGGCCACGATCATCAGTACGGTGTTTTTCCTTCCGGGAGTGCAGAGCAACAGCATCGCGCTGAGTGCATTCAAAGCCTTTGAAATCCCCGTCGGTTACACAGGCATTATCGTCACACTCTTCCTCGGCCTTATTATCCTGGGCGGGGTAAAACGAATCAGTAAAGTCGCTGAAGTGGTCGTGCCATTCATGGCGATCGCATACATAGCGATGGCCGTGATTATCATCCTGATGAACATCACCGAAGTGCCAGCGGTGTTTGCCTTGATCGTTAAATCAGCCTTCAATCTGGAAGCTGCTTTTAGCGGCGTGTTTGGCATGGCCATCGCCTGGGGAGTAAAACGTGGAATCTATTCCAATGAAGCCGGTCAAGGTACTGCTCCACATGCGGCGGCCGCGGCGGAAGTCACTCACCCGGCAGCCCAAGGTTTGGTTCAGGCATTCTCAGTTTATGTGGACACTTGGTTTGTCTGCACCTCTACTGCGCTGATGATTATTTTCACCGGTCAGTACAATGTGGTAAATCCGGAAGGTGGGTTTATCATTGAAAACCTTCCGGGTGTTGAATTTGGACCCGAATTCACCCAGCGTGCGATTGCAACCCACTTCCCTTTGATCGGCGAAGGCTTCGTAGCTATTGCCTTGCTGTTTTTCGCCTTTACCACGATCATGGCCTATTACTTTATTGCGGAGACCAACCTTAGCTATCTAACTCGGAATAAATCCTCCAAATGGGCGGTAAAAGTACTGCAAGTGGCGATTTTAGGTGCAACCTACTATGGATCGATCAAGACAGCCGAGACTGCCTGGCTCCTTGGGGATATCGGGGTGGGCATGATGGCTTGGTTAAACATGATCGCGATTATCCTGCTCAGGAAACCTGCTTTCAAGGCCTGGGAAGATTTCAAAAAACAAAGGAAGGAAGGAAAAACTCCTGTTTTCGTCGCGAAAGACGTGGGCATCGAAAATACCGATCTTTGGAAGTAACTGGCAGTCAAACTCCTTTCTGAAAGCTTGACCAAAAAATCGATTTTCTGAAAAATTCGCTTGGTTTCAACGCCGGAGTTTTACTTTATTTGCAAATCGATTATACGATGCGGATGTGGCGAAATTGGTAGACGCACTGCTTTCAGGTGGCAGCGCCCTTGGGTGTGAAGGTTCGAATCCTTTCATCCGCACAATCGTTAAAAAGCAGGCCTTAATGGTCTGCTTTTCTTTTTTAAAGCCGTTTTAATCTATTAAAACTGGGATTGGAGAAAGAACCCAAAAACTTCAATCCTTTTTTCTGAAAAACTTTCTCCTCAATATTTTCCAAAAATTCTCCGACTCTTCAGTGACTGGAACATCGTCACCCAGCAGATAGGCAAAGGGCTTCAGGTCGGCATTTCGTTCGAGCGTGATCTTCAAAATCCCGGCAAGCGGAATAAAGAGCACCATCCCGGAGATTCCCCAGAGCCAGCCCCCCAGCAGAATCGCAATAATCACGGCAAGGGCATTTACTTTGACCTTTGAGCCGACCACCAGAGGTGTGATGATGTTGTTTTCAAAAAGCTGAATGCCCCAAAGCACCGCAATAGTCAAGATAGGGAAGAACACAGAATCGGTGGTCAGGAATACATACAGCACTACAAAAAACGAAGACACAAACACGCCCACATACGGAATGAGGTTCATTAAAGCGATAAATGAGGCAAACAGAATAAAATATTTGATGCCCAGCAGATAGAAGAAAATCCCTGCCAAAACAGCTACAATTCCCGTGACTCTTACCATCCCGATTAGATAGGACTGGATGACACTTCCTGATTCCTCGGCCCAAATGATGACAGATTCTTTGTTTTTGGAAGAATAGCGAACCAAAAATTCAATGAAAAAATCTTTGTAGTACAACAGTAAAAAGCTAAACAGGGGAACAATCCCGATCAAGGTCAGCGACTTACCGGTAGCCAGCAGCGTCTCATTGAAGTTGCCACTCGGCAGCGAAGGCAGCAAGTCCGACTTGTTGTCCGGATCGATCAAGTCCTGCCCAAACAGTCGACTGAGCTCCTCCATGTAGTTGCTTAGCTTTACTTCCAGGTTTTCACCGATAGCAGGCACTTCTTTGATCAGCCCAACCATTTGGTTGATCAGCAGGTATAAAATCCCCATTGCGACCACCCCTATTAACAGGATGCTGAGGAAAATGGCAACCCCTCTCGGCAGGCGTTTTCTCTCAAACCAGGAAGAAATCGGGTATAAAGCGAAAGCAAAAAATATCCCCCAAACCAGCGGTACCAGGATAAACGCGCCTTCTTTAAGAACAAAAGCTCCCAATACCAAAACGATCAGAGAATAGGCTGCTTGCTGCAGGCGGTTCATAGTTCCTTAGGTCCAATTTATAATCTGAAAATAACCCAATCTGCTCGGTTTTCGGTCACCCTTTTCGAAGTCAGAAATGAATCCTCCACAACTTTCCTTATTTTCCAATCTCAAAACCCAAAACCAATCCGACGATGTTTCGCTGCTTTTTCCTCTTTGCTTTTCTTCCGATAGTAGCGTTTGGCCAAGCCAAAACGGACACCATTCAGGTTTTCAGCCCGGCGATGGGTAAAAACCTCAAAGCCGCTGTCACCACTCCCTCTTCCTACGCCGCCGAAAGCACACGATATCCTGTCCTCTATTTGCTTCATGGTGGTAGTGGATCCTTTAGCGACTGGCATCGAAAAGTCACTGAACCCGGCTTGGTCGGTCGTTTGGCCGAGGAATACGACATGATCATCGTCACCCCAAGCGTAGGTCCATCGAGCTACTACTATGACAGTCAGATGTTGGATTCGGTGCGATACGAAACCTATATAATAAACGAACTGATTCCTCACATTGATAAGAGCTTTCGGACTCTCGCCCAAAAAGAATCCAGAGCTATCACAGGTCTGTCGATGGGCGGCCACGGAGCAATTACACTTTCTGCGAAACATCCGGAACTTTTCATCGCAGCGGGTAGCATGAGCGGCGTCATGAATATCGACACCCGCTTGTGGAAGGTGAATGATGACTTCAGAAAACTCCGACAAGATGGACAAAAAGCAATGTTGGGGGCGGACTTGACCTATGACGCTCCGACGTTTAGCACATTTACAGCGGTGGGTTTGGTAAGCAAAATAAAAGCCAATGGACTGGCATTGATCATCGACTGTGGCGTCGACGATTTCCTCATCGAAACCAACCGCCAAATGCACCGATTGCTCCTGGAGAGCGAAACACCCCACGATTACATCGAGCGCCCGGGCGCGCACACTTGGACGTATTGGACCGAAGCGCTCCCATTCCATCTGCTATTCATCGATAAATACCTGAAACGCGATTAATTAAGGACATCGAGCCCTTCGTTTAGGTAATTTAGCTTCAATTATTCAGCTAATTTTTGCTTTTTGCGGTAGCAACATCACCCCGATATGTCCAAATTTGATTCGATAAGACCTTTTTACGATTCCGAAGCGAATGCCGCGATCAGAAAGATAATCGACGATCCGATGCTGGATGCCATGATGAATTTTACCTTTCCAGACGACAACCCTTCGCATTGGAAAGACCTCATGCGGCACACCCATTCACTCAGAGATTTTCAGATCAACTTCATCTACCCAGGCCTGATGAAAGTCCTCGAGAAAAGCTCCGATGGACTGACTACGGGAGGCTTTGAAGTTTTGGAGCCTAATTCGGCTTACCTCTTCATCTCCAATCACCGGGACATCATCCTGGACACCTCGCTTCTCAACGCTTGTTTGTATGAAAAAGGCCTGATCATGACCACCTCGGCGATCGGTGACAACCTCATCAAAAAGCCGTTCCTTCATACACTCTCCCGAATCAACAGAAACTTCGCCATCCGCAGAGGACTATCGGGACGAGCGCTGTTCGAAAGCTCCTTGATCGCTTCAGAGTTTATCGCAAAATCACTGCTGAGAGAGAACCGCTCCGTCTGGACTGCACAACGGGAAGGCAGGACCAAAGACGGCAATGACGCCACACACAAGGGTGTACTTAAGATGCTGACCTTGACGGAAGAAGGGGAAAACCCTTTCGGGTTTTTTGAAAAAATCAACGTAGTGCCGATCTCAATCTCTTACGAATACGATCCTACCGACAATCTGAAAATGCCGGAGTTGTTGGCAAAATCGCGAGATGAAAAGTACGTCAAGAGTGAGAATGAGGACTTTATCAATTTGCTACGGGGAATCATGGGCACCAAAAAACGGATCCACATCCAAGTCAATGGAGTCCTAAATCAGGAGATCAAGGAAATCTCACAGACCGAAACATCACAACCGGAAAAATTCGCCCAGCTCGCTGCCCTGATCGATCTCAGAATCTGGAGCGGCTACAAGCTTTGGCCAAGCAACTATATTGCCCATGACCTGCTGAGTGGGGATTCGAGATTTGCACAGTTCTATACTGCAGCGCAAAAGCAGGACTTCGAAAAGAGACTTTACGGAAAAGTAGACACCAGCAATCCCTTTCTGGTCAATAGCTTCTTGGCCATGTATGCCAACCCGGTAAACAACAGTCTCAAAGCCGATTCAAAATAAGCGCCCTTTGGAACGGTCAGGACAATGGAAGGTTCAGCTCAATCTCCACTCCCTGACCCGGCTGAGAATTGATCAGCAGATGACCATGTAGATTAGCCACCAATTGCTGAACCAGACGCAAGCCAAATCCAAATCCCTTTTCTCCGGATGTTCCTGCGGAAGAGCTTCCTTTATTTCCAAGTATCTGCGTGATCTTCTCGGCAGCCATTCCGACTCCGTTGTCCTTTACACGGAATCTGAGTGTCCGCTGTCTTTCAGAAATCACCAAATCCAACCGCACAGTGACTCGGCCTCCATCGGGGGTGAACTTGATCGAATTGGAAATCAAATTTCCCATGATCTGTAGGATGCTGGCTTTGGGAAATGCCGCCTCGGCATCCTGTTCACCGACCTCGAAGGTCAGTTCCACATTCTTAATGATTGCCTGAGGACCAAACAAGTCCAACAGCTTTGCCTTCAACGTCACCAGGGTAAATTCATGCGATGTGGGCTGTTCGGGCTCGGTACTTTGTGACAATATTTCATCCACTAGATCAAGTACCGACTTTCCACTTTTTTGGATCAGGTCGATGTAGTTCAGAATCTCCTCTAAGCTATTTTCATTTCCCTGCAGTTGGATGATCTCGGCCAGTCCGACTATCCCCCAGATCGGCCCACGGATGTCATGAACCACATTGTTTTTGATCGAGGTACATTCCTGAACTTTCCTCCCCAGCGTGTTAAGCTCATATCCAATCTTGATCCTACTGACGATTTCACCCGCGATGATCTCCAGCATTTCCTTTTTTTCTTTACTTAATCTTGTGTAGTCGTCATGGAGGACACAAAGCGACCCAATGGATAGGTCATCTTTGATCTTAAGCGGAAGTCCAAAATAGTACTTGAGAAAAGGAGCTTCTGTTACATAGCTCAGCTTCTTGAATCGATCGTCCAACGACAGATCGGCTACTTCCATTCCTTCTGCATTTCCCTCTAAAATGGTGTATTGGCAGATTGAATTTTCTCTCGGCGTATTCTTGATATCAACACCATAGGGAGCAATGCTCCATTGGGTATAGGTATCAATCAAATTGATCATAGAGATGGAAGTGCCGGCTATCTTCGCTGCAAGCCGGGTCAAATCCGCAAATGACTTATCCAAGTCAGAATAATCCAACTCCAGCTCATTTAGCGCCAACAGACGCTGCATTTCATTGGCTGGGATCGGTGACATCATGTCTATTGCTTGCTTTTGAGAAATTCCTTCTTTGTCCATCTTAGCTATTATATGCTGACTTATACGTCAAATGAGCTATAGGTTCCCCATTCAACGGAAACCTTGTAGAGAATATATTTACCATCCTGAAATATGTATATTAATCACCTCCTTCAAAATCGCCAACTCTTCCGATCATGAATTTTATCCTGATTTTCCAGCTTTTGCTTATCTCTTTTTTCCCAGTGGAAAAACTTCCCGTCGGCCAAATCATCACACCAGAAGGAGTAATCCTCATTGCCCTAGACGCACGTACCCCCAAGCATAGAGATAGTTTCATCGAACTGGCGGATGCTGGCTATTGGGACTCGTTGACATTTAACCGGGTTATCCCCAACTTTGTTGCGCAAGGCGGATGCCCCGATACGCCCGCAGGATTTACGGATCCCGAGTATCTTTTGGATCCTGAATTTCACCCTGAGCTAAAACATGTGTACGGCGCGGTCGGAGCCGGCCGAGATGACAATCCGGGAAAACGCTCTGCCAGATGTCAGTTTTACATCGTTCAAAATCCCCAGGGACTAGCTCGCTTGGACGGAGACTATACCGTCTTTGGCCACGTGATCAAGGGCATGGAAATCGTCGATAAAATCGTCTCAGTCAAGCGCGACGCTAGCAACGAACCAGAAATTCCCCTTACTTTGAAAGTCAGCATAATCTACCTCAGTCAGGAAGAAATCGCCGGATTGAAATGAACTGGAATGCCTAAGCAAACAACTACCCGCTTTTTTTAAAATGAACCGATTTTTGAGATCAAAATTATTGAGGTTTGGCTTGGGTGCCGCAGCATTTATCCTGATTTTCCTGGCGGTTTTCCCTGTCTTTTTCCAAGAAAAACTGAAAATCGAACTTGAAAAAACACTCCAACAGCAGGTGCTTGGCGACTTACGATTTGAGGAGGTCCACCTGAGTTTTTTCAGACATTTTCCATCATTGACTCTCTCTCTGGATCAGCTGTATGTCGGCGGATCCCAGCCTTTTGCCGCCGACACGCTATTATATGCCGAGGAGTTAGCCTTTGGTGTCGGGGTTTCCTCTCTCTTTTCGGAGCGATTCAAAATCAACGAAATCTACCTGAACCAAGCTACGGTAAAAATCCTCCGAGACGTAAGGGGCAACTCCAACTTCGACGTTTTCCCCATCAGCAAATCAGAAAACACGGCCAGCGATTCAAGCTCATTTGAGTTGGAAATTGATGATTTTTTTCTGGAAAAAAGCAGGTTTGTCTACCACGACACCTCGATGGACATGATCTGTGAAGCGAATGCCGTCAACTATCGCGGCAACGGCACCCTGGTAGACGAGCAGTTCAATCTCCAAAGTAATATTCAAATTGGTGAATTTAAGCTTGTCTACGATGAACTACCGATCTTCAACAGAAACCGACTTTCTGCAGACCTCCTGACGCGTATCAACACGGAAACCACTGCACTCACTTTTGAAAGAAACGCATTAAAAATCAATGACCTCCCTCTGAATTTCGTAGGGGCCTTCGAATTTATCCCAGGAGGATACGACATGAACTTCATCCTGGAATCCTTCGACGCCGAGCTCAAAGACATGCTATCGCTGGTTCCGAGGGAGTTTATGCCCAGTTTTGAGCAAGCGAGGTTTGGCGGAAAAGGCGACATCGTAGGCTCGTTTCAGGGATTGTACCTTCCCGAAAAAAGCCAATTTCCCGGCTTGGCGCTGAACGTAAGTCTGCATGATGGAATAATCTCCAACTCCCCCTCCAGTCCGGGAATCGAACAATTGAACGCCCGAATCAACCTGAGAATCCCCGAGCTTGATCCCAATCAGCTTGTTTTTGACATGGACAGTGTCGGCTTTACGCTTGGCGACGGCTATCTCCACGGTGAACTGCATTTGGAAAATCTCAATCCCATGCGCATCGATTCTGACTTGGAAGTGAAGATCGATCTAGGCAAACTTCACGCTGCGCTAGGCTTCGCGGGAATTGACTATCGCGGCCTAATTGAACTTGGGTTTCACGCGAAGGGGAATTACAGCATTGCTCCCGATCCCAATGAATTAAGAAACCCTGATCCAATTATCCAAAGCATCCCTGCGTTCGATTTTTCAGCAAAACTCGAAAATGGCTTTCTGCATTGGGCGGACTTGCCCGAACCTGTCAAGGATCTGGAATTCGAAATTTCCGCCAATTCACCAGACAGCTTGCTAAGCCACATTAACTTCGAGATGAAGCGCCTGCATTTTCAAGTGATCGAGCTCGTCACCGACGGGCATCTCAGCTATTTGGGAAGAGACAACAGCCGGATCGACGCGAAAATTCAAAGCAATTTTGACTTAGCCAACATTCCAAAATTCTACCCCTTGGACTCGGGCTATCAGTTGGCGGGCAAGCTTCAACTAGATCTCCTGGCGGAAGGAAACTACCGACCCGAACAAAAAACGCTACCAAAAGTCAAAGCTGATTTTTCCCTTCAGAACGGGTTTGTCCTCACTCCTTACTTTCCCGAAGCGATCCAGGATATTTCCTGTGTACTCTCGGTGGTGAATACCACTTACCAATTTGCCGACCTCAAATTTGAAGTCCAGCCGTTCTCATTCTCCTTTCTCGGAAATCCCTTCTCGATCACGGCAAACTTGGAAAACTTAGACGATATCCAGTACGACCTGCAGTCCCACGGTCGCTTGAATTTGGGAAAACTATATCAGGTATTCGGAGTGGATGGAATGGAAATCGAAGGCTATCTGGCAACCGATCTGACGCTAAAGGGCCGACAAAGCGATGCCGTCGCTGGGAGAATCAGCCGCCTCGACAATCAAGGCACCCTAGAAATGGAAAAAATCCAGCTGCGAACCGACCTTTTACCAGAGCGGGTGAATCTTGACAAGGGTACTTTAACCTTCAATCAGGACAAGATCGAATTCACAGAGTTCCTCTTCAGCTATTCTGAAAACAAGGTCACCGCCTCCGGCCACTTGACCAACTACCTGGGCTACCTGACGGACGAAAAAGAAATTCTTACCGGCACCATGGAGTTCAAAACTGACTTCATCAATCTGGAGGATTTTATGTTTTTTGGGGAAGAGGAACCAATAAAAGTCGATACCCTCGGCGTGGTGACCGGAGTGATCGTTCCACCGACCACCCTCGACCTGAAGATCATGGCAAGTGCGGACTCGATCCGTTTTGGAGACTACAGTATCAGTGATTTCAGAGGGGAGCTGAGAACTTCGCCCCGTGAAATCCTGTTGGATCAGACCCAGTTCAACCTTGCGGGTGCACTGGTGGAAATGAAAGGGTTCTACCGGGCCACTACTCCATTCTCTGCCAATTTTGACTATGCGCTGAGTGCCCGTGATTTTGATATCCAGCGAGCTTATCAGGAAGTCCCGATTTTCAAAGAAATGGTATCTTTTGCCGAATATGCCGAAGGTCAGGCGAGTTTGGACTACAAGCTCAGCGGCAGGCTCGACGCAGACATGTATCCAGTCATGAAATCCATTGTCGGAGGGGGTACACTCGGATTGAAGGCGATCAAACTCAACGGCTTCAAACTCATGAACACGGTTGCCGAAAAGACAGAAAGCGAGGAGCTCAACGACCCCGAACTAAACGACATCGAGATCGAAACCACTATCGAAAACAACCTGATCACCATTCCCCGTACCAAGATGCGGATCGCAGGATTCCGCCCGAGACTCGAAGGCCAGGTCAGTTTGGACGGAAATCTGAATATTGGCCTGCGACTAGGTTTACCGCCACTGGGGATTTTTGGAATTCCGGTCAAAATCACAGGAAGCGCAGAAGACTATGAAATGAAAGTCGGCAAATCCACAAAGGAAGATGCTCTAGATCCAGAATTTGACGTGAGTGTCCCAGCCATAGCTTCAAACCCAATTCACCAAAATGACTAAACCCATCCGAATTCTTGTCGTCGGCTGCGGCAATATGGGCGCCGCCCATGCTGCTTCCTATCATCACATGTCCGAGTTTGCGATCTGCGGACTAGTGGCCAGGGGTGAAAGTAAAAATCGAGTCAGAGAGACGTTAAATGCGGACTATCCGCTATTTGATGAGTTCGATACAGCACTCGCTGACACCGCACCCGACGCTGTCTGCATCTCAACTTACCCGGACACGCACGAAGAATTTGCACTTAAAGCATTGGATGCCGGGTGTCATATCTTCATCGAAAAGCCGCTTGCCGACACTATCCTCGGCTGCGAAAAAATCATCACTAAGGCACAACAATGCGGCAAGAAAGTGGTCGTCGGCTATATCCTGAGACACCATCCCTCCTGGGTAAGATTCATCGAAGAAAGTCGAAAAATGGGCAAACCGCTCGTCATGCGGATGAATCTCAACCAACAGAGTCACGGCTACATGTGGGACGTACACCGAAACCTGATGAAATCCCTGAGCCCCATCGTAGACTGTGGCGTGCACTACATCGACGTGATGTGTCAAATGACTCGATCAAAGCCCGTTTGGGTTTCCGCCATCGGAGCGAGACTGACCGAAGATATCGCCCCAGACAACTACAACTATGGACAACTACAGATCCGCTTCGAAGACGGATCAGTCGGGTGGTATGAAGCGGGCTGGGGCCCGATGATCAGTGAGACTGCATTCTTTGTAAAGGATGTCTTCGGCCCGAAAGGCTCCGTCTCCATTGTGGCAAAAAATGCCGGGGCATCAGGCAAGTCAGATCACGTGGACAGCCACACCAAGACCGAGGCGATCCGCGTGCACCATGCCGGAATCGATGGCCAAAACAAGTTTTTGAAATCTGACGAATGGATCGACGTAGCTGATGAGCCCGACCATCAAGAGCTCTGCAACAGGGAGCAGCGCTATTTTCTGAATGCGATCCTCCAGAACACCGATCTCAGCGACCACCTGAGTGATGCACTGAATAGCTTGAAAATCGCCTTTGCCTGCGACGAGTCCGTCAAAACCGGGGAGGTCGTACGACTCTAGCTGTTCAATTTTCCTGTTCAGGATGCGGAGCACACTATTCGCTGGATTGTAACTGAAGTGCTTTTTTCTGCTGGCGAACCATTGACCTCTCACAAAGCCAAGTCCACAAAAAGACACCTTCCTCAGGGATGAGTTGAAATAAAGTGAAGGGAATTTCGGGATTTCCCACTAAAGAATATGGAATCGGTTTGTAGGATGACTATCTTAAACTTTCATTTGGTATCTCAAATCAACTTTTCCTCTAAATAAAAATCCCTAACTGAGATAAAGTCAATTGTTTTTCTGCAAATCGTCATCCATCAAGGATTGAATTTTTAGAGGTAGAGTCCACTTTAGACGAAGGCAGAATTTTTTACTTTTAAACTTAAATCATGCACAAAACTCCGATTAAGATTCTCCTGGTTGAAGATAATGAAGGTGATATTTTGTTGATGACTGAAGCACTGGAAGAATGTCAGGTTCCCAATGAGCTGATCATCCGTCGAGACGGATTCGAAGCAATTCACTTTTTGGCATCTTCTGCCAATCAGAACCCAAAAACGCTTCCTGGCTTAATACTTCTGGACATCAATCTTCCCAAGAAAAACGGGCATGAGGTATTGGAAAACGTCAAAAACGATCAAAACCTAAAGCATATTCCAATTATCATGCTGACAACCTCTTCCTTGGAAAGCGACATTCTGCGCGCTTATCAGAAGCATGCCAACTGTTATCTCACCAAGCCACTTGAAGTCAGCGAATTCTTCAACATTACCGCTAAAATCGAGGAATTTTGGCTGACCATGGTAAGATTGCCTAAACTCTGAGCGGAATCCGAAGAGAGGTAAGCCAAAATCAAACCTTTAAGGAAATGGACTGGATTCAGTCCCAGCTCGACAGCGAACACATCTGCAAGTAGATTGGTACGGCACCGGTATCTTAATTGAAACTGGCAAACGAAATTCAGGTACCCGCGAGCATTCTTTCAAACTTGTAGGTCTCGGCAAGACTCAACTATTAAAATGAAATCATTTGCTGTTTTCTGCTAAAAAACCCTTCAGAATTGAAAAAAACAGCTAGATCTTCAAACTAGCTGACTAGCTTTAAAAGTCCTTGTTATATTTGCCTTCGGCTAAGTTTTAGATTTTAACAATCCCAAACCCTAACCCCATACCAATGAATTCGAAAACCGTCTTAATCACTGGTGGCGCCAGCGGAATCGGCCTCGCCATGGTGAAAAAGTTTGCCTCCGCCGGAAGCCTGGTATATTTCATAGATACCAACAAAAGCGAAGGAGTTAGAGTCCAAGATGAAGCGACAGACCAAGGCTTTCAGATTAAATTTTTAGAAGGCAGTATCACCGATTATGCTCAGCTCGAGCGTTTGATCCAAACTATTCCCGGCAAGATCGACACGTTGATCAACAATGCCGGGATTTCTCATATTGGCAAAGTAGAAAATACCACTGAGGACGACTTTGAGCGATTATTTCAAGTGAACGTCAAGGGTATGTTTAACTGCATCAAAGCCTGCCTTCCCAAACTCAAAGAAAACGGAGGCGGATCAATCCTGAATATGTGCTCGGTGGCTGCTACAATAGGCATCCCGGATCGATTCGCCTACAGTATGACCAAAGGCGCCGCTTACTCCATGACGCTAAGCGTGGCTAGAGATTATGTGCAGGACGGCATTCGCTGCAATTGCCTATCGCCGGGAAGGGTTCATACTCCTTTTGTCGATGGCTTTTTAGCCAAAAACTACCCCGGACAGGAATCGGAAATGTTTGCCAAGCTGGCTGCCACACAACCTGTCGGGAGGATGGGTACACCGGAGGAGATCGCCGAAATGGCCTACTTCATCAGCTCTGACGCTGGCAGCTTCATCACTGGCACCAACTTCAACATCGACGGGGGATTTGTCGGGCTGAAGATGTAAGACGATTTTGGATTCACGATTTTTGATTGACGAGGTTTATGGCACACATTCGTCCTAAATCCAAGAATTTTGTTTTGATTCTGCCGTCTCAAATCTTAAATCTAAATTCTAGTCTCTTGTTTCTTGGTTCCAAAATTCTTGATACTTAATACTAACATCTAGATACTTATATACATGAAACTTATACGATTTGGCGAAGCCGGAAAAGAAAAACCGGGAATTCAGGATAAAGCAGGAAAAAACCTAGACTGTTCTTCCTTTGGAGAGGATTGGAACGAAGCCTTTCTCGGATCAGACGGACTGACTAGGCTATCCTCCTGGCTGGAGTCCAATCAAGCTTCTCTTCCGGAGATCCCCGCCGATGCGCGCCTGGGATCCCCCATCGCCCGGCCATCCAAGATCATCTGCGTAGGACTCAACTACCGCATGCACGCCGCCGAAGCAGGCATGGCTGTACCGGAGATTCCGATCATCTTTATGAAGGCTACCTCTTCGCTTTGCGGTCCTTTTGACCCGATCTTTATTCCAAAAAACTCTGTACAAACGGACTGGGAAGTGGAACTGGCAGTGGTGATCGGCAAGCGCGCCAAGTACGTCTCGCCCGAAAACGCTTACGATCACATCGCGGGCTATTGCCTGCACAACGACGTGAGCGAGCGGGACTTCCAGCTTCGTCACGGTGGTCAGTGGGTCAAAGGCAAAAGCGCCGACCACTTCGCCCCATTGGGACCCTTTTTGGCTACCCAAGAAGAAATTCCAAATCCTCACCAACTCCGACTTTGGCTGAAACTGAACGGCAAGATGCTTCAAGACAGCAATACTTCGGATCTGATCTTTGACATCCCCACGATCGTCTCTCACATCAGTCAGTACATGACCTTGCTTCCCGGAGATGTGATCTCCACCGGAACCCCTGCCGGAGTAGGCATGGGCCTCAAGCCGGAGCCTCAATTCCTGGTCAACGGCGACGTCGTCGAGTTGGGAATTGAAGGTCTTGGTATCTCGCGTCAGGTTGCCATGAATGACCCTGAGGCATGAGGTTAGATTCCCATCAGCATTTTTGGGAATACGATCCTAAGCGCCAAGACTGGATCAGTCCTGAGATGAATCGGATCCGCCGGAATTTTCTTCCGGGGGATCTGTACCCTTTGCTTCAGGATGCAAAGATCGACGGATGCATCGCAGTACAGGCAGAGGAAAGCCTCCGAGAAACCGACTTTCTCCTAGATCTATCCAGTCAAAACGAGTGGATAAGGGGAGTGGTCGGTTGGGCCGATCTAAAAAGCGATCAGCTCGACGAGGTCTTGGATCAGTATGCCGACACTACCAAACTGGTCGGTTTCCGCGAAGTATTACAGTCCCGGGATCCCGGCTACATGCTACAGGAAGAATTTATCCGCGGCGTGCAGAAATTGGGGATACGAGGCTACGCTTACGACATCCTCATCTTTCCCAATCACCTCACTGCTACTTTGGAATTGGTGAAGAGGTGCCCCAATCAGCGCTTTGTCATCGATCACCTCGCCAAGCCCTACATCAAAGACGGGGATTGGAAGGATTGGAAAAAAGGGATGGCGCTGCTTGCTGAAAGGGAGCTAATGCACTGCAAACTGTCGGGCATGACCACTGAAGCCAACTGGAAAACCTGGACCGCAGACCAACTTTTCCCTTACCTGGAGATTGCCATTGAGCTATTTGGTCCAGACCGGCTGATGTATGGCAGCGACTGGCCTGTGGGGCTTTTAGCTGGAGAATATGAGAAGTTCTGGGAAGTGATGGAGCGATTTACAGACACACTGTCCCTTTCGGAAAAAGCCCGAATCATGGGCGGAACCGCAGCTGAATTTTATAAAATCTGAAAAACAATAATGGTCAACAGTACTTTCCGTCTGCCGATTGAAAGCTGAGACTGCCCACTACCTATGAACCTTAACTTAACCGATAAAGTATTCCTAATCTCCGGAGGTGCAAAAGGAATCGGAGGCGCAATCTCCCGCGGATTGATCGAAGAAGGTGCCATCCCCGTGATAATCGATCCTTCGGACAAAGAAGGAAAGGAAATCCTAGACTTGGCACCTGGAAAATCCCTGCAGGTGCCGATTCGACTGTTTTCCCCCGAGCAAGCCAAAGAATGTGTCGATCTTGCGATCCAAACCTTTGGACGTGTCGACGGCATCGTCAACAATGCCGGAGCCAATGACGGAGTCGGCCTGGAACACGGCAATCCAGAGGCATATGTCGATTCAGTCTCAAAGAATCTCTTCCATTACTACTATTTGGCGCATTATGCCCTGCCCTATCTAAAAGAAAACAAGGGGGCTATCGTCAACATCTCCTCCAAAACCGCCGTGACCGGACAGGGAGGCACCTCCGGCTATACTTCTGCCAAAGGAGCTCAATTGGCACTGACCAGGGAATGGGCTGTAGAGCTTCTTCCCTATCAGGTTCGCGTCAATGCCATCCTGCCCGCAGAAGTTTTCACACCGATGTACGCCAGCTGGATCCAGTCTTTTGCCAATCCCGAAGAAAAACTTAATGAAATCAACAGCCGAATTCCATTTGGAAATCGCATGACCACTCCCGAAGAGATCGCCGCAATGGTCCTCTTTCTTCTATCAGAAAAAGCCTCTCACATCACCGGTCAACACCTCTACGTTGACGGTGGCTACACCCATCTTGATCGCTCATTATGACCCAAAAACCCGCTCTAGTCCCAAAAGATCTTGTCCTTCCTTTTATCCTGATTACCTCCCTTTTTGCGCTGTGGGGCTTTGCCAATGATATCACCAACCCCATGGTGGCGGCATTTAAGCGTGTATTGGAACTGAATAACGTCCAAGCCTCCTGGGTTCAGATGGCCTTCTACGGCGGCTATTTCACAATGGCTTTGCCAGCAGCATTCTTTATCAAAAAATACTCCTACAAGACCGGCGTGCTCTTGGGCTTGGGGCTTTACGCGTTTGGGGCTTGCTTGTTTTATCCTGCCGCGGCCTGGGAGAGCTATGGCTTCTTCCTTGCGGCTTTGTACATCCTGACCTTTGGCCTGGCCTTCTTGGAGACCACTGCCAACCCGTATATCCTGTCAATGGGACCGGAAGCCACTGCAACTCAACGGCTCAACTTGGCGCAGGCGTTTAACCCTATGGGGGCATTGGCTGGTCTTTTTGTCGCCAAGACATTCATTCTCAACTCACTCCAATCCAACAACACCGACGAAAACGGCAATATCATCTACGATGGCCTAGACGAAGTTGCCAAGGCAGTGATTCGAACCAATGACTTGATGGTAATCCGTAATCCCTACGTGATACTTGGGCTCGTGGTGATTGCGATTTTTGTCCTGATTGCAATGATGAAGATGCCCGAAAGTAAGGGCGGATCGGGCAGAGTGGACTTTGGGCCGACCATGAAGCGACTGCTCAGCAACCGTAATTTTGTCGAGGGCACCTTCGCTCAGATGTTCTATGTCGGCGCGCAAATCATGGTATGGACCTACATCTACCAATACGCTGAATCGATCGGTATCACCACGTACAATGCGGTAAACTATGCTTATGCTTCGCTGGGCATATTCCTAGTCGGACGTTGGGTGTGCACCTTCCTAATGCGGGTTATTTCGCCAACCAAGCTATTGGCAGCATTTGCATTATTGGCCATCGGCTTTACCTTGGGCGCGATCTTCCTGCAGGGAATCACAGGACTTTACTCTCTTGTGGGGATCAGCTTTGCGATGTCGTTGATGTTTCCTACAATTTACGGCATTGCCTTAGACGGCTTGGGGGAAGACTCCAAGTTTGCCGCCGCGTATCTGGTCATGGCGATTGTCGGCGGAGCGATCATGCCTACACTACAGGGGATGATCCTGGACTTGGGTGGATCTGGATACACAGACACATTGATTCTTGGCGTTCCCGAGGTGAACTTCTCCTTCTTTCTCCCGCTGACTTGTTTTCTGATGGTATTTCTGTTTGCGATGCGGGTGAGAAAAGTTGTAAAGTAAGATATGAGAGGTCTACAAGGGAACACTTCGGTGTTCGATATTCATCGTTCAATGTTCTAAATTGGAAAATTGAAAGATCAAAAAAATAGACACCAGACAAATCTTTCTAGAAATCAAGTGTTCAAAATTGGGAGCTCCTTAACCTAAATAAAGGTTTTATACTCCTATTGCTATCGTGGCGTAAATTCAAAATCGTAAATGTTGTATGCAGACTTTTGTACTCATCTGTGATCTCAAAGACGAACCTGAAGCGATTCAGGCCTATGTCGAATGCCATCAGGCAGTCTCACCAGAAATCATTGAGAGCATCAGGGTGGCTGGAATCGTGGAGATGAGCATCTACCGCTGGAGCAACCGACTCACGATGATCCTCATTGGAAATGACGAATTTAGCTTTGAGAAAAAAGCAGAACTCGACGAATCCAACCCTAAAGTTCAGGAATGGGAGGCATTCCTCGGCCAATACCAAACCAACCTTCCAGGCACTCCCGCCAACTGGCGGTGGGCGGTCATGGAGAAGTTGTTTGAATATAAAGGAACCTGAAACCAGATTTTAGCCACAAACCCAAAGCCTATGAACAACCTTGTTTTCACCTTAATTTTCGCCCTGATGGCCACTTTTGCTCAAGCCCAAGTCACTACGCTCCCACTTTGGGAAGGCACTCCGCCGCTGCAAAATGCTTCGGATCTAAAGGAAGAAGTGGTCACACAAGACATCATCCGAATCGCCAACGTGCAGACTCCGACCATCGAAGTCTATCTACCTTCCAAACAGATCGCTACGGGCCAGGCGGTCGTGATCTTCCCCGGCGGTGGCTATGGCATCTTGGCTTACGACAAGGAAGGCACTGACTTTGCCAAATGGCTCAATGCGAACGGAATCGCAGGAATCGTGGTCAAATATCGCCTACCCATCTCCAAGTCCCTGACAGACCCCAAGGAAGTCCCTCTGATGGATGCTCAGCGAGCGATCCGTCTCGTAAGGCAAAACGCCGCTCAATGGAATATCGATCCCGCCAAAGTAGGTGTGTTAGGTTTCTCAGCTGGCGGCCACTTGGCTTCGACCCTGAGCACCCAATACAAGCATGAAGTCGAGCGACCAAAGGACGCAATCGATGCCTTGTCGGCCCGACCAGATTTCTCCATCTTGGCGTATCCGGTGATCTCCTTCCGAGACGCGGCGGTTCATTCGGGTTCCAGAAAAAATCTGATTGGTGAAAACGCCAGTCAGGAATTGATGGACAGATTCTCTGGAGAGCTCAATGTAAATCCAGAGACACCACCAACTTTCTTGGTTCATGCGCAGGACGACAAAGGTGTACCGATTGAAAACTCTCTTCTTTACTATACGGCCCTCCACAAAAATGGAGTGACTGCTTCACTACATATCTATCCAACAGGAGGACATGGTTTTGGCTTTGGAATTGGAAATGGCTCCGTCTCCACTTGGAGAGATGTGCTCTTGGCATGGATGGGAGATCTCTAAGGTGTAAAACAGGTCGGATGACCGATGCCCGATGCTACGTCGCTACTGAAAACTAGCTTTTTATCTTGGTTTCCTAACTCTGGTCTCTTGCTTCCCGGCTCTAGTCCTGATACTAATGTCTTTATATTTGATACTCAAAAAATGCCTATAAAAGTAATTGCCTTCGACGCAGATGACACCCTCTGGGTAAACGAACCTTTCTTTCGCGAAGCAGAAGAAAAGTTTGCTGGCTTGCTGGAAGATTTTATGCCCCAGCATGCGATCATGAAGGAATTATACCGCACCGAGATAGACAATCTCAAGCTCTATGGATACGGTATCAAGGGCTTTATGCTCTCGATGATTGAAGCTGCCATGCGAATCTCGGACAATAAGATGCCGTTGGCTTTAGTGGAAAAAGTGATCAACATCGGTCGCGAGATGCTGGAAAAGCCCGTAGATCTTTTGCCGGGGGTGGAAGAAGTCTTACAGGAATTAAATGGAGACTTTCGGATCGTATTGGCGACCAAGGGGGATCTGCTGGATCAAGAGCGCAAGCTCAAAAAGTCTGGACTGGAGAGGTACTTTCACCACATCGAGATCATGAGCGAAAAGCGGACTTCCGATTTTGAAAAGCTCATCCACCACCTGGATGTCGATTCTTCAGAGTTCCTCATGATGGGAAATAGCTTGAAGTCAGACATCTTGCCCGTTTTGGAGCTGGGAGGTCACGCCATCCACATTCCTTTTCACATCACTTGGGCTCACGAGCAGGTATCGCATGAAGTGAAAAACGATCAGTTTTATTCGGTAAAATGTATTGCTGATGCAGCTGAACTGATCAAAACGATGAAATAGCATGAGTGTCATGGATCTGAATACCGCGGTTGAACTCCACGATATGGCCGGAATAAAAGCCATTTTGGAAACTGGAGACTTTCAGCAAAGCAAGAAGGAAACACCGCTGCTATGGGTTTTGATCGGCGAATATACCAGAAGCCCTAGATTCAAAGATTGCGTCAAAGTTTTTTTGGAAATGGGCCACGGCTTGGAGGATCCTGTCATTGAAGCGGTGCTTATGGACGACGGAGATCTACTGAAGAAAGTCATCCTTGAAAACCCAAAAGTTATCGAAAAAAAGTTCACACTTCCCTGCGCTTATACCCCATTTTTCGAAGCTTCCCTACTACACATCTGTGCGGAATTCAACCATTTTTCCTGCGCGGAAGTTTTGGTCAAATCCGGACTGGATATCAATACCAAAGCCGGAGTCGATGATTTCGGTTTCGGCGGGCAAACACCTATTTTTCATTCGGTAAACCAAAACAACCATCAGTCCAGAGAGATGCTGGATTTTTGTTTGGATTATGGGGCTGACCTAGATCTGACTGTTCGGGGATTGATCTGGGGTAAAGGCTACGACTGGGAAACACTCATTCCCGCAGTCAACCCGATCAGCTACGCCCTGATGGGATTGCTGCCGCAAATGCACCGAAAAGAGGCCGTGATCTCCGGCATCGTCTCCCAACTCCTGAAATATCGGTTTGGCATCGATTACATTTCCCCAAACGTTCCAAACAAATACCTTAAGAGCTGATTCGGGGACTTAGTTTTCCAGCACTTGTTTTTCCTCCAAAAGCACTTTTCTAAGCTTTTCATACTCGAGATCCTGCACCGCTATCTCTTCATCGATCGCAAGGGAAGCTGCTGCAGCGGCAGATTGTCCCAAGATCATAAAGACCGGTTCCATGCGGATCGAACCAAAAGCGGTATGAGAACTGGAGACGCAGACCGGCACGAGCAGATTCGTGCATTCTTCTTTTTTAGGAATCAAAGTCCCATAAGAGATCGAGTAGGGCTGTTTAGGATGCACGCCAATATCCCCCTCATTTTGTACAAATCCTCCCGTCGTGACGAAGCGCTGCGTGTTGTGAGAATCCAGCGAATACGAGCCCATACCCACTGGCTGAGGGACTTCCTTCGCGCCTAGGACATCGTGCTCGGTCATCACATAAGAACCGATCATCCTCCTCGCTTCGCGCACATAGATCTGATGCGGCCAGTTTCCATTGTCCACAAACTCATCCTTGGCCAGACCATAGTTTGCCATCTCTGCGCGCACGTCTTCAGGGACTTGCGGATCATTGGAGAGAAAGTACATCAGGCCTTTTTGGTATTCGACATGTTCCTGAATGATTTCTTTTCTTCTCGCATAGCTCGCTTCGGGATAGTCGTAGTTTTTGCCGATGTAGTCGGTACTGAACGGCCCGTGGTTATTGGTGTCAGTCTTCTGATTAGGAATAGGATCGTATTTTTCAAAGGTCTCAGGCCATCCTGTCGCATACACCCGCGCCAAGAGTTCATAGCGTGAAGCGTCGTAATTTACGGGCTTTTCGAAAGGCACTCGGTTATCCAGATTGCTGCTCAACGCCATCCGGAAATTATATGCCTGTAGACGCTGATCCCCTTCCCCGTTTTTTCCCGGAGGGTTTGGAGAGATCTCTGGCAAAAGCCCACTCGACGGATCACCGGCAATCTTGTACGCGCTGATCGAATCTTGGAAATAATGCTTGTGCTGATAGGTGCCGACCTGCACCCCATTCCAGGTTTCTCCATAAGTTTCATTCGACTCACGCCCAACATGATAGCTCAGGCCAGCTGCCGCCATCAGATCCCCTTCGTAGGTGGCATCGATGAACACTTTGCCAGTATAGGATTTTCCTGACAGGGTTTTGATCGAAATGATTTTACCAGACTCGACAGTCACCCCTCCCTCCCGATCGAGCCATTCGTCCCGATGTATTTCCAGTTGATTTTCTCGGACAAAGTCCTCAAAGACCCGCTCTGCGGCATGCGGTTCAAAGATCCACATGGTACGGTTCGCCCCGTCGATGGCCGGGGTACCTTGGCCTTTGTTGCCGTATTCGTCACGCTTTTGCCATTTCCAAGCCGAATCCTGCTCGTAGTGCAGATACAGACGATGATAAAACTCCCGAGCCAAACCTCCGATCACCGCTTTGTTTCCAGTGTCTGTGAAGCCCAAACCTCCAGCGGAGAGCCCTCCCAAATGCTTGTCCGGCGATACGACCAGCACAGTTTTCCCCATTTTCTTTGCCTGCATTGCAGCGGTGATGGCTGCAGAAGTTCCGCCGTAGACAACGATATCCGCTTCGAAGTTATTTGGTTCCGATTGCGGCTGCGAACAGCCAAAAGCAAAGAATATACCAAGGAGAAGGCTAAAAAGGGGCTTCATGAGTTACTGGTTTGGTTTAGATGTTGATGAAAGGCAATGCTACAAATGACTTGAGACTACCGTTAGAAAAGCAATAAAAAAGGAGGGAAATCCCTCCTTTCTGGGTTTATTTATTTCACCTTACTGAATGACTCAAACTCCTTATTCATGGTTTGGTCAGTCACGTCCCCATCAGAGTTCACGACGATTCGGTATCTGAATGTCGCCGATTTGCCTGGAGCAATCTTGAAATTAAGCTCGTCTTTACCGTCGCTCAGCGCTTTTTGGCCCAGCGTATTTGCAGCAAACAAGCCGTAACCTCTCGCATGCCAATAGGTTGGATAGCCTGGATTTGATGGATGATCCACGATCGCAAGGTCAATTTTCTCACCCTTGATTTCTCCGGAAAGATTAACCCAAGTACCTCTCGTACCCCAGACGTCATCTCCTTCTTTACCAGCGCTGCTTCGATACATGCCAGTCACGCCTTCGTTGTTGAGAGAAGGTACCGCCGTGGCAATGCCACTCGCATCGGTGAAGATCTCCGGCTTGTTGGAGGGGTGCTCCAATTCACGCGCCACTCGAATGCCGAGCATGCCTTCCTTGTTGTCTGTCATTGCAACTTCTTTTGACTGCGCGGTAAGGGTGGTGATACGGTCTATGATTCGCTTATTTCCATCAACGCTAAAAACAAAGGTAGTTTTCTCTTTGAGCAATACTTCACCCGTAGACGTCACCCAGTCCATGGCTACTTCCAATTCAGCTTTGTCCTTGCCATCTTTCGCTTTGAGTATGCCCGTATGAATGATGCTTCCATAGGCACTTTTCTTATCGGCCGGGATTGCGTCGGAGTTGTTCCAAAAATCTAGTCCGTTGACGTCACCATAGTTAAACCAGACTCCGATGTGATGAGGATGATCTACTCGCTCTCCCGCACGTGGTGCTAGTGGATAGCCTCTGGAGATGTCATTGCCGTTGACGGATTTGATTGGGTACAAAACCGGCTTGTCGATTGTCGTTGGATAGAGATAGGCCGTGAAAAGTTCTCCATTCACATGGACTTCTACTTTTTTTTCTGCATCCTTTCTCACCAAAGTCACCGCATTTGCTTTCGCAGACGGTCCTGTCGTTGTCGTTGTTTTCATTTCCGATCTTTCAGAAAATGGAATAAGTACTAAGCTGGCAAAAAAGCCGACTTTGAATAGGCTAATCATGGTTTATTGTTTTAGTATTGGAAAACTTTTCCTCCGGCGAGGACTTCTTGTTTTTCTTCATCAAAGGTCACAAACTGACCTGTTCTGAGCGCGGCAGTAGTCATGATATTGGCGATCGAGTGATTGTAACCCGCCATGACATCGGCGTTGGGCTTCTTGCGGCTGCGGATGCAGTCCATCCAGTTTCTCATGTGCGCGGAGGTCAAATCATCTACACCAGTATCAGCTCCGGTTTCGGTCTTGACCGCCTCTCCCAAAGCCATGTCCGGAAGCAAATTGGCTTTCATTCCCATGGCACCGGCATTTCGTTCATTCAGCCCGCCATTTGGGGTGATTCGGTTGGTATCCAGATTGAGCTCACCGCCATTGGAAAAATAAATCTCTTTAGTTCCACCTGCGCCATTGGTAAATCGGGAAGAATAGATCACCTGGAAGCCTTTTGACTTGTCATCCAAGGGACCATAGTCAAACACCGCCGTCATGGTATCAAAGTTTTCCCGTCCGTCCTTCCAAAGGTAGATGCCGCCATTTGCAGCGACACTTCGCGGGTGTGGAATGTCCGTAAACCAATGAACCGTATCAATCTGATGCGCCATCCACTGTCCAGGAATCCCTGAGGAATACGGCCAAAACAAACGAAACTCCAAGTATTTTCTAGGATCCCAATCGGCTTTAGGCCTGTTCATCTGAAAACGCTCCCAATCGGTATCTTCTTTTCGGATCTGCTGCGTTAACTCCGGCAATCTCCAACGTCCCGGTTGATTGACATTCCAAGTCATCTCCACGGCGACGATATCTCCGAACTTTCCGTCTTTGATGTATTGGTTAGCCGCATGATAATTGGCTCCGCTTCGGCGCTGAGAGCCGACCTGCACGATCTTACCCGTACGAAGCACAGCCTCTTTTGCTGCACGTGCATCGGCCATGGTTTCCGCAAAGGGCTTTTCTACATAAGCATCCCGTCCAGCTTCCACCGCTTCTTTGCAGTGCAAGGCATGCTGGAAATCAGCCGTGCTGACGATGACCGCGTCGACATCTTTGCGATCGTAGAGTTCGTCGTTGTTTCGCGCAGTAGCGATGGTCAGGCCACTTTTGTCTTTGACATAGGCTACCGCTTCTTCTCTCCTTCTGCTCCACAAATCCGAAACCGCCGTAAACTCAAAATTCATTTCCTTGGAATGCCTAAGCATCGCAGGGATCAGAGCGCTTTTTGCCCGGTTCGAAAAACCGACGATACCGACATTTACCCGGTCATTGGCTCCCATTATTTTGCTGTAACTGCTAGCCGGAAAAGCCAGGGCGCCCAATCCAACGCCGGCAGTGGTGAGAACTGACTTTTTCAAAAAGTCTCGTCTGGAATTATCTGAATTCATGGTCATTTGAGTATCTACTGTTATTTGTCAAAAAAGAAGAAACGCAAGGCATTCCTCTCGCTTTTCTCCTGATACAATACCGCCAATTACTTCGATTGGGCTACCAGACGGTTAAAAATATCCAATTGCTCCTTTAGTGCTTTGACCCGGTCGTCCGGCTTAGTTCGGGCTTCCATCAGGATCCACCCGTCATACTTTATCTTTGTGAAAAGCTTTATCAATTCAGCATAAGGATAGTCACCCACGTTGAACTCTCTGACGTGCACCGTGTCACCAAACCACTTTTCAAGCGTGTGAAAATTTTGCTCCAGTCCCGGAGCGAGCAAATCCTCTGGATTGGAATTCCAGCAAACTTTGACATTGGGCTCAGTCACCTGATCAAAGATCGCCTTCATGTTCGGAATATCCTGAGTCTGATTTCCATGCACTTCCACTCGGATCAATTGTCCGTAATCCTGCGCAAATTTCCCCACTTCATTAAAGGAAGCAGCGATCTGTGCAAGTGTTTTTTCCTTTGGCACTCCTTCAGGAAGACCATTGGGTTTCACCTTGATACCGGTGGCTCCGATATCGTGACAGAGTTTGATGTATTCTTTCGTCCCGTCGATGTTCTCCTTAAGCTTGGCTGGATCTGCACTGTGATATTCGTAGTTGCTACCATACCCGAGGCAGGTGACTTTACTACCTGCAAAACGCTTCTTAACCTCTTTCCTTTGCGCTGCCGATAGGTTTGCTTCGACCGCGTGAGCATGCTGTGTGCGAAGTTCTACGCCGAGGACTCCAGTTTTTTCGCAGTTGGCGATCAGAGTGGCGAGATCCCAGTCCTTGGCCCATTCGTAGGTCACCAGACCGAATTTCATACCCGACTTCAATGGATTTGCAAGAGTGGGGACATAGGGTAACACCGCTGCTCCAAGGCCTAAGGCCACGCTTTTTTGGATAAAATCCCTTCGTGAAAAATCCTTTTTTATCATAACCTTAATAATAAGGATAAAAAGGTCATCAACCCAAGTGACCGTCACAAATTCTCCGAAATCGATTTAGAAGGAAAAACTATCTCGCGTGTTGCCCAATCCGGCAAATAAAAAAAATGGAACCGAACCCAGTGAGGACAGAAAATTTAATCTGGTAACCGGGTGAAGCTACTGCGATTTGTTCCTAGACGAACTTAATCCTCCTTGCTCCCTCCCGCGCCTATCGGGATGCGGGCATAGACATACATGCTTGAATTTTTCAGATTGTAGGTCTCAGGTTTGTAGACATCCACCACCCCATAGTAGTAGTTCACTCCGATGCTGGTACTGACTGGTCCTTTTTTAAGCCTATATCCGAGTCCACCGACCAAACCAAAATCCAAGCGGGTATAGTTGTCTCTGACGTCGTTCTTGTATTCCAACTCTCCACCGTAGTCATCCACCTTGAAATAATCGAAAGCTTTGGCCCGCAGCCCCGGTTGGATTCCGCCTTCTAGGAAGACTTTCCCGAGTCGCTGCTGCCACATGATTGGCACATAGAATACGTTTACTTTGGTGGTCAGCTCCCCCTCCGCATAGACATCGTCAAATTCCGCATCACCAATGGAATAAGTGGGCATCCCACTCGCTCCGACGTTCGACTTGACATGTACACCCGTTGAGATAAACCCGGTACTGTTTTCGGTCATTTTGACGTGAAAGAAAAAACCCAGGTTAAAATTGTTAAGTCCATGTGAATCCTCTCGGGCTAAGTACCAAGAACGGTTATAACCCCCGTCGAGACCGAATTCAATTTTCCCTGAGTTGAGCTGATCACCAAAAATTGCCACAATCAACAGTTGCGCTTGGGCTGAAAAAGAAAACAAAAACAAAACAATGAAAGCAGAGGATATTTTAAGCATCAGAAATCAGCACCAAAGTGAGATGCTAATGTAGCTGAATCCTTTGGGCTGAACAAAGGCCTTTTTCAATTTGGAATTTGAGAGAAGCCTCATAGCCTACTGCTGCCCCACAACTAAGAGCCAATATTTTGGGCTTTTTACTTTAAAAAACTGACCTATCATCTACAAAACTAGAAAAAAGCCCTAGAGAATATCTTAAATCCACCTCTTCTGTTTTTACCAGCGATTAATAGCTTAAATTGATTTACAATAAAATCTGGAAATCCCCCCTTACTTCGATGACCGGAGGAAAATCACAAAGAAGGTGCGAAAAGAAACGCTCGCTTTCTTTCGGTTAGTTAGAGGCGCCAGGTTTTTTATTGAAATTACCTTCCCTACAGCCCAAGCCGGCCAAACATAACTATGAATCTAGAGGCGAATTCAGCGAAAAAGAAATGGTCCAAAACGAAGAAAATCGTGGTGACTCTTGGTTTTTTGATCGTCGCTGCTGGTGTGCTGGTCTACCTCAATTTCAACAAGCTCGTCTCTGCTGCGCTCAACCAATCTTTCCAATCCAGTCTGATGTCCGAGGTGTATGACCTGAAATTTGAAAACCTCCGGGTGAATCCGATTCAAGGAACCATCGCGGTATACAATGTTTCTTTCGAACCCAAGGAAAATTCAGAATATCCCTACCTCAACAGCTTCATTCGCTTACATACCAAAAGTCTGACTTTGGAAAATGTGGACATCAGCCTTCTGCTGGAGTCCCACGAATTGGCCTTGGACAAGATCTCCATCAATACTCCAGAGATAGAACTGGATGTCAATGGCTCCAATCCAATCCTATTTCCCTTCAAACCCACAAAGGCATCCGAAGACGCTGGCAAAAAGAGGTCGCTGGACGCGTATTTTTTGCATGAATTCGAACTGGTCGATGCTTCATTTCATGTGATCAACTCCGTCAAAAACCGTGATTTTACGATTGAAAATTTCAGTATTTCGCTTCGGGACCTGCTCATCAATCAGGATGAGGGCCAAGATGTCATCTCCCTCAAAAACATTTACATCTCTCTGGCAAAGTTCACCGGAAATCTGACAGAAGGCCCGCTGAAACATGCGAAATTCATGGATTTCAGACTGATGTTTGATTCCGTCAACGTCCTTAAAAATCTGGATACTTTGATTTTCCAATTCAGAGATATGCAAGCAGGAATCGATTCCCTCGATGTCCATACCAAAGACAGTCTGTTTCACCTGCAGATGGACGTATTCAAGCTTGGGTATTTGGATCAGTCCATCCTTCTGAAGGGCTTGAGCTTCAAACCCAACAAAACCAATGCGGAAGTTCAGAAAAACTACAGTTTCCAGCAGGCGAATTTTTCGGGGACGGTGGCCTCACTTTCAATTCTGGGAATAAATTTTGACTCGCTGATGTATGAGGACAAGATTTTCATTGATGAAGTGTTACTCGATAGTGTGGCTACGGGGATATACAAAGACAACACGAAACCAAAGGATCTGAGCCAGTTTCCGGAATATCTTGGTCAGACCATCGCAAAAATCGAAACACCCCTGTGGATCAAATCTTTGAAAGTCACTAACGTCGAACTTACCAACGAGGAGAAGAGACCTGATGGAACTACTGCTATAGTGACTATTTCCAAAGGAACTGCCGAGGTCAAAAACATCACCAACCTCGCACCAAACGGGGAGCTTGAGCTCAGTGCCAGGGCCTATTTGGCGGGAACAGTGGAGACGATCCTGACACTGAAATTCAGCTATGCCAAGCCCCAATTTTCATTTACCGGAAGCCTATCTCCTTTTGACCTTCCTCAGCTCAACCCGATCATCCAGGCTTATTCTCCTGCAAAAATCACAAAAGGCACCGTCGACAACATCAGCTTCTCGGGTCTAGCCGCCAATACCACTGCTTCTGGCACCTTGAAATTTCTATATCATGGCCTAGAGGTAGATCTGCAACTCAAAGATCAGGCGAAATGGAAGAGCTCCTTGGTCACTTTTGGAGCCAACACGGCCTTGATCTCCCAAAACCCCATTTCTGAAAATTCTCCTGAACGTACTGTCCGATTCACTGCCGAGCGAGACATGAACAAAGGCTTTGTCAATCTGGTAATCAAATCAATCCTTAACGGCATGAAGGAAACAATGATCATGTCCAAAGAGAATCGCAAGGAATTCAATCAACTGAAAAAGGAGACCAGAAAAGAAGCGAAACGAGAGGCAAAAAAGGAAAACGAAACTAACTAACTGCAAATTTCCAGTTACAAACAACCTTTAAAAAGGCCCAGTGCAAAATACCAGAAGCAAGATTTTGCCGCTTGCGGATCAAATTAGGCCGTTTTCCAGTTTACTGCAATTCGATCTGTTCACCCATTTTTCCAGAACATTATTCTGTCCGACCTTTTTTTACTACCTTTGAACAGAAATAAAATTCCCTGCAACGGTTCCGACTCACCTTGATTTTTTCACCCATCCAAAACCCGAACCGAAAGTACTTCAAAAGCCTGATTTTATTTCGAACACAGATTCTAGATCAACACCCTCTGCTGCCATGATAGAATCCTTACGCTGGAATCCAGCGCCAAATGCAGGAGTGGGAAAGATTGCCTAGAAAGGATAGCATCCCCAGTTTGCTGCCTCAAAGAAATTCAAAATTGGGAACATATATCTTGAAAAAAACACAATTAAAGCGATAGAAGATGACCAGTAGTGCCATAACCGAAGAAATTCAAGAAAAAAATCCAAGCAACACCGAGAGACTGAGAGTCCTAATCACCTCCGATGTGCCGATGAAGGAGCTGGAAGTTAAGCTGGCGAATCTTGAAATAGACGTCTCTTGGCAAAAGATCGCCCAGCCACTGACCGGGCTCGAAGACACCTTTACCTTTCGCCACCTAAAGCCGATCTTTGATGAGGCTGGCAAATCAGGCATCGACTTGGTCATCGCAGTGGATACGAACTACGATAAGTTTACGCTCGGTGTCAGGAAACTGATCGAAGGAAATTTCATCCTGCTGAATATCCACCATACCTCATTGATATTGGCGAGATTGCTGCTTGAGAATCACGATTCACTAAGTTTGAAAAAATCGATCTTCATTACGGATTTGTTGGATAAACTTTTTGCAAAAAGCGAAGGCCCGGTAAGCACGATAGCAAACCTGCCATCACCTCTTGCTGAGCAGGAGGCGTTTATGGAGGAAGAGACAGCCGAAACCCTGTATATCTCAGAAAACCAAGAAATCATCCTCAAAGGTCAAAATGACAGTTTGGGCTACCTGCTTTCACGCATTCTCCTGGCAGCTAAAAAGGCTAAATCTGAAAACAAAACTTTATTTGATACCCTGATCAACATCTACAATGACTACGGATTTCAGCGGGAAAAAAACCTGGCGGTATCGATCGAAGAGCCTTCTCAAAAGGCATTTTTCAAGAAGATCATCGCAAGACTGAAGAAAAAACCACCATTGACACTGGGGATGACTGAGATTATCAGTATCGAAGACCTCAGCAATGGCACCCTGAAAAACCTCCTCAGCGGCAGGACCATGGCCTCCCAGTCACCTCCGGCCAATGCACTGCAAGTGCAACTGGGCAACAACTCCCGTTTTCTGATTTTCCCAACGGAGCAGAAGATCAACTTCTTCTTCACCAGTCAGGGTAAATTGATCAGAAAGGATGACTTCACAACACTCAATCAGCAGTTTGATCAGCGGGTAGTGAAGTTGCTTTCCGAAATCAACCGATTGGGACTGGAAAACTAAAATCTAATTTATCAGAATCAACTAGAAGCCGAATTGTTTTGAGCCTCGCTCAGGATTGATTTGGCTTCTTCAATAAAATCCAAAAGCCACTCCTGATTGAAGGTCTTGGAAGTCACTCTCGCATAAAAAGTATCCCGAATCAGTCGCCAATACTTCATTGAGACTTCTTCCGAGACGCCAAGATACTTCACCCAAACTGACTGGACAACACCCTCAATCACTTGATTAGTATGATGATAGGTTTCTTGGAATAGCTTCAAATCCCTGTTTTTTACCAGCTGAGTCTGAAAGAGAATCGCCTCCTTATTTTCTACCATCAAGCGGATAAACTGGCTGTCAATTTTTTCCAGCACGATAAATTTAGGAGCCAGCGCTTCCTCTCTTTCCAGATGGAGTTCCATCAGACGTTCAAGAAATGTATCCTTGTCTCCAAAAAAATGGTAAAAGCCCGATTTGTTTTTGCCCAAAATTCTCGCAAGTCGCTCTATTTGCAACCCTTCATGCCCTTCCTCGGAAAATAGTTTATACCCCAAATTCAACCAAGTACCTGAACTGACATCGTTTGAAGTCATAATTTTTAATGGATTAGTCCTATAAAAATCTTTCTAAAAAACACCTCTCGCAGAGGGATTCAAAACTGTGCAAAGACGATCTGATAACGGAAGCATTGTCGAGAGAGCCGCTCAGCATCTGCCACACCTCGCAGCAAAAAGAAACTAGTTTACACTGAGCCAGTGTCAACGCAGTACTACATGAATGTCAGCTATTTGCGAACATTTCCCTGTAAAAACGGTTAAATTTATATGTCCCTATCGGTAAGAATCACGTCTTTCTATACTGCTGCATTTTTAGTAATCCTCTGCTCCTGTAGAGATCCGGAAACACGGTCCATGGAGGTGAGAGCGACTGCTTATAATTCTGTTAGATGGCAAACGGACAAAGATTCAAACATTACAGCATGGGGAGACACCTTAAAACCCGGCATGATGGCCTTGGCGATTTCAAGAGATTTGCTTGACTCGGGATTGCATCATGGGATGGAAGTCACCATTGATGGATTAGAAGGAAAATATGTCATCCTAGATAAAATGAAAAACAAGTGGACCAAAAAAATCGACATCTATATGGGCAAAGATGTGGCTAGAGCCCGAGAATGGGGTAACCAAAAGGTTACTATCCGCTGGGTTCCAAATGATTCGATCTGATTTTAAAATCGGGGGCGTATCCCGATAGAGTTCATTTCTTGCGTTGAGCTTGGGGATTGATTTTTAGGAAACCAATGGGCTGTGAATTGGTCAATCAGAGATCTCTCGAAATAAACGATCCTAAATGGATCAAAACTTTCTACACCTACGCGCCGTGACTTAGACCATCATGAAATCCAGGGATTTGAATACCGGGAAAGGAGTATAAGTCCGAAGGGGATTGAACTTCGAAGACAATGGGATTACAAAATTTGCTCTGGACGATTTGCGCGTATCGTAGCCATTTTCAAGGCAAAAAACAAAGGGAAAACAGCAGTCCACGCTTAGGGTAGCCGGCTAATCATTTTTGCCTTATTATTCTACCTCAGCTTGCGCACTTTGAGTTCCATTTCGAGCTCTTTCACCCTTTTGTTTCTGGGATCGTTGGTGAGTTTATAAATGAGAAATAGCGGTATCAGCAGCGCAATGCCGTACGCATGGTAGTATATACTGAAGAGAACAATCCCGACCAGAAATCCGATTAAAAAGGCATTCAGGATAGAAAATGAATTCAATTTTTTTTGTTCTTCCAGTAACTCCTGGTCTGTCAATTCTTTGTATTCCATCTGAGGAAAGGTGTCTTAAACTGGTTGTTTTGTTTCATTGAGGGTATTGTCAAAAAAAAGCTCGAACTCGTTCGGATCGTCGGAAAAGTTACATAATATCTTCGTTTTTTACACAGATCCCAATAGCCATCGCTGACACCCGCGTCTATGCCACGGCGCACAAGTATTGAGACGTTAGACCCTATGCTCGCTCTGTACTTTGGCGGATGTTTGTTTTAGATATCCGACGATGAGCGGTCGTAAATCAACAATCTCAACCCAAAAAATCCTACGATACCAAGACCACAATCGAGCGGCCTTCCACAGAAATGTACGATCCGGCAAACTCCGGTCCCTTACCCCAGTCATAGATGTCTTCGGGTGAAGCCTTGCTTGTATCCATCCACAATCTCCAGGATTTATTGACGTCCATTTGCGCAGGTACCTCAAACTCCAGGGTCCCAAAATAGGCATTGATCATGATATGCATGAAAGTAGTCCGACTGAGGGATTCCACGCTGAAGGCCAGTGCGTGGGAGTAGTCAGACCAATCGGCCTCACCCAGCTTCACCCCATGGTAGGTAATCCGGCCCTGATCAAGCAGCTCCTTGAGGCTCATCGAATAGTCTGTCTGGCTGGAGTCCCGCTTGAGGCGCTGGGCGATCAGCAGCTTCACAAAGCGGAAAAGACCCTGATTTTTGTTGACGAGACCCCAGTCTAACCAGCTCAGTTCGTTGTCCTGGCAATAGGGATTGTTGTTCCCCAGTTGGGTACGCTTGACTTCATCTCCCATGGAGATCATCGGCGTACCTACGGCTAGCAGGATCGTGGTGAGGAAATTGCGCATCTGTTTTTCCCGTAGGGCCTCGACTGCAATGTCTTTGCTCGGTCCCTCCACCCCACAGTTCCAGCTCAGGTTGTCATTGGAGCCATCACGACTCTCCTCTCCATTGAGTTCGTTGTGCTTGCGACCGTAGGAAACCAGATCATAGAGCGTAAACCCGTCATGACAGGTTACGAAATTGATGCTTTGCTCCGGCTCCCGCTCCTGGTGCCCAAAGATGTCGGGACTGCCGATCATACGACTGATAAAGGCCTTGATCTTGCCCTCGTCGCCCCGGATAAAACTCCGGACATCGTCGCGAAATCTTCCATTCCACTCTTTCCAACTATCGCCGACAAAGGTCCCGACTTGGTATAAGCCGGCAGCGTCCCAAGCCTCGGCGATAAGCTTGGTTCCAGCCAGCACAGGATCGGATTCAATATCCCAAAGGATGGGCGGATTTTCAATCAGGTTGCCCTTTCCATCCCGCGATAGAATCGAAGCGAGGTCAAACCGGAAACCATCCACATGCAGGTGCTCCACCCAAAACCGAAGGCTATCTAAGATCATCCTACGGACGACCGGACTGTTGGCGTTGAGGCTATTGCCACAACCAGAATAGTTGCTGTAGATGGATTGATCGTCCTCCAGAGAGTAGTAAAGCCTGTTGTCGATGCCTCTGAAGGAAAAAGTAGGCCCTCCTTCACCTCCTTCTGCGGTATGGTTGTAGACGACGTCCAATATCACTTCTATCCCGGCACGGTGCAGCGCTTTGACTAAATCCCGAAACTCATCCAAGGCGGCCAGAGGATCCTTCTTGCTGGAATAGGCCTCGTGAACAGCAAAGAAGGAAACAGGATTGTAACCCCAATAATTGATGCGTCCCGCCTCGGTTTTGGGATCAAACTGGAAGACCGGCATCAGCTCTACGGCTGTGATCCCGAGATCTACCAGATAGGGGATCTTTTCGATCATCCCTGCGTAGGTGCCTCTTAGCGCATCAGCAACCCCGGAATTGGGATTTTTGGTAAATCCAGACACATGCATCTCGTAGATGATCGTCTGGGAAAAAGGCCGGGCAAGCGGCAAGTCTCCCTCCCAATCGTAGGCTCCGATATCCACTACGACTGACTTGGGACAATCTTCCGAAAAGGCTACTGCCATGGCATAAGGATCGAGTAACACCTTACTCGGATCAAAACACATCCCCCGCCCTGCATCGCGCGGTCCTGAGACTCGGTAGGCATAGAGCTGCCCTGGTGCTATATCGGGCACGAAGACGTGCCAATAGTGATAAGTTCGGTTGGCGGCAGGATCCAATCGGACAATGGCCGAAGGCTCCTTATCGTCCCGTTTGTGAAAAAAGAGGAGTTCCACCCCTTCTGCATGTTTGGAAAAAAGAGAAAAATTGACTCCAGCCGTGCTGTAGGTCGAACCGATTGGAAAACTGTTTCCGGGAAGTAGAGGCCGCATCTTTCAAGAATTTCCACCAAGATAACTACCAACAACCTGCCTATCCCTAACAAAAGTCAGGAACAAAAATGAGTAAGTCCGGTTGAAAAATTGGACGTCAAGTCATTCTTTTTCGCCAGGGCTGTACCGTTTCGTACTACGCTTCTCCACGTCGTCCCGATAAAACGCCACGTTCTTAAACTCAGCGTCTGCGTACCGCTGCGCTTGATCAAAGAAGTGTGGGGAAGTTGGATCGGCGCTTTGGCCGCCAGCAAGGATGGTCTTGGCTTTCACCCGATCTCCAAACTCGACCACGGCCACAAAGCTATTGCCGCGATAGCCGTACAGACGCTTGGACCCCTCGTAGGTTTGAGCTCCATATGCCGCCAAAGCACCCCAGTTTCCAGAAGCGAGCCCAATCGGCACATATGACTTGTCGTCGTCAAAATCAGCACCAATCTCACCGCTTAATCGCTGAAAACGGTTGATCTCACTCCAAGGCGTGTTCCAGGTGCCAAAGTCGCCATTCATCTGAGCGATGGTCTTTTCAAAGATCTCCTGGATTTCCGCCGAAGTCGGAATCTTGGCAACCGACATCGGATTGACAAATCGGCCCATGCTTCGAAAAGCCCGCTGGTAGTTTTCTCCATAAAAATGCGCTACGGACATCGCCACAGATTCCTTGGAGGTACGGTAATCCCAGGCCTTCATCAGTTCCAGTACTTGGGATTGCTCCCCATTTTTCCCTCCTCCCACTGCGGCCAGCAACTCGGGAATCAGGTATTCGAAGGCCGGCAAATACGGGTCGTAAGCCAATTCGAGGAAAGTATCCAAGTTCAGTTTTTCGACTTCCTTCAAAACTTTCACCGCATGGACTGCGCGGAAATTCTCCGCATCCGGGGCCATGTATGCCGGGTAGTCTTCTCTTTTTGGGCTAAACTCCGCCGCTGCCGTGAAAGGCGTGGAGTTGCAGTTTTGAATCCAGCCGTTACCGGGATTGAGGATCAGGATGCTTTCATCGACGGTGTGTAGCCCCTGCCAGTCGGTCTCCGGATTGCTACCGTCCACGGGCTTGGAGAAGTCGTATTCGGGATTTCGCTTTGGGATAAAGTTGCCGTGGAAGTAGGCGATATTTCCGTCTGCATCCGCAAAAACGGTGTTATTGGACGAGTTGGTGCGGATATTCATCATGTCCTTAAACTCCGCATAGTTGGCAAGCTTGGTCCGTGTATAACTTTGCGACAGCGCATTGACAGGGTCCCAATTGATCTTGGTCGCCACCCACTTTTCGCCGGTCTTGTGGGTGATCGGTCCGTGATGCGTGCGGTAGAAATTGAAATCCTTTTCTTTCACTTGCTCCCCTTCCTTGTACTTCAAGGTGACTGTCTGCTTTATAACATCCCTGAGTTCATTCCCAAACTTATACTGAATCTTATCGCCGGCCTCTACAATCTCCTCTTCAAATTCATCCTTGAAATCCACAAAAGTGGAGGTATGAATCCAGCCCGTTTTCTCATTGAAACCCTGGTATACAAAAAACTGCCCCCAAGTCACAGCACCATAGACATTGAGCCCTTCCTCACTTACCAAATGGACTTCAGGTCTAAAGTAGAACGAGGTATGGGGATTGATCAGCAACATTGCGTTGCCGGATTCAGACAATGCCGGAGCGATGGCAATCCCATTTGACCCCTGTGGCTCGGTGAAGATATCTTCGGTCTCAAGAAACGCCAAAGCAGTGTCTCCTTCGTAGAATGCTTTCAATCTCTCTGTTGATATACTCTCGATATCGCCGCCAATGGACCCTTCCGAAAAGAACATTGGCATCCAAGGTTCGTAGTGCGTGATCACCTGAGGATTTACTTCGGGATGGGTGTGCAAGTAGTAGTTGACCCCATCAGCAAAGGCCACACACAGCGACTTAAGCCAATCCGGAGCGAATTCGTAAGCCGCTTTGGCTTCCGCTTCGGTCATGTAAAGGTTCGCTCGGAGGTCAGAATAAAGCGCCTCCTCCCCTTCCAGCTCGGCCAGCCTCCCGATGGCCCAGATATAGTTCCGCTCCACTCTTCTGAAATCGTCCTCACACTGAGCATAGAGCAGACCAAAGACGGCGTCCGCGTCGCTTTTGCCATAGATGTGAGGCACGCCGAAGTCATCACGAAGGATCTCTACCCGTGCAGCTTGGGCTTCCCAGCGACTCAGTCCATCGGTGGAGTTTTTGTTTTCGCAGGAAAAAAACGTGATCGTGCAAATCAGAAAGGCAAATCTCTTCAGCATAGGTTTGGTCAAAAAGGTGGTCATCCCAAAGTAAGTGATTTCAAAAGTCCGCGCAAAAGCTTTCTTATCGGTGGTCTTTGTAGTGATTCTTTGGCAATTTCTCCTTGAGCCGTGTGATCAATTCCCCCGGGATTGACGGACATTCCTCGACCGCTTTTTGAAGCTTTTCCACCTGCTCCACCGAACTTGCCCCAACCACAAGCGATGACACTGCTTTTTCGCTCAATCCAAACCGGATCAAGACTGCTTCGGGAGAAAAGCCGGATTCTTGAATTTCCGCTTTGATCTCCCCTACTTTTTCCTCTGGGAAATCTAAAAAACCAGCAAGCGGCTTATCAATCAAGATGCCTTTGGCAAAAGCTCCCCGAACTAAAACACGGGTGGTCGTTTCTTCCAGCAAAGGGAAAACCGTCTCCTCAGGTCTGCGATCCAGCGGACTGTACTGCATCATGATTGTAGCGGGAGGATTCATGGCTAAGAGGTTTCGAATCACGTTGGGTCGGATCGAGGAAATGCCGAAGGCACGGATTTTACCCTGACTTTTCAAAAGCTCAAAAGTCTCCAAAATTTCTTCCCAAGGGTCGTCTAGCGTGCCTCCATGAAGCTGATATAGGTCAATGCAGTCGGTTTGGAGTCGTTTTAGGCTTTCCTCCAGCGCCTGCACAATATATTCCTTCCGCGGATTCCAAGACCAGGACTCTCCATCTGGGTTCCACTTATTCCCCACCTTGGTCGCCAAAATCAAATCGGAGCGCCTATATCGGAGCGCTCGTCCAATGTTCAATTCATTCTTCCCTTTTTGGTACAAATCAGCGGTATCAAAAAAAGATATTCCTGAGTCAACTGCCTTAAGAAGCACTTTTTCAGCTTCAGAAAAAGACTCCGGCAGGGACATGCAACCCAAGGCGATCGGTGGAAAAAAGGGCGCCTGTGAATCTGAAACAGTTGACATTGTTTTTGGGTTAAATTTTTCCCGACCTCAGCCGCAATTTGTTAATGACAAATTCCTGATGACCTTCCTAATTTCGGGTTCAATTTTGGAATTACCGTAAAGATTTCCTGCTATTATCTTTATTTTTGATCTGCCTAAAACCTATAACCATGAAAAAAATAGCTGTTTTCACCTCTGGTGGAGATTCCCCTGGGATGAATGCCTGTATTCGCGCGGTAGTCAGAACAGGAATATTTAGAGGACTTGAAGTCTACGGAATCAACCGCGGATACGAGGGAATGATCGAGGGAGATATCAAGCAAATGAATTCCCACTCGGTCAGTAACATCATCCAGCGCGGAGGTACCATCCTCAAATCCGCAAGATCCTCAGAATTCAGAACTCCTGAAGGCAGGAAAAAAGCCTATGAAAGTCTCAAAGCTTTGGGCATTGAAGGTCTGATAGCGATCGGAGGCGACGGAACATTCACCGGAGCTAAAATTTTCTATGAAGAGTATGGAATTCCTACCGTAGGCTGTCCCGGCACGATCGACAACGACATCTATGGTACTGATTTCACCATTGGCTTTGATACTGCGGTAAACACCGCTCTGGCAGCTATCGATAAAATCAGAGACACCGCAGCGGCACATGACCGGATATTCTTTGTAGAAGTGATGGGCAGAGATGCCGGCTTTATCGCCGTAGAATGCGGCATCGGAGGAGGTGCGGAATTTGTAATGGTGCCCGAAACCAAAACTGACCTTGACGCCGTGGTCAATACCCTAAAAAGTCACCGTGAGTTTCGAAGTTCCAGTATCATCGTAGTAGCCGAGGGTGATGAGCTGGGCAATGCCAACGAGATCATGGCAATGGTAAAAACCAAAGTAGATAACCCCGCCAAGGACTTTAAAGTAACTACATTGGGACACATCCAACGTGGAGGTGCACCGACAGCCCGCGACCGAGTATTGGGTAGCCGATGTGGAATGGGTGCCGTAGATGGACTAATTGCTGGCAAGGCCGGCTGCATGTCCGGAGTCATCAACAACGAAATCGTCTATACAACTTTCGCTGACTGCATCGGCAAGTCGAAGCCGATACATCCGGATCACCTAGCTTTAATCGAAATCTTAAACATTTGACATGGGATATATTCCATTGTTTATCACTATGGGAGGTGCCTGCCTGCTTTTTTTTCTGACTGTGAAAAATTCCATGCAGCGAAAACTTAACCATCAGCGGGAACTAATCTCAAACCTAAGCCTGAACCATCCCGAACTCGGATTGATTCTCGGAGAAATCGCTGACCCAGATTCTGTCTTGGAACGCATGAAGCTATCGAACGCTGCAGGCAAAGCCTCCAAAAAAAGCTTGGAAATCATACGCCAGATGAAGGTCAACCGACACCAATACAATGCGCTGATCAAAAAGGCCCCTTACAATTGGGTGGCCAAACTGAGCGGTTTTCAAGCCATCTGACTGGCAAGCCAAGCGAGAATTTTCTCGGATTGATCCGGATGAAACCAGCTGATTTCAGCATCCCGGCGGAACCAAGTCAACTGGCGCTTGGCGTACCGCCGGGAATTTCTTTTCAATAGTCTGACCGCTTCGGCTCGGTCATAGTTGCCCTCGAGATAGCCGAAGATCTCTGAATACCCGACCGTCTGGAGGGAGTTTAGATGGCGCTGCGCAAAAAGCGACTCCGCTTCCTCAAAAAGTCCCTGATCGATCATCTGATCCATGCGCTCATCGATGCGACGGTACAATTCCTCCCGGTCTCTTTCCAGTCCGATTTTTAGTATTCGAAAAGGACGCACGGCCGCTCTTTTCACTCGAAAACTGCTGAACTTCAATCCCGTGCCGCGGTACACTTCCAGCGCACGCATGAGCCGCTGTGGGTTTTGCTGGTCCACCTGCGAAAAATACTCCGGATCTATCCGGGCAACTTCAGCCTGAAGCCAGCCTAGCCCTTTTTCCTCGTATGCTGCGATTACCATGGGACGAATCTCGGGAGCAACGGTGGGAATTTCATCAAACCCCTTGATAATGGCATCCGCAAAGAGCCCCGAACCCCCGGTCATAATCGCAACAGAATTGGTCTTAAAAATCGTCTCCAAAATTTCCAAACCGTCTTTTTCAAAGCGCTTCACGTCATACTCTTCTGCTATCGAGCGGGTATTGATCAAATGATGCGGTACAAGAGCCAGCTCCTCCGGACTGGGTTTGGCGGTCCCCAGATTCATTTCCCGATAAAACTGTCTGCTGTCACAGGAGACAATCTCGGTCTCAAATTTTTTGGCTAGCATTAGACAGAGGTCGGTTTTGCCTACCGCTGTGGGGCCGACTACCAGAATCAGATTTTTTTCTCCCGTCAAAGTTTTGGAATTTTAGTCTCGTAAAAGTCCAAAGGAATGCTATGAAATCGAGCATGACAAAAAAGTCACTCAGAAAGATGATTAACAAGGATGCTAGATTCCATCTGACCATTAAAAATCTATTTAAAAACAGATGAAAAGCAAAAGAGTACTTATTGTAGATGACAACGATCTAAACAGAGCGCTTTTTGAAAACCTTATCGGGCAACAGTTTTCGATAGAGTCCGCCAAAAATGGGCTTGAAGCGTTGGAGTGGGCAAAGAACACGGAGTTTCACCTTATCCTCATGGACATCCAAATGCCCTTGATGGACGGTATCACTGCGATGAAAAAAATCAGAAATGAAACCACCTCAACCTGTCCGATACTTGCAGTCACAGCCTACGCCGGAGAATCCGATCGCGGTAGCTTCCTGGCGCAGGGCTTCGATGACTTTATCACTAAACCTATCCGTCCTCGGGAATTCCTTCAACTCGTCCATAGTTATCTAAAGACCCAGTCCATCGCAAAGCCGACAGAAAGGGTTGAGCAAGTCGAAACCAAGATCCTAGATCGGGCGATTATCGATCAGCTGCTCAAATACCACTCCCGGCAATCCATTCAGAAAATTTTTGAGGATTTCCTAATGGAATGCGAGGAACTAGAGCAGGCGATCGATGCTCATATTCCATATTCTTCCGCTGTAGGTTTGATGGAAAAAATCCATATGCTCAAGGGGAACTCTGGAACTCTGGGCGTCATGGGTGTTTTTCGCACCGCTTTGAAATCTGAAGAACATGGCAGATCTCAACAAACCGAGGAATTCGAAAAGGAAATAAAAATATTAAGAAATGAAATTCGTCAATTCCGAATATTTTTCAACCAAGAACCTATTTTTGAATCATGAGCATAGCCAAAAAAATCCTCGTCGGCGAGGATAGTTCCGTCATCATCAACCTGACCAAAAACGTACTGGCATTTGAAGACTATCAAATGAAGGCAGCCCGCAATGGAAAGCAAGTTCTAGAACTGTTGGAAAAGGAGAAATTTGACCTGATCCTGATGGACATCAGCATGCCGGTCATGGATGGGGTCGAGTGCACCAGACAGATACGAGCCTCGGAGGACGAAGCCATCAGCAAGCTGCCGATTATCGCCATCAGCGGAAATATCCATAACCACACGCCGGAGGAATTTCGCAGATTTGGATTCGATGACTTTATACAAAAACCGCTGAACTACGACAAATTGCTGGCAACGGTCAAAAAATTTCTTAGCTAATGGCAATCAAGTATACCAAGCATTTTCTGGACAAATTGGAAAATCTCTTCTCTGCTTCCGCCTATGTTCTGCGGTATGAGAAGGGCAATTTCAAGTCTGGCTATTGTATACTCAATGATACCAAAATTGTGATCGTCAACAAATACTTTCCCCTCGAAGGAAAAATCAATGCCCTAATTGACATCATGAATGAATTAAACTTTGATCCGAAGGATTTCAAAGACAAACCCAACCAGGATTTCCTCAGCGAACTCCGGCAAACCACGCTCAAGTTTTGAAGGTTAATTTCCTAGGCACCGGCACCTCCCAGGGAGTTCCCGTGATCGGATGCGAGTGTCCTGTCTGCAAATCACTGGATTTTAGAGACAAGAGATTCCGAACATCGATCCACGTGGAGGCGGAAGGTGTCTCGCTGGTGGTAGACACAGGGCCAGATTTCAGAATGCAAATGCTACGCTCAGGGATCCGTCGGCTTGATGCGATACTTTTTACCCACGAGCACAAGGACCATACGGGAGGGTTGGACGACATCCGTCCTTTCAATTTTTCCCAGCAAAAAGACATGCCGATCTTCGGTAGTAAAAACGTGCTGAAACAGATTCGAAGAGAATATGCGTATGTTTTTAGCCCAAAAAAATATCCCGGCGTACCTCAAATCGAGCAAATTGAGATCGACGAAAACCCGTTCTGTGTCAATGGACTGGCCGTCACACCAATTCCGGTTCTCCATTACAAGCTACCTGTTTTTGGCTTCCGCTTTGGAAACTTCAGCTACATTACTGACGCAAAACAAATCCCGGAGAGGTCCATGAAACTGCTGGAGGGCACGGAAATCCTGGTCCTGAATGCCCTGCAGATTGACCCCCACATTTCACATTTCACGCTGAATGAAGCGATCGAAATGGCAAAAAAAATCGGTGCACAACAAACCTATTTCACCCACATCTCACACCGTCTGGGACTCCATGACTCCATCAGCAAACAAATCCCAGACGGAGTGGCTTTGGCCTATGATGGGCTGGAGTTAACTTTGGCCTGATGCACCTCAATTATCATTTTCTCAAATACCTCAGCCCTGCGCTGCATGACACCTTTGTCGGCAGGACTTTGGTAGCCTGCTTTTCCCAGAGCAAAGACGAACTGGTTGTGGAAACGGAGGGGCAAGAGGGAAGCCTGTTTATCCGGGCGCATTTGCTGCCACCACAGATCTATCTGAGTTTTCCGACGCAGTATCATCGCGCCAAGCGAAACAGCATCGATCTTTTCCATGAACTAATCGGCGATGTGATTGTGAGTTGTTCGGTGTTCAGTTTTGAGCGGGCATTCTACTTCGGGTTGGAATCCGGAAAAAAGCTGGTCTTCAAACTTCATGGCAACCGAAGCAACGTCCTTTTGTACCAAAAAGACGAGCAAAGTCCCTCTCTCCTGTTTCGCAGGGAAATTCGCGAAGACAAAGAACTCGATTCGGAAAGCCTGGCAAGATCACTGGAATTGAGTCAAGAGCGATTTGTCGAACTGGACGGAAATGCGTCCCAATTCCTACCGACTCTCGGCGCGATACCACGGGCTTGGCTCAAAGCGCGAGGTTATCCTGAAGCTCCCTTAGATGCCAAATGGACATTGATGCTGGAGGTGTTGGATCTCCTGGACGCACCCCTATTTTCTCTTGTTGAAAATCAAGACGGAGTGCAGCTCAGTCTTTTGCCAGTAGAATCTCCCATCAAAACCTTTTCAGATCCTATTCAGGCGTCGAACGAGCTTTTCTTTCAGGCATTGGTTAAGGGGAAATTCGAAAAAGAAAAAAACTCCCTGCTGAAAAGCTACCAGGATCAGCTGAGAAAGACAGATTCGTACATTCAAAAATCCAGCGCGAAGCTGGAAGAACTCCGCACCGCCGCCGCCCCCAGCCAGCTTGCGGATGTGATTATGGCCAATCTGCATGAGTTTGAAAACGGAAAATCTGAAACCGAACTACTGGATTTCTACACAGGAAACACAGTCAAAGTCACGCTCAAACACAATCAAAAGCCGCAACAGCTAGCCGAGTCTCTCTATCGCAAATCAAAAAACCGGCAAATAGAGCTCGATCAGATCGATAAAACGATCGCGTCTAAGTTCAGTCTGAAAGCAGAGCTGGAGCGTAAAATCGAATCGATTCAGTCCATTGCCGACTTCAGAGGACTCAAGAGCTACCAGAAAACCAACAAGGAAGACAAAGCAATCACTAAAGAAGTGAGCGGCTTGCCCTTCAAGGTCTTCGAATTTGAAGGCTTCACCATTTGGGTCGGGAAGTCCGCCAAGGACAACGACGAGATGCTGAGAGGATTTGTCCACAAGGTTGACCTGTGGCTGCACGCCCGGCAGGTCCCAGGTTCGCACGTGGTCATCCGCATGAAGGGAATGAGCACACTGCCAAACACCGTATTGGAACGGGCAGCAGGCTTAGCGGCCTTTTATTCCAAACTAAAAACAGACTCCCTCGCACCCGTGATCTATACGCACGCGAAGTTTGTGCGAAAAGTAAAAGGGTCTGCTCCGGGTTCCGTGATGGTCAATCGGGAAAAAGTGATCCTCGTGCCACCTATCGGTCCCGACGAAGAGACTGCAGCAAGGAAGTCGTAGACCAAATGTGTTTGAAATGCAGATTTTGCTGCTGATCGGTGTCGGTTTTATCTGTCGCTGGGAATATAGTCCAGCTTCAGGAGAAGCAGGACAACGGGGGGAAAGCCCGGTTTCCGGAGAAGGAGGAAAATCTGAATTCTACACAAAAAAAGGATGAATCCGAAGATCCATCCTTTTTCAATCCGCGAAAATCCACCTGTTGGAATTATTCTACCACGTGCACTTTGAGCATGTTGGTTCTTCCATTCTGCTTCAGCGGCATGCTGGCAGTATTGATGATTATATCTCCCGATTTGACGTGATCGTCATTTTTGAGAGAGTTTTCGATGTCTTCGAAAGTAGCATCTGTGGAAATCTGACTGCTGTAGAAATAGGCGCGTACGCCCCACACCAGAGACATCTGGGTCAGCAATTTTTCATTGCGTGTAAACACGAAAATATTCGCCAACGGACGGTGTGAAGCCAATCTTAAACCGGTGAAACCGGAATAGGTAATTCCGACGATCGCTTTTGCTTTTACATTTCTAGAAAGTCTGGCGGCCATCAAGATCACATTGTCACTCAGGAAAGTTTCTTCTTCTTCAGGGATTTTGTAGAGATTGTGATAGATTTCTGCATTTTGTTCCAGATACATGATGATGCTGGTCATCGCCTTCACGGCATTGACGGGATATTTTCCAGACGCAGTCTCCGCAGAAAGCATCACCGCATCGGCACCATCCAAGACTGCATTGGCCACATCGTTGGTTTCCGCTCGGGTTGGACGTGGATTTTGGATCATGCTCTCCATCATTTGTGTAGCGATGATGACAGGCTTACAGGCGAGCTTACATTTCTCGACCATCTTCTTCTGCCAAAGCGGAACGATCTCCATGGGAACTTCCACTCCCAAGTCACCTCTGGCGACCATGATCGCATCCGTCGCCTCGATGATGGCGTCTATGTTGTCGAGTGCTTCAGGCTTTTCGATTTTAGCTACAATCTTGCATTCCTTGCCTGCGGCTTTGATCCTTGTTCTCAGGTCAGTAATATCATCAGCCGATCTTACAAAAGACAACGCGATCCAATCCACATCGAGATCCAAACCGAAGCTGAGATCTTCGATATCTTTTTCAGTCAGGGAAGGAGCGGAAACTTTGGTATTGGGAAGGTTGATTCCCTTGCGGGACTTGAGAATACCGCCGTGGATGACGGTTGCGTTTACATTTTTACCGTCGGTACTGTTGACAACAACTTCCAGGTTACCATCGTCGATTAGAATCCTGTCACCGGGAACTACGTCTTGGGGAAGGTTTTGATATACGGTACTTACGAGCGCTGAGGTTCCGATTACCGGATCGTTGGTGATGGTAATTTGTTCACCGGGCTTGATCTCTACGCCGTTGTTTTCGACTTCACCTACTCTGATTTTTGGTCCTTGGAGATCCTGAAGGATTCCGAGATTGGTGTTGAGTTCTTTGTTTACTCTACGAATGATTTCGACGACTTCCTGGTGTACGGCATGAGTGCCATGGGAAAAGTTGAGTCGAAAGACATTGGCCCCGGCGGCTGCCAGGCTTTTGATCATTTCGTAGTTGTTGGAGGCAGGGCCTATTGTAGCCAGAATTTTTGTTTTCTTAAAAGGCATGTGGCTCATCGGGTCATTAATAAGTTAATAGGTTGTCTTTTGATTTTAATTTTGAAACATCCAGTCTTACTACGCTTTGAATTAGGGGGTTTTCGGCTAGGTGATCGACAAAGGCAGTAATGCTGGTTTGTTGTGTTTTATCCTGTATTAGAAGGAAGTAGTCCAAATTTCGCAATTCTGGGATCAAATACGCCAATTGCTGCGAAGTATTGATGGCTTTATTTTTTAGAAGCTGGATATACCCGTGCGGCAAAGAAAGGAAATATTGAGAGATATCCATTCGGGGAGCGGAGAGAAACTCGATTTGCAAATCGTCCACCCGTGCCAAATCCAAGTCCATAACTTTGTTGATCAGCCAGGCCATTTTATAATCCTTAACCGGTGACACAAGTCCCAGTAGCTCAAAATCAAACGCGGGTTCTACAAATAATTTGGTCTTCTTCATTTAGGAAGAATCATGATGGAGGCAAAGTTAGAATTAATATTGAGCAGGCCGAACGGGGTTTTTACTTAAAAATTTACTTCTGCCATTTCTTTGTCAATTAGGTATTAAATATATTTCTTTGCGAAGTGTTATTAACTAAACTGATCACAAAATGTCTGAAATTGCACAAAAAGTAAAGGCCATCATTGTTGACAAACTTGGCGTAGAAGAGTCTGAAGTGACTATGGAAGCTAGCTTCACCAATGACCTTGGAGCTGACTCTCTGGATACTGTGGAATTGATCATGGAATTCGAAAAAGAATTCAACATCTCTATTCCAGACGACCAGGCTGAGCAAATCGGTACTGTTGGCCAGGCAATCACATACCTTGAGGCAAACGTTAAATAAGAACTACTGAATTCATTCTATGAATTTAAAAAGAGTTGTTGTAACTGGTTTAGGTGCCCTCACACCGATAGGAAACACCACAGAAGAATTCTGGAAGGGGTTGACTGATGGTGTGAGCGGCGCTGCGCCTATTACTCGGTTCGACGCTTCACTTTTCAAAACCCAATTTGCCTGCGAAGTCAAAAATCTCGACCTCGACCAATACATGGACAGGAAAGAGGCAAGAAAAATGGATGCATTCACCCAGTATGCAATGATTACTGCAGAGCAAGCCATCCTTGATTCCGGTCTTGATCTCGATTCCATTGATAAATCCCGCTCCGGTGTGATTTGGGGCTCCGGCATCGGAGGCCTCAGGACTTTTCAGGAGGAAGTAGCAGAATTTACCAGAGGGGACGGTACCCCACGCTTCAACCCCTTCTTTATTCCCAAAATGATTGCGGATATCGCCGCAGGATTTATTTCCATCAAATACGGATTCAGAGGACCAAACTTTGTGACAGTATCGGCCTGTGCATCAGCTACCAATGCTTTGATAGACGCCTTCAACTATATCCGTTTGGGTAAAGCAGACGTCTTCATCAGCGGTGGTTCGGAAGCAGCAGTATCAGAAGCAGGTATCGGCGGATTCAATGCCATGAAAGCACTTTCTCAGCGAAACGATTCCCCAGAGACCGCTTCTCGTCCATTTGACAAAGACAGAGATGGATTTGTCTTGGGTGAAGGAGCAGGAGCTTTGATTCTGGAAGAATTGGAACATGCGAAAGCCAGAGGGGCAAAAATCTATGCTGAACTTGTCGGTGGTGGTATGACAGCAGATGCGTTTCATATTACCGCTCCACATCCTGAAGGATTGGGAGCAAGCAACGTGATGAAAATCACTCTCGAAGATGCAGGACTTAAGCCAGAAGATATTGACTACATCAATGTCCACGGCACATCCACACCACTCGGTGATGTGGGAGAAATCAAGGCCATCCAAAATATCTTCGGAGATCACGCCTACAAGCTCAATATCAGCAGCACCAAGTCCATGACTGGTCACCTGCTCGGAGCGGCTGGAGCCGTGGAGGCTATTGCGTCGATCCTTGCGATCAACAACAGCCTGGTACCGCCGACGATCAATCACTTCACCGATGATGAAGCCTTTGATCCGGCACTCAACCTGACCTTTAACAAACCTCAGGCGAGAGAAATTAACTATGCGCTAAGCAATACCTTTGGATTTGGCGGACACAATTGCTCCGTCATCTTCAAAAAATATAACTGAACAGAGTGAACCTCTTCAAGAGACTCGGAATCCACACTCTATTCTTTAGCGCGAAAGACAAAAGGCTTGCATCCTCGATCAAGATGATCATTGGGCGCAAGCCTTTGAATTTATCCCTCTATCGACTGGCGCTTACTCCATCCGGACTTGGAGAGGAAACTCCCAAAGGCTTCAAAATCTCCAACGAACGCCTCGAGTTTCTGGGAGATGCTGTATTGGGCTCGGTGATAGCAGAATACTTGTTTAACAAATTCCCGTACCGAGACGAAGGCTTCCTGACCGAAACCCGCTCCAAACTTGTCAACCGTGAAACGCTGAACGAGATCGGAATCAAGATCGGTCTTAAGGACACGCTTGAGCAGGTAGTCAGCAGTCGGCAGTTTATCGGTAACAAGTCACTCTTTGGAGATATTCTGGAAGCATTTGTCGGTGCGGTCTATCTAGATCGGGGTTACAAATTCACCCAAAAGCTCATCCTGCAGCGAATCCTCCTCCACATGGATTTAGATGGGATGATCAGTACGGTGACCAATTACAAAAGCAAGATCATCGAATGGTCGCAAAAAGAGTCCAAAGTAGTCGAATACAAAGTCCTGAGAGTCAATGGAAACCAACGCTTTAAGGAATTTGTTGTCGAGCTGCACGTAGACGGTGAATCTGTCGCCGAGGGCAAGGGCAGCACAAAAAAGAAAGCCGAACAAGAGGCCTCCAAAAATGCATGCGAAACCCTGAACATCTCCCTATAGCACTAAATCCCCCCAATCCAATCAACTCATGGCCGCTATCAAAATTGCCGGAGCAACTGTCAATCAAACCCCACTGGACTGGAAAGGGAACTTCAACCGTATCCAAGACGCCATCGTTCAGGCTAAATCCAAGCAGGTCGAAATCCTCTGTTTTCCTGAATTGGCGATCACGGGGTACGGATCGGAAGACCTCTTTTTGAGCTATTGGTACCCGCAAAAAGCACTGGCCCAACTCGGCAATCTCATCCCCTATTGTACCGAAATCACCGTCGCTGTGGGCCTTCCAGTCCGAATTCAGGACAAAGTTTACAATACGGTTGCTGTGATCGAAAATGCTAAACTGAAAGGCTTTGTCGCCAAGCAATTCATGGCCATCGACGGCGTACATTACGAGTTTCGATGGTTCACCCCTTGGCAAGCAAACCAGGTCATCGATCTCGAATTTCAGGGCGAAAAAATCCCTTTCGGAGATATGACTTTTCGACACAAAGATATTCACTACGGTTTTGAAATCTGCGAAGACGCCTGGAGAGGGGAAGCACGTCCCGGATACCGTCTTTGCGAGCGAAAAGTCGATCTCATCTTTAATCCCAGCGCCTCTCATTTTGCGATGAAAAAGTCCGCGGAGCGCCGTGAATTGATCGAATTTAGCTCGGAGACTTTCGACACTTATTATTGCTACGTCAATCTGCTGGGCAACGAAGCCGGACGGATGATCTTCGACGGCGAGATTCTACTCGGCAAATCCGGGATTTTATTGGCCAGAAACCAACTGCTTTCCTTTCATGATTTTCAGCTATTGACTTTTGAGTTGGAGGAAAAAGAGCAGGGTATCGCCCCAATAGAATCCAAGGAATTGGAGTTTGTCCAAGCTTCATCGCTTGCGCTTTTTGACTACCTGCGTAAAAGCAAAAGTAGCGGATTTGTCCTTTCACTTTCGGGAGGAGCAGACTCCTCGACGATTGCCGTATTGGTTGCCGAAATGGTCAGACGTGGATTCGCGGAACTGGGATTGGAACTGTTTGTAAAAAAACTGGGCATCGTCTTTTCTCCCAAAACAGAAAATCCCGAGAAAGAGCTGGTCGGTGAACTCCTGACGACAGCCTACCAAGGAACCCAAAACTCCTCTGACGACACCTTCAACTCCGCCAAAGCACTGGCTGAAAGTCTCGGGGCGAAGTTCTACTCCTGGACTATTGATGAAGAGGTAAACTCCTACACCCAAAAAATCGAAGCCGCCATCGGTCGCAAGCTGACTTGGGAGCAGGATGACATTACGCTTCAAAACATTCAGGCGCGCTCCCGATCTCCGATCATTTGGATGCTTGCCAACTTGGGCAATGCCCTTTTGCTTTCCACTTCCAACCGAAGTGAAGGTGATGTCGGCTATGCGACGATGGATGGCGACACCAGCGGAAGCATCTCTCCTATCGCCGCCGTGGACAAGCACTTTCTCCTACACTGGCTGCACTGGGCGGAGAAAAATCTGAATAGACCCGGACTTTCGTTTGTCAACTCACTCACCCCTACCGCCGAGTTGCGACCACTGGAGCGAACGCAGACAGACGAAAAGGATCTCATGCCCTACGCTATCATCGTGGAAATCGAACGCTTGGCGATTCGTGACAGAAGATCTCCGATGGACGTTTTTCTTATTTTGAAGGAAGAACTTGAGATTGAGGAATCCGTTTTGAAGGACTATATCAAAAAATTCTTCCGACTTTGGTCGAGAAACCAATGGAAGCGTGAACGCTTGGCTCCATCCTTTCACCTAGACGAATTCAACGTCGACCCGAAAACTTGGTATCGCTTTCCGATTCTTTCTGGAGGCTATACCGAAGAACTTGAACAATTAGACCAATTCTAATCAGATATTATGCTTGAATCTTTTCTGAGTTATGTAGTATGGGATCCCAATCAGGCGGTTTTTGCCGGTTTTGAGAGACTGAGATGGTACAGTTTACTTTTCGCCTTGGGTTTCATCATCTCCCAACAATTCATGGTTTACTTTTTCAGGAAAGAAGGTCAGGACGAAACCTTAGTGGATAAACTGACCATCTATATGGTCTTGGCTACCATCATTGGAGCGAGACTGGGCCACGTCCTTTTTTACGAACCGGAAAAATACCTCAGCAATCCGATAGACATCCTGAAAGTATGGGAAGGTGGCTTGGCATCGCATGGAGCAGCCATCGCCATCCTCTTTGCACTTTGGCTTTATTCTAAAAGAACTCCGGGACAAAGCTACCTCTGGGTAGTCGATCGGATCGTGATCGTCACCGCCATGACGGGAGCTTTGATTCGCTTTGGCAATCTGATGAACTCCGAGATCGGGGGAAAAGATACTGGAACAGACAGTGGCTATGTCTTTGCCCGTGACGCAGAGGAAATCCTGGAGACGCTCAAGGTTCCTTTTGAATACATCGATGCCTACAAACCGGAAGATCGCGCAGGAGAATTGCAGGGCAATGGAATCGTACCTGTAAACTTTGAATTGAAGATCAACAAGGGCAACTTCTCCAAAGAAGACCTTTCGAGTATCTTGGAACGAGATATCAAATATGCGCTGACCCAATTCAGATCGTCCAAAGAATACCTTGCCGAATCGGTGGAAAATCCTCTCAATTTCGAAATTGTAGAGCAGCCGGATGGCTACCTCGTGACGGTGAAAACCTTTGGTCGCACCAAATATCCAACGCAGATCTATGAGTCACTTTCCTATTTCGTGATTTTCCTGATCCTGTTTGCACTTTGGAACAAATTCAAATCAAGGCTCCCCGATGGGTTGCTGTTGGGACTTTTCCTGATTTCTGTCTTTGGGATGCGTTTCGTCTGGGAATTCCTCAAGGAAGTTCAGGTGGACTTTGAGCAATCCATGCAGTTCAATATGGGCCAAATCCTGAGCGTCCCGCTGGTACTGGCTGGGATTGTACTCGTCACGATGGCGTTGAAAAAAGGATTCAAGCTGGAGAAGTCTTAAGGAACAGGATCATGACCATGCCCTCCCCAGGGATGGCAGCGACCAATTCTTTTGAATCCCAAGAATCCTCCCTTTATTACTCCATGCTTCTTAATCGCGTCGATCATATATTGACTGCACGTCGGCGTGAACCTGCAACTTGCCGGGAACAGCGGCGAAATCACGTATTGGTAAACCAAAATGGGAAATAGGACGATCTTTCTCAAGTAGGTTTTAAACATTTGTTATACCTTTTGGGCTGGTTTGCAGAGGTGCAACCAAAATTACTCAATTAGAATTCCTTTGGTTTCTATTTTCAAAAACATACTCACCATTACATTCTTAGTCTTTCTGGTGAGCATTGGAGAGATCAAAGCTCAGGACACTTCCCTGAGCCCCAGCAATCCGCCTACCCCTGACAGTGTAAGGGTCAACAACATCTTTATCATCGGGAATGAAAAAACGCAGAAAAACGTCATTCTTCGCGAGCTGGATTTCACGACCGACTTCTTCTACGATTGGGAGACATTCATGGGGATCATCCAAGCCGATCAGCAAAAAATCTACAATCTAAGGCTATTTACGCAGGTCGAAGTCACCCCGCTTTTCACCGGAGACAATGAGGTCGAGATCCTGATATCGGTTAAAGAACGCTGGTATGTCTTGCCTTCCGTCATTTTCCAGCTGGCCGATAGAAACTTTACAGAATGGTGGACAAACCAGGGAAGAGATTGGTCCCGGGTCAATTACGGACTAAAACTAAGTCACAGTAATGTGGGCGGTAGAAACGAAAAGCTTCGATTCTCCGGGCAAATGGGCTTCACCAAAGGCCTCGACATCCTCTATTCCAAACCCTACATCGACAAAAAACAAAATCATGGCCTTGCTGTCCAGCTGACCTATGCTGACCAGAAAACGATTCCTATCAAGTCTGAAAACAACCGCCAAGTCTTCTTTACCAATGACACCGAAAGTGTGTTGAGAAAAAATTTCGCGACAGCGCTGAGATATACCTACCGGAGGACTTTCTACAACTACCATTTCCTGACGCTTGGATACAACTATACGTGGATCAATCCAGAAGTATTGACGGAAAACCCAGACTATCTGCAAAACAACGAAAACAACAACCTGCGGTATCTTTATCTCCAGTATTCTTTCCGACATGACAACAGAAACGTCGCGGCCTACGCTACGCAGGGGGAATATCTACAGTTCACAGCCACGAAGTACGGCATCATCTACACCGAGGACTTGGATGAGGTTGAAGTCAACATCGTGGCCAATAAATATTTCCCAATCAGTGACAAATTCCACTTCGCCGCAGGCTTGACCGGTGTGTGGTTTCTCAGCCCACAGCAACCCTATACCTTAGTCAGGGGGATCGGTTATTCGCCCAATTTTATCCGTGGCTATGAACTGAACGTCATCGAAGGACAGCAACTGTACGTGCAAAAAAACAGCCTTCGCTACAAGCTCTTTGACTTGTCATTTGACATCTCCAGATTTATGCCTTTGGATCAGTTCAGCACCATTCCCTTCAAGGCTTACCTGAGTGCAAATTTTGATCACGGAAGCGTAACAGACAGGAACAACATTCCCGAAAATGCCCGACTTACTAACAAATACCTATTTGGGTACGGGGCAGGTATCGACGTCGTGGCGATCTATGACATGGTACTGAGGTTTGAATACTCCCTTAACAACCAAGGAGAAGGGAACTTCTTCTTCAACTTCAAAGCCGCTTTTTAATTTCCGTTTGTTCATCACTTAATTTTAAATTTTAACTAAATTAGGTTCAGCTATTTTTTTTGAACCTGATGAAGCCACTCCTATTTTTAAGCTTCTGGTTTTGGGCGATTCCCCTCTGTATCGCCCAAACTGACCCCGTCTCCCAAGCCCATGGAGCCAGAAGTCAAGGCATGGGCAATGCCAAAATTTTCCTCCCCGATTCTTGGACTTATTTCAACAATGTCGGCGCAATGGATCGCATCGAAGGAACCGAAATTTCAGCTGGCTTCGACCATCGGTACGGACTTCCGGAGTTGACGACCGTGGATTTGGCTTTAGCGTGGAAAAATGAGTTCGGAACCCTCGGACTTGGTGTATCACGCTTTGGAGGAAAACTCTTCAACCAGCAATTGTTCGGACTTGGCTTTTCGAATACCCTTGGCATCGTCAGCATTGGCGCAAAGGTAGAGTGGTTTCAAACCCAGATCGAGGGCTTTGGCAACGGAAACGCCGTCCTTTTTTCCCTAGGCGGAGTTGCCGAACTAGGCCCAAAATTTTTCCTTGGTGCAAACTTCTCCAATCTCAACAGTGCAAAAATCAGCCAAAACAGTGAACAAAGACTCCCAACTGCCGTCCAGCTTGGCGTTTCCTATTTGCCCATCGAATCACTAAGAGTCTTGGCTGAGCTAGAAAAAGATGTCGAACTGGATCCGATCTTCAAAGTTGGAATCGAGTATGAACTCAGAGAATGGATCATCCTCAGGACTGGCGTCAACAGTAATCCAAGTAGACTCAGTTTCGGACTCGGCATAAGAAAAAATCGATTCGGATTTGACTATGCCTATGGACAAAACTCCTCCTTGGGTCGCACGCATCATGTGAGCCTGGTGTTGAAACTGACTGAGAAATGAAAGGGGTCTGGGGAATAGTTGCGGCGATGATGCTGCCTACTTTAGCCTTCTCCCAGAGTCCTCCAAAATACCCGATCGACATGGAGGCATTTGTCGAGCGACTTTTCCCCGTTCAGGAAGAGGATATGGACTACGAATCGATCTATGAAGTGCTCTTCCAGCTTTACCTCAATCCGATCGACATCAACCGGGCGGACGCAGAAGTATTGCAGGCCACCTACCTCCTCAACCCCTCACAGGTCAGCCAACTGATCAGCTACCGCAACGAATTCGGAGCGCTTCTGTCGATCTATGAGCTGCAGGCCGTCCCAGAGTTTGACCTTCAACTCATCGAAAAACTCGTTCCATTTATCAGCATCGGAGACACGGGAAAGAAAAGTCAGCGATTTTGGCAGCGGGTCAAAAGCGAAGAGCAAGCTTACATCCTATTTCGCCACCAGCGGACTTGGGAAACCAGAAAAGGCTTTACACCCGCCACCACAAACTCCGCAGGCGATTTCACCAGTCGCTACCTTGGTGATCCCAACACGGTATACCTGCGATTTAGAATCCAACATGCCCGAGACTTCAGCATGGGCTTGACTCTGGACAAAGACGCCGGCGAACAATTCGCCTGGGACGGAAAGACAGCCCGCTATGGCTTCAACTTTCTCTCATTCCACTTCACCCGATACTTCGTAGGCAGATGGAAGACCATCGCCTTGGGAGATTTTCAAGCATCATTTGGACAGGGATTGGTTTTCGGTGCTGGTTATGCTTTAGGCAAAGGAGCCGAGACGGTGCCGACAGTTCGGCGTAGTAGCATTGGAATCTTGCCCTACACCGCCGCGATGGAGTTTGGTTTTTTCAGAGGTGTCGGGGCTACGAGGCAGTTCAAAAACTGGCAAGCTACCCTGCTGGCTTCTCATGCTGCCAGAGACGGAAGGATTACATCATCCTTAGACAGCCTAGAATCAGCCAGCGAAATTATCAGCACATTGAACCAATCAGGCCTGCATCGAACCCCCAGCGAGCTTTCTACCAAAAACCAATTTCAGGAGACCAATCTTGGCGGAAATGTGCAGTATTCCCATCCTTCCGGAAAGTTTCAATCCGGAGCCAACGCGCTGTTTTCGAGGTTTGACCGTCCATGGATCAAGACACCCGAAGTGTACAACCGATTCGAATTTGCCGGACAAAGCAATCTGGTTTCCAGCCTTTATTTCAACTACAACTGGAAAAACTTCCTGCTTTTCGGCGAATCCGCCCTTTCGCAAAGCGGAGGAAGTGGCACCGTCCTCGGCTTTGTCAGCAGTCTTAGCAAGCAGATTGATCTCTCACTCCTTTGGAGAAAATACGACCGAAACTTTCACAGCTTCTATGCCTCCGGCTTCTCAGAAAGCACCCGTCCGATCAACGAGCAGGGCATCTATCTGGGCCTACAGATCAGGCCTGAAAAGCGCTGGAAAATCAACGCCTATTACGATTATTTCAAATTTCCCTGGCTTAAGTACCGGGTATATGCCCCCTCCTCAGGCTACGAATGGCTCGGCAGGCTCAGCTACCAACCGACCAGAAGCATGATCACTTTCATCCAAATTCGCCAAGAACAGAAAGACAGAAATCTGAGTGACTCCGGCCAACAAGCTCTACCCTATCTCGTCCAACCGGTCAAAAAACTAAATGGCACCCTCAGTCTGGAGAGCCATCTCACCAGAGACCTTTTCATCCGCTCACGGGTCTTGGTAAGTCGGGTGAAAATCCAGGAGGAAATCACCCATGGCTTCATGATCCTTCAGGATGTGCAGTATGGAAAAGAAAAATGGCGACTGACCGGCCGAGTAGCCCTTTTCGATACCGACACCTACGACAACCGGCTGTATGCCTTCGAAAACAATGTACTTTGGACGTTTTCGATCCCGGCCTTTTCGGGTCAGGGCATGCGCTATTACCTACTCGGTCAATACCAAGTCACTCCTAAATTGACCGCCTACCTTCGTTTCTCACGGACTTCCTATACTGATCGGGAGGTCATTAGCAGCGGTCTTCAGGAGATTGGCGGCTCCAAACAGACCGACACCGCGTTCATGCTCCGCTATTTTCTAAAATGATATTCCACTAGTGGTGACGCAGTCCTTATGGTTTTTGATAATTTGGGACAAAGCTAAATACCTTATGAAAAAACCACTTTACCTACTCACTATTTTGATGCTTTGTGCTTTTGCAGGTTTCGCACAAAACCTCGACTTGAGCAAATTCAACAAAAACGAAGGATTCGTGCCTTTTTATCTCGATGAGGAAAAAGGCAAAATCTATCTCGAAATCTCCAACCTGGACCAAGAGTTTCTCTACGTCAACTCGCTGACTGCTGGCGTCGGGTCTAACGACATCGGCCTGGATCGGGGCCAACTTGGCGATGATCGTTTGGTCGAATTCCGCAAGACTGGCAACAAAGTCTTTTTGGTTCACAAAAACCTCGGATTCAGAGCCTACACTGACAATCCCTACGAGGCCAAATCTATCCAAGATGCCTTTGCAGAATCTATCCTTTGGGGATTTGAGGTGGTACAAAAAGATGGCGACAAACTGATCGTGGATGCCACCAACTTCTACCTGCAGGATGCCCATGGTGTAGGAGAATCCCTCACCAGATCCCGCCAAGGAAGCTACCGAGTGGACGCGAGCAGGTCAGGGTTATATTTCCCCACCACCAAAAACTTCCCCCAGAACACCGAAGTAGAAGCGACCATCACGCTCACCGGAACAGGCGCCGGAGGCTACCTCAGATCGGTGACTCCGACGCCAGAGGCGGTTACCGTACGGATGAGGCATTCCTTCATCGAGCTTCCAGAACTCTATGCGATGAGAGAATTTGATCCTCGCGGGGGATTTTTCTCCATCAGCTATCAGGATTATACCACACCTATCGATGAGCCTTTGATTAAGCGATTTATCTCAAGACATCGATTGGAGAAAAAGGATCCCAATGCCGCAGTCTCTGAAGTGGTCGAACCTATCGTCTATTACCTCGACCGAGGAACTCCTGAGCCAGTCGCATCCGCACTCATCGAAGGTGGCAACTGGTGGGCGCAGGCCTTTGAAGCTGCCGGTTTCAAAGATGCCTTCCGTGTGGAACTCGCTCCCGAAGGCCTCGACCTGATGGACGTCCGATACAATGTAATCCAATGGGTGCACCGCTCCACGAGAGGTTGGTCTTACGGCTCCAGCGTGAGAGATCCGAGAACGGGAGAAATCCTCAAAGGCCACGTTTCTCTGGGTTCCCTTCGCGTGAGACAGGATTATTTGATCGCGCAGGGACTGCTACAGCCTTTCGAAGAAGGAAAACCTGCCGATCCAAAGGCGATGCAAATGGCGCTTGATCGATTGAAGCAACTCTCTGCTCATGAGATCGGTCACACCATCGGTGTGGCTCACAGCTACGCCACTTCTCCAAACAATCGCGCGTCGGTGATGGATTATCCGCATCCGCTAATTACCCAAAGTGCAAATGGAGAACTCGACTTCAGTCAGGCCTATGACCTGAAAATCGGTGAATGGGACAAATGGGCGATCAAATACGGCTACGGCACGCCGTCCGCTGGACAGAGCGAAGCAGAGTTTTTGGAGAAAACCCTGGAAGACACCTACGCTGCAGGCTTTGAGTTTATCACCGATTCGGACTCCAGAAACCCAAGCGGAGTACATCCACGCTCTCACCTCTGGGACAACGGGACGACTGCATCCGGGGAATTGATGCGCATGCTCAAGCTGAGGGAAAATCGGATGAAAACATTTGGTCTAAATGCAATCAAAACCGGCGAACCTCAGGCTTTGCTTGAAGAAGTGTTTGTGCCACTTTACCTCATGCACCGCTTCCAGATCGAAGCGACAAGCAAGGTGATCGGTGGCTTGGACTATACCTACAAGATCAAAGGGGATAACCAGCCCGAGCAAAAATGGATTCCTGCGAAGGATCAAATGGATGCACTCAGCGCCTTGTTGACGACGATTTCCCCGGCCCAGCTGGAAGTACCTGCGCACATTTTGGCACTGATCCCTCCAAGACCGTATGGATACGGCCGAAACAGAGAGACCTTCCCATCCCGTACCGGACCGACTTTTGATCCGATCGCTCCGGCAGAAAACGTCGTCGATGCAACACTCAATTTCCTCTTTGAAAGTGGCAGAGTGAACAGAATTTACCTCCAAAATCTTCAGGATAAGACCTTGCCCGGCTTACAAGACGTGCTGAACCAAGTCACTTCGGCGGTCTTTTCCAATACCCTTCCGGGAGGATTGAAGGATGAGATCAAGCTTATGACCGAGGCAAAGATGACTGATCAACTCATTGCGCTTTCCAAAGATGGCAATGCGTCTCAAACAGTACGGGCAATCACGAGAATGCAGCTCGACAAAATAAGCGACATGACCAGCGGCAGCGGGGTATTGCTTGCTCATAGAACTTACCTTTCTGACAAGATTGAGGCATTTCTTGAGCTACCGGAAGAATGGACACCGCAGCAGACACTGAACACACCTGACGGTGCGCCGATCGGAATGGAAGCAATGAGTTGTGATTTCGATTTCTAACATTCAAAACCGGGTCTAATATGCCCGGTTTTTTTTATCCATTAGAAGATTCGGAAAATGCTTTCCTAAACCCTTGCCTTTCAGAATAATTGTGGCTATCCTACACACTCTAAAAGCAAGTTTTTTGATATGGAAAGCACTAAAAAAAGATGCTTTGTCGTCATGGGTTTCGGAATCAAAACCGACTACATCAACGGACGAAAGCTAGATCTGAACAAATCCTACCGGCTCCTGATCAAACCGGTGGTTGAATCCAAGGGAATCGAATGCGTTCGCGCCGACGAAATCACCCATTCCGGATCCATCGATGTGCAGATGTATCAGGAGTTGCTGCAGGCGGATCTCGTGATTGCGGACCTCTCTACACTCAATGCAAATGCGCTTTATGAATTGGGAATCAGGCATGCACTTCGGCCTTTTACCACGATTGTAATTTCGGAAAACAAGCTCGTGTACCCATTTGACCTCAATCACGTGGTTATTCACAGCTATCAACACCTCGGAGATGCAATAGACTATGAGGAGGTAGAACGATTCAGAGCGGCCCTTGGAAATGTAATCCAAACCGTTTTGGACAAAACAGAAGCCGACAGTCCCGTTTACACCTACCTACACGCGCTCATCCCTCCCCAGCTACAGAAGCAAATCGAAAGGGCGGTCACCGAATCGGTCAAAACTGAACCTGCGCCGGAGATCGGAAAAGCCCTTTCTCTGATCATCCAAGAAGCCGAAGATGCCATCGAAACCAAGGAATTTGCAAAGGCTAAAAACCTTTTTCAAACAGCGGCTTTGCTGTCCACCAGTAATTCCGGCCAGAAAGACACCTACCTAACTCACCGCCTGGCGTTTACGACCTACAAAGCCGCCCAACCAGATTTGGTCACCTCACTCTATGAGTCGCTGGCCCTACTCAAATCCATCCATCTAGACACCAGCAATGATCCGGAGACCGTCTCATCTGCGGCAGCAGTGGAGAAAAAGCTCTACGAATGCGGCGAAGGTGAGTCGCACCTCGAGGAGTCTATCCTATATTACCAGCGGAGCTATTACCTGCTCAACAACCGATATAACGGCATCAACTTGGCGATGACTCTGGTATATCACGCTACATCCAATCTTGCCATTTCCGATCAGGACCGAATCGCTGATCTGATTTTTGCGCAGCGAACCTGGAAGCGGGTGCTGTACCTCTGTGATCGAGACTGGAAACTAATTCAGGAAAAAGAAAAAAATGACCAAGCCCTCATCAACGACGGCACCAAAGACGGACAGGAACTTCAGGAATACTACAGCAGTCAGAAATATTGGATATTGGTCAATCGGGCGGAGTCATATTTCGGTCTTGGCGACTTCGCATCTTATCGGAAACACGTCGAGGAATCAAAAAATATCCCCTTCCATCCTTGGCAATTGGAGAGCTTTACTGAACAAATCGGTAAATTAGAAGCTGAATTAAAAAAAGTAGGGCACCTGCTCGAACCGAAATGGATCGCCCCTAGTTAAGCAATCAAACGATTACCCTCCTCCATGAACAACCCGCTTTTGGCTGATTTTGCCACTCCCTTTGATACCGCACCTTTTCACCTGATCCAAACCGAACACTACCTTCCCGCAATCAAGACAGCGATCCAATTGGCCAAAGCTGAAATCGAGAAAATCAAGGCTGAGGCACTGCCCACGTTCGAAAACACCGTCGAAGCGCTCGACCGATCAGGAAAAAAACTAGGTATCGTTTCCTCCATTTTTTTTAACCTCAACTCGGCCGAGACCAACGACGAAATCCAGAAACTGGCGCGGGAAATTTCTCCGCTGTTGACCGCCCACTCCAACGATGTATTGTTGGATCAGGAGCTATTCCAGCGAGTGGCGCAGGTTTTCGGAGAAAAAGAAAATCTCAACCTCAGCGCTGAGCAGTCGACCTTGCTAGAAAAGACCTACAAGTCTTTTGTCCGAAACGGTGCAAAACTCAGTAGCGAAGACGCCGGAAAGCTGCGTGAAATCGACCGTCAACTCGCTGAGTCGAGCTTGAAATTTGGGGAAAACGTCCTCGCTGAGACCAACAAATACGTTCACTTGGTGGAAGACGAGCGGGACTTGGAAGGTTTGCCGGAAGGCATCAAGGAAGCTGCAGCGCAGATCGCCGAAGAAAAAGGTGAGCTGGGAAAATGGGCATTTACGCTAGACTACCCGAGCTACATTCCTGCGATGACTTACGCCAAAAATCGCGAACTACGAAAAACACTATATCTAGCCTACAACACCAAAGCAGCAAAGGGTGATGAGTTGGACAATAAAGAAACGATCCAAGCACTGCTTCGCCTGCGCCATGAGCGCGCTAATCTCCTCGGCTACGCGTCCCATGCGGACTTTGTCCTGGAAGAACGAATGGCCAAAAGTCCCAAAGCCGTCATGGACTTCCTGGAGTCCTTTTTGCATAAAGCCAAACCTAAGGCCGAAGCGGATGTAGAAGAAGTCGCGGAGTTTGCCAAAAAAACGGATGGATTGGAAGCACTGGCTCGCTGGGATTTTGGTTACTATTCTGAGCTTCTCAAGAAGGAAAAATATGCGCTGGATGATGAACTGCTCAGACCCTATTTCCAGCTTGAGAAAGTCATCGATGGTGTCTTTCAGACCGCAGAAAATCTCTTCGGTATTACCTTTGTCCCAAATCCCGAAATCCCTGTCTATCATCCTGAGGTCACTGCCTACGAGGTTAATGATAGAAGCGGAAAGCATCTAGCGGTATTCTATGCCGATTTTTTCCCAAGACCAGGAAAACGAAACGGCGCATGGATGACCTCCTACCGTGGTCAAAGCACCGAGAATGGCGAAGATCACAGACCGCATGTCTCCATTGTCTGCAACTTTACCAAACCGACCAAAAGCAAGCCGAGTCTATTGACCTTCAATGAGGTGACGACCTTGTTTCACGAGTTTGGACACGCGCTTCATGGCATGATGGCCAGAGGCACTTATGAGTCGCTTTCCGGCACGAGCGTATTTTGGGATTTTGTCGAGCTTCCCTCTCAGATCTTCGAAAATTGGTGCTACGAAAAGGCCTGCTTGGATCTTTTTGCGAAGCACTACCAAACCGGAGAAACGATCCCGGCTGAGTTGATCGAAAAAATAAAAAATGCGGCCAATTTCCAACAGGGCTACATGACCCTGCGGCAGATTAGCTTTGGTCTCCTGGACATGGCCTATCACAGTGCCAATCCAGAGGCAATAGTTCATGTCGAAGCGTTTGAGGAAGAGGTGATGAAAAAGACCGATTTGCTACCGAAAGTACCGGGCACGCTAATGAGTACGAGCTTTTCTCACATCTTCCAAGGAGGATATTCCTCGGGCTACTACAGCTACAAATGGGCTGAAGTGCTGGATGCCGATGCATTTGAACTCTTTCAGGAGAAGGGAATTTTTGATCAAATGACGGCTCTTGCCTTTGAAAAAAATGTTCTATCAGCAGGGGGAAGCGAGCATCCAAGCATACTTTACAGACGATTTCGGGGACGCGATCCAAAACCGGAAGCACTATTGAGACGCTCTGGGCTCCTGACGTCTTAATTGCAAAATCACCGGATTAGCACTATCTTTTTTAAAACCTAATGTTTGCCTTTATGGATTCCGTCTTCACAAAAATGCCTGCGTTTTTGAAAGCGCTTTTTGTCATGCTTTTCATCATAGTTTTGGTTTTTTGCTTGATCGTCGGGCGCAGCCTACTGATACCGCTTTTCATGGGAGGTTTCTTTGCGATTCTGTTTACTCCGATCAGTATGTTTTTGGAAAAATACCGGATCCCAAGAACGCTAAGCTGCATCATTTCGCTGCTGCTGATGATTACGTTGGCTGTGGGGTTGATCAGTTTTATCGTGAACAACATCGTCAATTTTACCCAGGATTTTGACGACGTGTCTGGGCGTCTGGTATCGGTTGCGGCCAATTTGGACGAATGGACTTTTGAGAATTTTGGCATCAATGAAAACCTGTCGGAAAAAATAGAATCTGACTACTTACTCACCATTTTAAATGAAAACAGCAAGAGTATCTCGGCTTTTGCATTGAATTCGATCGGATCACTGTCAGGCTTGATTTTGATTCCGGTATTCATGTTTTTCTTTCTGCTATATCGAGACCACTTGGTCAACATGATGGTCATGGTGTATCGGGATCGTGACCCCACGCTGGTCAGAGTACGAATTTCCAATCTTAGAAAAGTAATCCAAAGCTACATTGTCGGTGTAGGAAAAGTCATGGTCATCCTTGCGATCCTAAATATTATCGCTTACTCTATAATAGGAATCAAACATGCCATCTTCTTCGGCGTTATCGGTGCAATTCTGAACATCATCCCCTACGTAGGACCGTTTTTTGGCGTATTGCTACCGATCGTCTATGCGTTCTTGACGATGGACAGCTTGTTTTACCCTCTCGCAATTTTCGCCTGCTATCAAGGAATCCAGCTATTGGAAGGTAACTTTCTAACCCCAAAAATCGTCGGAGGCAATGTAAACCTGAATGCTTTCATCACCTTTCTAGGCTTATTGGTCGGTGCCGCCATCTGGGGTGTAGCCGGCATGGTTTTGGTCATCCCGATGATGGCAGTTCTTCGGGAGATTTTTGAACTCGCCGAAAATACCAAACCGTATGCCTTGCTAATGGGAGAAGAAAAAGAAAAAATTAAGGAGTTACCAAAAGATGAACCTAAAGATTAGAATTTTATTAGGAATATGCCTCCTGGCTGGGAGCAGTTGCGACAGCCTAGAAGACAAAAAGGGACGATTCCTGCTTAAAGGCAATGAAAAACTGGAGGAAAACGATCCCAAATCAGCAATCAATTTCTACAATGAGGCGATTACGCTCGACTCCTCGTACGCCGACGCGTATTACAATAAAGCCATGGCTCATCTCCAACTCATACAGTTGGATGAAGCAATCTCGGATTTGAGCAGAGCAATTCAATATCGTCCGGATTATTTTGAAGCGATCTTTCAACGAGGACTCACCTTCTTGGACAATGGGGAATTTTACAAAGCTGAGGAAGACGCAAAACGTCTCATCAAGCTCGACACAGACAACTGGAAGTCTCACTTTCTTGTAGGATTGAGCCAAGAAAAACTCAAAAACTATTCCTCGTCACTCGAAGCTTTTGAAAAAGCATCGAGTCTAGAGCCCACAAATTCCGACCTCCTAGTCAACCAAGCCACGATCCTGTACTATCAGCACAAATACGAAGCTGCTATGGATATGCTACTCAAAGCTGAGCAGATCAACCCATCGGAGCCTCATCTACACAACCTTAAATCGATGATTCTATTCGGAAAAAATGACCTGGACGGGGCGCTGACATCGATCGAAAAGGCGATCGCGCTGGAGAAGGGACAGGCGTACTTTTACAATAACAAGGGCCTCTATCTTCTCTTCCTAGGCAAACTTGAGGAAGGCTTGGAATTAATCAATCAAAGCATTCAGATGGATTCAAAAAACCCGTTCGCATTTCGAAACAAAGGGATTTACTATGTCATGATCGGGGACAAGGTCTCCGCCTTAAGTTATTTGAATGAGCTTGCGAAAAATTACCCTGATATGGAGCTTGTGCAAGAATACTATCAGAAAGCTCAGGCGCTATGATAGCGGGCGGCCGTCACTTCTTTGACTTTTCTAAGCAACTCGTCGGCGTCTATCGGCTTGGCAACAAAACCTTCAAATTCACACCCATCAATCCGCTCGATGATCTCCAGTTTGGCTGCTGCCGTCAGGGCTATTATTGGAGTATCTGAGAATTTCTTTATCTCCATGGTTGCTTCAAAGCCATCCATCTCGGGCATCTGAATATCCATCAGTACGCAGTCATAGGCCCCGATTCGAACTGCCTCCAAAGCCTCTCTCCCATTGTAGACCCGATTGAAAGTATAGCCCCACTTTTTGATAATCTTACCCAAAACCAACGCATTCACTTCATTATCCTCTGCCATCAATAGGTGTAGGCTATCACTAGATCCCTTCAGATTTCCATTGATTGGAGTCTGGATCTCCACTTCCTGCACAAGGTCAAACTCAAGCTCGAAATAGAAGCGACTTCCTTTCCCAAGCTCGGATTCCAACTGAATATGACCTCCCATAAGGTTCAGGAGTTTTTTGGTAATCGAGAGCCCCAATCCGGTGCCGCCATACTTCAAGTTAAAAGTCGGTTTCACCTGGTCAAAGTCGTTGAAAATCTTCTCCCGGTGCTCGGGTGCAATTCCGATTCCGGTATCCTCAACGGAACAATGCACACGAATTCGATCTCCGATCTGTCCCAAAACCTCAATCTTCACCTCGATGTTGCCCTCATGGGTAAACTTGAGCGCATTGGTGATCAAGTTGTTCATTACCTGTGCAAGTCTGGTCTTATCAGCCCTTACATTTACATCAGTCTCTTCGGAAAGATGCAATGCCAAATGATTTCCGCTGTCCTTGGCGTGGAAAGACAGGCCTTGGACTACTTGCTCCATCAGGCTTTTCAGGTTCATCGAATGGTGCTCAATGGTCAATTTCCCTGCCTCGATTTTCTGGAAATCAAGCAGGTCATTGATCATGATGATCAAATTATCGACTGCGAAATTGATTGTATTGAGCGCTGACTTTTGATTTTCTGTCGGGTCTTCGTGGATAAGCGAATACACCGATCCCGAAATCGCATTGAGCGGAGTTCTGAGCTCATGGCTGATCATGGAGAGAAAATCTGACTTGATCTTGTTTGCTTTCTCAGCGGCCATTCTTGCTTCATCGAGTTTGGCTTCAAATTCCTTCTGCTTGGAAATATCGGTCAAGTATCCATACCAAACCATCTCGCCAAATTCCATGGCTTGAGGTCTCGCCGCTCCCATTACCCAGCGGTAGTCCAGGCCGTCTCCTCCGGATTTGACGCGAAACTGACACTGCCAAGGTTCCATCTTGCGGGCGGATGCGATAGAAGACATGATGACTGCGGCCAGATCCTGTGGATGGACTTTGGATATCATTGCCGAGATGTCGGTGAACTGATGAATCTCATCCTGCGAAAGCCCAAGTACGGTCTCGATGCCTTTGGACAAAAAAGAAAAATTCATCTTCCCTTCGGAATTCAGCACCAACTGGTACAATCCGCCCGGAACCTGCTCAGTTAGATTGACCAAAAAATCGCTACTTGCCTCGACTTTTCTTTCCAGATGGATCTTCTCAGAAATATTTCTAAAAGAAAGTGCGATATACTCAGCATTGTTAAGAGTAAGTTTTCTTGACCCTACTTCCAAGGGCAACATATGGCCATCCTCTCCGGGCAAATGCATGGAAAATCTAGAAACAGCCCCGTTACTTGTCGATGGGTTCAACCACTCCGCCCAATGACCGGCTCCCTCCGCCAAGACATTCAGATTTCCCATATGGAGGTTGGGCACGCTTTTTCCAAAACCAAACAGGAGGCTTGCCTCTTTGTTTGCAAGAAAAATTTCCCCACTTCTCTCCACGAGCATAAGCGCTTCCGGACTTTCCATCCAAAGGTTTAAGTGCAACTCTGATTCGGCACGAAGTTGTTGGGCCGTACTTTCATCCCAGATCACCCCATACACTTCAGACGAATCCACCTCGGATAAACAGGCCGAGAACCCTAACTTACAGCTTTCAGTGATCGCCAACACGCCGTTGAATTCCTGCTGCGAGACAAGTGACGAAACCAGTCCGCTGATGTGATCCAAGAAAACTCCCCTGACAGATTCGAACGAATGACCCTTTGACAACAATGACCGAAGAATGGTCTCCGTAGCAGAAGCTGGAGTCCAGTGCCTTTTCGCCAAGTCCAACGTCCAATTGCCGATCTTGGCCAGTTCAGGTGCCTTTTCTCTCAGACTGAGAAGTTTTTGATCCCTTAGTTGTTGTTTGACGCGATAAGAAATATCCCGGGCAATGAGCAAAAAGGAATTAAGGCTGAACTGTACCGAGCATTCCAGATGCAGAAAGGTGTTGTCCTTCGCCTTAATTCTTACCTCAAAAAATTCGCTCTGTAGTCTTTTTTGGCCGACTTCCCAGATTCCCTGAATCCTTCTGAGATCCCCTTCGTGGATGAAATCGCAGAGATTGACATGCAACAACTCTTCCATGTCGTAACCCAACACTCGCCCAGCCGTCGGATTCAAATAGGTCATGTAGTCCAACTTTCCGACGCCGATCAGATCCCGACTTGAGGCAAAAAACTTGGAAGTTTCCTTTTTACCTGGAAGACCTTGAGTCTGAATTTCTTCCCCTTGATAAAAAAGAAAATAATCAGACCCACTATCCTGAGGCAATTTCAACTTAAATGAAAAGTCCCTCTTGTCGTGGGATAAGATCAACTCTTCTTTGAAGATAAAGGCATTGAGGTCCAGCCCCAAACCGACCAATGATCGGTCTTTCAAACTCCCACCCAACCTCTCCTCAAAGGATTTATTGGCGTAAAAAATAGCATGCGGATAGGTTCCCTCAGCAAGAAAGACTATCTCAGATGACTCGTAAATAATCTTTTTGAATGTACTGTTGATACCCTTGTCTTGCATTGAATAGGAAATTGCCGCCGTTATTGAAGAATAAATAGCTCAATGGCTATCAATCCTTTGCAAACATACAGCAATTTGCATTTCGTAGCAATAAATACTTATTATAAATACATTTTTTTGTAGAAAATCAAATTCCGAACTCTATCTGGAAGGTCGCAAACCAAAAATTGCTGGTCTGAACGAGTTCGATTTGTTTATTGGACCAAGAATAGCCGACGTTCCCCTGCATCTTAATCCGGTGCCCATTGATATACCTTGTGTAGCCCAAAGTAGTTTCCTCCAGACGCTGTTCCTGCATCTTCACCACTTCATCAGGTCTCACCGAGGCATACCGTACTGCCAATTCAGATTTTCTCGAAATCATCCTACTCAGGTGAATATTGTTCCCCTTACCGACCCAGACGGTTCTAATTGCTCCATCCTCATTTTGAGTAATGGGATCCGATGCTACTCTCTGGAAATACTCTCCCATCACAGCCCAACCCATGTATTTGAACATCGCATCAGCGATAAAAACCTGCAAATCTCTCGCCTCATAGAGTGCCGAACCCAATTGACCACGAGTCCTTACGGCCTCGTCGTTGTAGTTATAGGACACGCCAATCGCCAGCTTGGGAACTGGTTCGAATTCAAGATCGCCTTCTGAATAGTCTCCTGAGTCGATGAATTTTCCAAATGGCAGGTATTCAAACCGCGCGGTGTAGCTCAAACCTGCATCTCCCGGCGATGGATTTCTGCCTTCACCGGTATTGATCGCCCCTTTGAGCTGATATTCGGCCCGTCCCTTAGTAGGGAGTGTGTAATATCCAAAAAACCCAAAATCTCGATCCAGGGTGAATACACCGTTGGCGATAGATCGATCAGCAAACTGCAAATTTCCGGAGCTGACCACACGCTCTCTGTTACCAGGCAGCTTTCCTTGCCCGAAACCCACGTAGAAGTTCTTGTTGAACGTATAATAGATCATTGCATCCCGGATTGGCTGCGCATACCCCCCGCTCTCCAGGTCCAAATCCGCCTTTGAGAATCCCAGTTGGATGTAGTACTGCATTTTTGGGCTGAGTACATAGCCGTCCAGTCGCAGTCGCAGTCTTCTAACCCTGAAATCTGTCTGCTCTATAGACAGGTCATTTCCACTTTCAGTTCTGATACCGAAGCGGTTTTGCATTCGGAATCGCAGGTTGAGTTTGAACAGTGAGTCCTTAGAAAAACTCAAGCCTTTGTCCACATTGATCAGGGCTCGTTCATCGCTTTCTACTTGAGAAAAAGCTGGAATTGAAAGCAAGTGAAACATCAGGATTGCCGTCGTTAAGGCAATCAAATAAGATGGCAAGGAACTCTTCATTAATTAAATAGAAAAAAGCCGTGGCGACAACGCCACGGCTTCACATTAGTACTCGTTTATTTACGCTTTTGCTTTGATCAAATTCAGGGCAGCTCCGGCTTTGAACCATTCGATCTGACCTTCATTATAGGTATGATTGGCGGAGATCGTATCGCTGCTACCGTCTTTGTGATTAAGTACAATCTGCAGGGGCTTACCCGGAGCAAATGTCGTCAAACCCAAAATATCAATAGAATCATCTTCCTGAATCAGTTCATAGTCCGCCGGATTTGCAAAAGTCAAACCCAACATCCCCTGCTTCTTCAGGTTGGTCTCGTGAATACGGGCGAAAGACTTCACCAAGATCGCACGGACACCCAAGAATCTTGGCTCCATTGCGGCATGTTCTCTGGAAGAACCTTCACCGTAATTTTCGTCACCGACGACAATCGATCCGATTCCCTGAGCTTTGTAGTGGCGTTGAGTGGCTGGAACTTCACCGTACTCACCCGTCAGCTGATTTTTCACAGAGTTGGTTGACTCGTTGAAATAATTCACCGCGCCGATCAGCATATTGTTGGAGATGTTATCCAAGTGGCCTCTGAACTTCAGCCAAGGACCCGCCATCGAGATGTGGTCGGTTGTACATTTTCCTTTTGCTTTGATCAAAAGCTTCAGCCCTTTGATGTCAGTACCTTCCCAAGCTGTGAAAGAATCCAACAATTGAAGACGATCAGAAGCAGGATCTACCAATACTTCTACTTTTGAACCGTCTTCCGCCGGAGCTTGATAGCCCGCATCTTCGACAGCAAATCCTTTGGTAGGAAGCTCCAGACCGGTTGGCTCGTCTAGTTTTACCGCAAGTCCATCTGAATTAGTCAGGGTATCGACCAGGGGATTGAACGTCAGATCACCCGCAATCGCCAATGCCGTCACGATCTCAGGTGACGCTACAAACGCGTGTGTATTCGGGTTGCCGTCAGCTCGCTTCGCAAAGTTTCTGTTGAAAGAAGTGATGATCGAGTTTTTCTCCTGCTTGTCCGCACCATGTCGAGCCCACTGACCGATACAAGGTCCGCAAGCATTCGCCAAGACCACACCACCCATTTTCCCAAAGGTATCCAGGAAGCCGTCACGCTCTACAGTGAATCGTACCTGCTCCGAACCCGGAGTAATGGTGTATTCTGATTTAGCAACCAGTTTTTTATCGACTGCTTGTTGTGCCAAGGATGCAGCTCTCGAGATATCCTCGTAGGAGGAATTGGTACAAGATCCGATCAATCCGACGTCAAGTTTTGCCGGCCAGCCGTTTTCTTTAACAGCAGCTGCGAACTTGGAGATAGGCCAAGCCAAATCCGGGGTAAATGGGCCATTGACATGGGGCTCCAACTCAGAAAGGTTGATTTCTATTACTTGGTCGAAATAGTTTTCCGGCTGCTCATATACTTCGTCGTCGCCGGTCAAGTGCTCGGCGATCGCATCGGCCATGGTTGCTATGTCCGCACGTCCGGTACCCTGGAAATAAGCGGCAGATTTCTGATCATATCCAAAAATAGAGGTTGTAGCCCCGATCTCAGCACCCATGTTACAGATGGTGCCTTTTCCTGTGGCGGAAAGCGAACGAGCACCCTCGCCAAAATACTCAACAATCGCACCGGTACCGCCTTTTACGGTCAGGATACCTGCCACTTTCAAGATCACATCTTTGGCAGATGTCCAACCGGACATTTTTCCAGTTAACTTCACACCAATCAACTTTGGAAACTTAAGCTCCCAAGCCAATCCGGCCATCACGTCGCAGGCATCTGCCCCACCGACTCCAATGGCGACCATACCTAAACCACCGGCATTTGGTGTATGAGAATCTGTTCCGATCATCATTCCTCCTGGAAAGGCGTAATTTTCCAAAACTACCTGGTGAATGATCCCTGCTCCGGGCTTCCAAAAGCCAATACCATATTTATTGGATACAGAAGCCAAAAAGTCGTAAACTTCTCTGTTTTTATCCTTGGCCTTGTCAAGATCTTTTACCGCTCCGATCTCCGCCTGAATCAGGTGATCACAGTGAACAGTCGAAGGGACCGCAACTTGATCACGGCCTGCCTGCATAAACTGAAGCAGCGCCATCTGCGCTGTGGCATCCTGCATTGCCACTCTGTCCGGCTGAAAGTCAACGTAAGAAGCACCTCGCTTATATGCCTGAGAAGCAGGACCTTCGGACAAGTGGGCGTAAAGAATTTTTTCAGTCAAAGTAAGTGGTCGTCCGACAGCCTTCCGCGCCGCTGCGATACGCTCCGGAAACCGGGCATACACCTCTTTGATCATCTCGATATCAAAAGCCATTGTTTTGGATATTTAGTGGATATTAGGTTCGATTTTTCGAATGCGAATATAGGAAAAAGAGGCCAAAAAAGGTAATGGAATAAAGCATGCGTTCCACGGAGATTAAGCATTCTTGTCGACTAAGGACATTTTTCATTCAACCAAAATATATTCAGGCGAAAGTATCTGGCATCGAATTTACCATAGAACTCAATCTTGGCGACCCACAACCGATTAAAGAAGATCATGTTACCGATCGTTTTTGGCAAATTTTCTAATAATACTAGCTTATTACTGGCACAGAAGAATAAAACCACAAAGCAAAAAAGAGAAAGGAGATGATCATAACTTTCAAAACCCAGAAAGTAAGGTCAAGTCGGGATTGCAAAACACCAAATCGTCCACTCCATACAATTTCCAGAGGGTATTGTGAGAGCAAAACACCAAAAAGCCCAAATGGATCGTCAACCAACATCTATCAATACCAATTCGAATTAACGTTGATCGAACAGAATAAAAGACGCTCTTGGAGATTTGAAGGCATACCTCAGCTTACAGGACCCTCGACCGGCTCCAAGTCAAAAAATATTGGACTTGATTTACAGGTAATTAATTCCAATTCTTGGAAAGTATGCATGTATAGGTATTGGTCCTTGTAAAATTCTTTTCAATTGGACTATATTTGCAACACTTTAGCCAAGGAGCTAACCGGAATAGAGGGTTGGGTGAGTGGCTGAAACCAGCAGTTTGCTAAACTGCCGTACGGGTTAAACTGTACCGGGGGTTCGAATCCCCCACCCTCTACAAGAAAAAACCCTAACTCAGTAATTTTAAGCGAGTTAGGGTTTTGTTTTTAATTCAGTGGCGAAATCAGTATTGATTTTGTTTGGATTTAGAAAATCGTTCAGATCGAAGGAGCGGCCGCTTTCCGTATTCACTTCTGCGCTGCTTAACGGTTGGAAAAGCAAAAGATATGTTCATTTTAGCTCTTCCAACAAGTCAACGGGAGTCCGATAGCCAAGTGCCTCATGGGGCCTTTCCCGGTTATAATCTTCCATCTATTCCATGCTTTTTCCTGACCTCATCCAGAGAATTGAATACATTGGCGCTGAGCAGTTCTTTCCTGACCGATCCGTTACAGCGTTCTATATAGCCATTTTGCATCGGTTTGCCCGGCTGGATAAAGACCAGCTAATGTTCTTCTCCCGGCACCAGTGATCCAACAGACAGGAGATAAACTCCGGGCCCAGCTCAAGAAACTCCAATACCCGGATCACCCGTTGTGCCGGAAGTGAAAAATCCACTTCCATGGCCAGCATTTCCCTGTTATAGTCATCCAGAATGTTGAGCACCCGGAAGTGCCTGCCGCTCCAAAGGCTATCGCTCATGAAGTCGACAGACCAGACCTGGTTGATCGTGGAATGAACACAGACCTGTTCCGAGCAAATCCAAGACACTCGGCCCGTGAAAAATCGCAAAAAACATTCTAGCAAACCGGAAGTATACCCTGCAGATTCATTGACGAACCACGCCGCTCACGAATTAAAACACCTTCACTTCATCACTACATCCCGAAAAAGAATTGGAAGTTGCATGCTTCCCTGTAACAGCAGCATCTAAAAGAGATCAAATGACTGTAGGGGACGTCGGATCGGGACAGTCCTATTTTTCTAGAATGCTGAGTTCATATATTTTTTTGATTCCCAACGGCTCCCGGTTCTTTGGAGCACTTCTTCCACTTGATTTCAGCTGTTCAAGCAAATCCTGGAGTTCCTTGCGTTTCGCTGCTTCAGTAAAAAAAAGATTTTTCCTTTCGCCAGGATCGTCAGTAAGATTGTATAGCTGGCCAGTTGCGCCCACAGCTGTCTCCGGTAATGCATACTTTACCAGGTTTCCCCGATCGTAATCATTCCCCCCGGATCCGATGTGATCAAGGTATTTCCAGCTTCCTTTACGGATCTGAAATTGTCCACGAAAGCTTTGGGTGAGTAAATGAGGTCTGATCAGCTTGGCTTCCTCCTGCGTTCCCAGCATCGCCGGCAACATATCAAAGCTATCGGTTGCTTCCTCATCTTTCAGCTTGTACCCGACAATTGATGCAAGCGTCGCGAAGATATCTGTGGAATTTATCATCTGATCGGACACCAGGCCTTCAGGAAATTTACCTGGCCAGCGTACAATGAATGGCACCCGGTGACCTCCTTCCCAGCCATCACGTTTCATTCCCCTCCAACCTCCGGAAGGATCATGACCAAAGTCCTGGCGCATCCAGTCTACGTGGACCGTTTCAGCACCGTTATCAGCATTGAAAATAATCAGCGTGTTGTTATCTATGCCTAGTTCTTTCACAAGATCCAAAACACGTCCAACCAGAACATCCAATTCCCACATAAAATCACCGCGGGGCCCCGCCTTGGTTGCGCCATTGAATTCCGGCGCGGGGAGAACAGGCGCATGCGCGATCTGCGTGGAAAATATCGCAAAAAAAGGCTTGTCCGGTGTGTTGTTCCTGTGCTCTGTTATGAATTCTCTCGTTTTGTTGTAAAACAATAAATCGGCCTCAATAAAGTTGTATCCTGGCGCCATCCAGCCTTCGTCATTATCCCATCGCCATTTACCACCCGGATTTGGTAGGTTCTCTTGTTTATGCCTTTGGCTGGCAGGTATTGGAACCATACCATTCTCAATATAAATATAAAGTGGATCTGTCGTCGGGCAGTTAGGCGTGATAAATGATTCGTCAAAGCCTCGTTGGTTGGGACCGTCAATCAATGGAGTACTTTTTTCATAATCAATAAGCAATGAGTTATCGAAACCTCCCTCGAGCCGCTTATTGTCTTTATCGAACCAGGAAAGTCCAACATGCCACTTGCCAAAGACGCCTGTCCGGTAACCCTTATTGCGTAGCATATCGGCAATCGTTAATTGCCCGGGCTTCAGGTAGCTAGGGCCTCCGGGCCCCTCGAACGCGCCACCACCACCGCCCGTAGAGCGATAGATCTGCTGACCGGAAAGCAGCCCGTAACGGGATGGCGAACATATCGTGGATGGACTATGCGCATCCGTGAACCGAACGCCCTGTCTGGCCATTTTATCCAGCCGGGGGGTCTTGTAGGCTGATCTATCATTATAACATGAAAGGTCTCCATATCCCACATCATCGGCATAAATGATTATGATGTTGGGTAGTTCCTGAGCGCTGGAATTGACATACCCAAAAGCTAAACAAAACAGCAAGATCAAGAATTTGATTTTTTTCATATTTCTTATTAAAGGATTCCCATCTTTCATCAGCCTTTGCAGGCTATTTCAAACATCTTATAATTCTAAAGCTGATTTGAACGATTCTAATATCCTGCACCGAGACGGTATCGGGACTCTTGAACTTACAGCTTGGCACCAGCATTGAATAACGACGGTTATTTCCTGTTCAGCACGCTACCTTATCCGGTAAGACTCCCCATAGATTGATATTTATATTACTTCAGGATTTTGTTCTTCATTGAACATACGCTGAACTTACCGTCCAAGTCGCCTCAGCGACTTCCCATGATCAGTAGAAACATTTTCCTTCCTGAAGCCATAAGCAATGATTATGAAGCGACGCAAGACTCCTGATGCAAACGACTGTCTTATACTCCTGTACATCTATCCTGGTGTATAGCCTTCCGGAAAACGTGCGTCTACGTCGATCCACCATTTCTTAAGTTTTGAAAAGAGCTCATCCCTGACATCAGGCAGTTTGTCTGCCAGGTTGTGCATCTCCCGTATATCGTTCTTTATGTGATAAAGTTCCAACCTGCTATCATTTAAGAATACGATCAACTTGTAATCCCCGTCACGAATCGCACTGCTCGGGCTTCCTTTCTGGTTTGAAAGATGTGGATAATGAAAGTACGCAACGTCATGTATCTTGTCTGCCTTCTTTTCAAGCAGCGGAACCAAACTCTTGCCGTCGGCATGCAAATCAGGACGCAGAGGCAGCCCTGCCATCTCCAGGATAGTAGGATAGAAGTCCATACTCGTAATCAAGGCATCTGACACCCTTCCGGAATCCGTCTTTCCAGGCCACCTAATGATAGCTGGTTCCCGGATGCCACCTTCGTAGAGCCATCCTTTTCCTGTTTTCAGAGGTGTGTTAGCCGTTGGCGTACCTTCTGACGTAGATAGCCCTCCGTTGTCCGAAAAGAATATGACCACGGTGTTGTCTTCTATTCCCGTTTCTTTTAGCTTGTTAAGGACTGTTCCAACTGCCCTGTCTACAGATTCAACCATGGCAGCATATGTTGGATGGTCCTGCTTTGCCCTGAACGTAAACGTCTTGCCGTCGATGGTCTCTTCTGCAAACCTGTCTTCATCGGATAATCCCAATTTCTCTTTCTTCTTCGTATACTTTTCAATCCTGTCAGCCGGTGCATCGAAAGGAGCATGAACAGAATAAAAGGAGAAATAGAGCAGAAACGGCTTGTTCTTCAGTGTATCGATAAGCTGAACAGCCTCTTGAGTGAGGCGGTCCGTCATGTATTCCCCGGGAGTTCCGTTCTTTAAATTTGGTATATCCCACGGGGAAAAATAACTGTTCTTCAAATAAAGCCCACCCCGGTAGTGACCGCCGATGTTGATATCAAACCCTTGTTGGTCAGGCCAGAATTTTTGTTCTCCCGCTACGTTATTGAGATGCCATTTTCCGATAAAGGCCGTTTTGTAACCTGCTTGCTGCAGAATTTCGGGAAATAATTCCTCTTCAAGCGGGAGGTTTCGAACATAATCAGGATTTCCCGGCCCACCTATCCATTGGGTCAGTTTGATGCGTGCAGGATTTCTTCCTGTTAAGATAGACGCACGTGTCGGAGAGCAAACAGGCGACGCCGCGTAAGCTTGGGTAAAGCGTACGCCAGCTTTGGCCAGCCCATCAATATTGGGGGTCTCATAAAAAGAACTCCCATTGGCACCTATGTCCATCCACCCCATGTCATCAACTAGAAAAAAAATGAAATTGGGCTTTGTTTGATTGTCTTGAGCATAGGAATCAACGCAACCGAGTAACAACACTGCAAAGACAAGAATAAGTCTTTTCGCAATAGTGAATCGTACATATAGGGAAACTGCCATGAAGTCAGTCCAGTAACATGTCATATTGAATCTGTGCATGTCGGTTTACTTGGTGAATTGCTAACAATGATTTGAGTAGTGGCCTCGGGTTGCAACTTGGTGCCGGGTAACAGCTGGCTGGCAAAACAGCTAACTAATCGATAAAATTAAGTTATCTGGCGGCACGAAAACATTCACTTTATTAACAATTGAGTGTATTATTTTGACGCAGCCGTGGCGGCTGTGGATGATATTGGAACATTTGAACTCTTAGCAGGATGCCCGGACAAGGTTCGCCTTAAGGATAATGCTTACCACATTTATCTCGAAGAGCTCAACAGCCCTATGTTCACTTTGACCAATTATCATCGTCTTGAAACTATAACGAGTACCAAACTTGACTACTTCAGCCATCTCTTATTCAAAAGATGAAAAGGAGTTGGAGAATTTTTGAAAAAAAGTAGTTTTACACTATTTGCTGGCGTACTCGCAACACTTGAAAGAGCACCTTAGTTTAAGCCCGATAAAAACTGATTTTTCAAAAAGATCTTCATGCTAGAGGTATTTCGCGAAAACAACTAAACTCTGGTTTCTTTTTTCCACACCACTTCATACGGTGCATACGCTTAGTCAAACGCCACCCTTTCGCCACAGGAAATTGCCACCGGCGACTACCGGAGAGTTTTCTTTTCACAGTTGTGCTGGTTGCCCTTCTGACTCTGAAAGCACCGCATCAACGAAAAGTTCCGTCACCTAGCCCAACGGCGGATTTGGAACGTCATACTTCAATTTGGGAATTGTTGGCTTGGCTTTCGGGCAAAAGCAGAAAAGAATTGTAATCCACGGCCAGGTCACCCACCTTGACCGGATCCAGCGGGGCTTGGGATTTGAGGTATTTGGTACCCCATACGTAGGCTTTGGCGGCATTCACCGCGTCCACGGCCAGGAGCTGCCCAGCTTTGAAGTACCAAAGCGAGAAGCTGTGCTCAGCCTCACTCCTCAAAACACAGCGGTCAAATCCCTGAGAAAGACCCACCATCTGCAACTTGACGTCATATTGATCTGACCAAAACCAAGGGATCGCGTCATACGCCACATCTTTGCCGAGAATCGCTGCAGCTGCGACCTTGGCCTGATCCACGGCATTCTGTACCGACTCCAGTCTCAGGTAGCGCTGATAGTGGCGATTGAAATGAAGGGTACAGTCCCCGATGGCATAGATATCGTCGTCCTCCGTCCGGCAGGAAGTATCCACCGCGATTCCTCCCGACACGTCCAGCCCCGCTTGCTGAGCCAGCTGGGCATTCACCCGGATTCCCACACCAAACACCACCAAATCAGCCTCTACACCCCGACCATCTTTTGTCTTCAGCAATAGCCCGGTTTCTGTCTTCTGTATCCTTGTCAGTTCTTGGTTCAAAAGAATCTCCACTCCATTTGACTGATGGAGTTTTTGAAAATAATGGGATAAATCCGGCGCCGTGACCCGGGACAGCACGCGCTCCTCCCGCTCCAAGACCGTCACACGCAGCCCCATGTTCTGCAGCGACGCAGCCAGTTCCAAGCCTATAAAACCTCCCCCAACGATCACTGCGCGCTGATCGGTTTTTTTGCCGATTTGTACTTGGATTCGTCTCACATCTCCGGCATTTCGAAGGCTGAAGACAGGCATATCCGCCTCCAGTCCAGCTACCTCCGGCACCCAGGCGCTCGCCCCGGTAGCCAGCACCAGTTTGTCGTATGCCTGCTCCGTACCGTCGTCTAGCTGGATCGTCCGTGCCTCCCGGTCTATGGACAGCACCCGTCGTCCCAGGTTCAGCTGGATATTTTCTCGGGCATAAGTTTCCTCAGCCTTCAGGTAGCTGAGGCTACTTTCCTCCATCTGCGACAGATAAGTCTTGGACAAAGGCGGCCGATGATAAGGCAAGTCCGGATCTGCGTCGATGAGGATCAGCTGTCCTTGCCAGCCTTCCTTTCGCAGGGCAAAGGCAAAATTGACTCCCGCATGACTGGCGCCGACCACCACACATGTCAACTTACTGGTTTCTAAAGCTTCCATGGTCTCGGGAATTATTTCGCCACGCGAAGCTGAATCCCATCCAGATCTTCGCTCAGCGAAATCTGACAGCAAAGGCGACTGAATTCGTCCGCTCCGTCGGCCAGTTCCAGCATGTCTTTTTCGATCTCTGAGGCCTGACCGGTCTTGTCGAGATCTTCGGGGGCTACGTGGACATGACAGGTTGCACAGGAGCATACCCCCCCGCAGTCCCCGTCGATGCCGGGGATTCCATGGGAGACTGCCAGTTCCATGACGGAACCCGTATGGCCCTCTACGGCTCGGCTGCTTCCGTCCGCCGTGATGAATGTTATCTTTGCCATTTTATATAAATATGATATCTATCTGATTTTTAACTAGTAATGGAACTAGACAGGTTTTGTCTAGTGCCTCGGTTGTAGCTTGACCTGGAGCTGGTGGTATCCGACTTTTCTGCGAAAATCTCCCCAGACCTCCCAATTTTCCCGGCCCTCGATCAGCTCAACGGAAGAAATGGACGCCGCCATTTCCTTCAGCAAAAGTCGCATGACCTGCCGTGCATGGGTTGCCCCCAGGCAATTGTGGTGACTGAAGCCAAAGCCTACATGGGGATTCACTTTTCGGTCGATCTTGAGTTGGTTCGGCTCTTCAAACACCGCCTCATCGCGGTTGGCTGAGGCCCAGCAAAGGGAGACGCGGGAGTCTGCCTTCAGCGCATGCTCGCAAACCTGAGTATCCTCGGTCACTACCCTGCCCATGTGGGTGAGGGGTGAAAAATACCGAATCATCTCCTCCACAGCCGTATTGATCAATTCGGGTTCCCGACGCAGCCTTTCCAAATCCTCGGGATGGCTTGCGAAATGCGCCATTGCGTTGGTTACTGCATTGATCACTGTGTCCCGTCCTCCGGCAAAGGTGAGTACCATCACCCCTTTGGCTTCCTCCTTGCTGAGCTTTCTCCCTTCTACCTCGCCCTGCATCAGCAGGGAAAACAGATCGTCTCCGGGATGGGAGACCGCTTGGTCAAGTTTGGCATCGATGTAGTCATACAGGACATCCGCCTTGGAACCGTCTAAGGCCTCACCCTCGCTTCGGAACACATGGGTACCCCAAGAGATCCAGGTTTCCGCCTCCTCCATCGGACTATTGAGCAAGAGCGTCAAGGCACGAGACTGTAATGGAAGCGCAAAATCATACACCAAGTCCAGCTTCTCCCCATGGGCCAACACCTTCAAAAGATCGGCTATAATCGCCCTGAGCTGCTCCTGATACTTTTCCTGAAGGGGACGTTTAAACCAGGGTTCGATCATCGCCCGATAGGCGCCATGCATGGGAGGATCTACTTCAAATGGAATCTGGCGAGTGCTGCGGATGCTGACCTCGGAGGGTACCACGATCCTACCCGGTACCGCCTCGGAAGTGAAGGTTTGGTAATTGTGAGCCGTCTTTCGCACATCTTTCAGGCGAAGCAGCATGGTGACGGGATCTCCTTGGTCATCGATCTCTGCGTATCCCTTACTCGCACGGACTTGCGCAAAGGGATCGGGTATTTCACTGTCTTTCACGGCTAGGTATTTTGGTGGGTAAAAATTGCTCCTACAATATTTGTGAAAAGCCAGCCGAGAGGACTAACCAATTTTTACCAATAAGTACACTATTTTGACCTAATCAGAACCAATTTAAGACTCACCCATACACAATAGTAAACAATCGACTAGTTTTGAAAGTATGAAACCGATACTGGAGTCTGTTCCCCTGGAAAAAAGCCAGTCGATCCTGGCCTTTTGCTTCGACAAAAAAAACTTTGAAACGCCCTGGCATTTTCATCCCCAATTCGAGCTGACTTGGATAGCATCAAGTACAGGGACCAAGTTCGTGGGCGACTTCATCGGAAACTATGAGCCGGGCGAACTCGTCTTGCTCCATTCCAACCTGCCTCATTATTGGAAAAACGGACAGGACCAAGCCGCTCAGGCCAAGTCCTATGTCATCCAGTGGAATGGTGACGCCATCCCAAAAGCACCGGAACTGGAAGCGATTCATGAGATGCTCAAGGCTTCCGCACAGGGATTGATCTTCGACCGGAGCCAAGCCGAAACGCTGTTTCCCCTGATCCAAAAATCCGCCGGCCTTCAAGGCGCCGAGCTGTATATTCAGCTCCTGACCTTACTGTCCGCCTTGGTGGATTGCAATCACGAGAAGCTGTCCCAAGGAAGTTTTACCCAGGCCATACCTATAGAATACTCGTCGAGGATGGAAAAGGTGCACGACTTTGTGGCTGCAAACTATGTCAGGAAAGTCTATCTCAAAGAGCTCTCAGACCTGGTAAACATGTCGGAGCAGGCCTTTTCCAGATTTTTCTCGAAGATGATGGGACGGCCATTTTTCACTTTCCTGAATGACTATCGAATCCATGCGGCGGCCAGGATGCTTTTGGAACAGGACGATGCCGTCGCCCAGATAGGCTATGCCTGCGGCTACGACTCCCTGCCTTTTTTCCATCGAAAATTCAATGAGGCCTTTGGGATCAGCCCGGCGCAATACCGGAAGAAACACAGCGTCAAGCCCTAGTTCGCTCTAGGCTATCATTTCGCAAATCGCCCAAAAAACTCCTCCGTGTCCTTGATCTCCTCCAGTCCGAGGATATAACAGACCTCACTCAGATCGGAGAAGTCCAGCCCATTTTCAGCAACCGCCTCATTGTTGTAGCGGCCCTCTACTCCGTTATACTCCAAGCCGATCTTCACGGCAAGCTGCCATACTTCCAGTTGTTTCGGATCAGACAGCTGCGTTTGCCACTGGGTATAGCCGGGGGTGCGAAAGCCCGGACTGCCATTCCCCACTGCGTTTCCGTCGGGGATCTTGTGGTAGTCTGCGGTCGCTTTGACAAAAGCCAGGGCTTCCTCCGAGGTCACCTTCTCGTTCCAGTTGCTGTGCTGGACGACATGGATACGCTCTGATGGCTTGATTTGGGACATAGTTTTCTGGATCTCTTGGATCAAAAGAGCGGAAAAGTCAGACTGACCTGCCTCCGCTATCCAGATATCACCGCCGGAATTTAGGGCCTTCTTCGCCTTCTTCATGACTTCTTTGAGTGCCTTGGCGCGGTCGGCATCTGCATCTGCCCATTTTTTTCCAAAAGCCACATCAAGGAGCTCATTGGGTGAAACATAGAGGCCTTCCTGCACGCCATAGGTTCCGGCCACGGGAAGGTAGTTGACTCCTTGGAAATCGGGTTGGGACATCAGCGTATACAGGGCCGCTGCGGTATGGATGTCGTCCACATCGGTTTTGCAGTCCATCTGTACGAGAAGCAGATCCTTTTCCATATCAAATCGAGTGCTGGAAGAGGTCTGGCCTGAGCTGAGGTTTGGTAAAAATGTCAGTGCCAGAAGGCAGGAAAAAACAGAAATCCTGTTCAGTTTCATAGGTAAAATGGGTTTGAGGTTTTTTGTCCTCGATGATTTCAAAGCGAAATCACCGAAGCTCAAAATAAAAGGTTATGGTCGAATAAACTGCTTTTCCGGGATTTTTGAATTCTTTCCTTTCAAATTCCTTTGATCAAACGAACGCTCCCCAGTTCGGCTTGGGTAATCTTAGTTTGCCACACATAGACTTTCTGCAAACTCCCACATCTGCCCAGTTCATCAAGACAGTCGTCGGTCAGGTCATTTCCATAGACATTCAGCACTTCCAGTCGGGGGAATTTTTCAGCTAAAGTCAGGCCCTTATCCGTCAGCGCATTCTTCTCCAGCCTCAGCTTCATCAGATTGGGCAGTTCGGGCAGGGATCCCAATTCATCGTCCGTCAAACCCAAGCCTGACAGATTCAGCCACAGGACATTGGCTTGGATTGGCTCCAATGATTTCAACAAATCCGGGAGTCCGCGCTGAGTCAAGGCAGCTGACGGAATATGCACATCGTACCGGAAGGAATCTTTCAAAAGTTCCCGAACCAGAATGCCCTTGCCCCGCAACTCATCCAAGACCAGGGAATCCACCGGCGACAAGGCTCCCTCCGAAGCGCTGGCCTGATCGGATGAGCCCAAACCCAAAAAGGCAGCCGCCACATACTGAACCGAATCTCCATAGCCGACTAAGGGCCTAGCGAAGTCTACACCTCCGCTGATCCAACTTTCCAAGAGGAATATTTCCTGTTCTGTCAGCTGCTTTTTTCCCTTGGGCGGCATCACCTCCTCCTCTTCTTCCCCCAGATGGATGCGACGGAACAGCTCGCTGTCAGCAATATTGGCCGCAAAGACAGTCCCGCTCTCTCCTCCTTTTAGGATGCTTTCTGGACTCTCAAGTGAAAGCCCTCCCTTGAGTTTGCTGCTCCGATGACAGGAGATGCATTTTTGATCCAAGATCGGTTGGATAACGTGGGGGAACAGCAGAGCCTCCTGCATGCTTTGCGGAGGTAGGACCGCTACTTTTTTCTCCTGAAATGGAGCATAGGCCGTCAGGTAATCGCTACCATGGGTGAGATTGCCCCCCAGATGCCCTGTCAGCGCCAATCCCAACATCATACCACCCAAAAGGCTCCCCGCAAGCTTGGCATGGACGCCTCGCTGAAGCCTAAATGCAAACAAGGCATAGCAGACGCCCGCAACCAGGGTGGTCAAAATACCCGCCCACTTGTGCTGATCCAGCATATCCCCCTCATATTCCCCTGACCCGGACAATAGGAAACCTGCAACGCAAGCCGCAACCGCACTCAGTGTTCCGAGCAGCAAGGCAAACGCGATTGCTTCCCGATACAGCGGCGTCCTTTTCCAGATTTGGAAGGCCCACATCAGAAATGCCAGTATCAAAAAGCCAATGGGGAGATGCACCAACAGGGGATGAAACCTTCCGATAAACAGGTCTAGATTTTCCATATCAGATACGTTCTAGTTTGATGGGGGAAGTCCCGTTGGCGTTCCATTGACAGATGTAGAGGTCTTTGTCCCCGTCCACGCAGACGTCATGCCCATGCAGCAGGGGTTTGCCGGGCAGCTGATAGGCTGGCTGCAGTGCGCCGTTTGCGTATTCCGGCTGCGTTCCCCCCGGATTGGATACTACCCGATCACCTTCCAAGACAGTCACAAACCCGGTATGCTCCAACCAATTGAAAACACCGCCTTGGGGTGCTGACCAGCAGACTCCCGCATAGAGATTCTGACCATCCATGACCGCTCGGCACACATACATGTTGGGAAGGTGCAGGGTCTTCAGATATAGTCCTTCGAGGGTAAAAAACTTGAAGGCGTTTTCATTTCTGGACGTGCAGACCACCATGGGATTCGCCGGATCCCTCAGATCCAGCGCGACACCGTGGGCATTGGAGAGGTTGTAGTTGGAATCTTCGTTGGCATGCCCGCCCCATTTTCTGATAAACTCCCCCTGTGCATTGTATTGCAGGATAAAGTCACTCCCGTAGCCATCAGCGACGTAGATATCCCCCTTGCTCGGGTGGACGGCTACCTCGGTAGGGCGAAAAGGTGAACCCGGTGCATATATGCCCTGAGTCTGCGGATGCCCGATATCAAAGATCGTCCTGCCGTCCAGGGTGCATTTGCTTACCCGACCGTTTTGGGGAATCATCTTGCCTTCCTTTCCCATAAACCATCCCGAATCAGCCAGGTAGAGGAAATCTTCTCCTCCTTCCTGTGCCAAAGCAATGCCGTGCCCGCCTGGATAGGCGGTTCCCCAAGCGTCGAGCAGCTTTCCCGACCGATCAAACACGAGGACGTTGTGGTGGGGATGGTCGCCAATCATGATCAGCCTGCCCCGGCTGTCCATTACCATCTCATGGCAGTTTAGCAGCGGGTATCGGATGCGATCGAGCTGGGTCCAGTCCCGCACGATACGGTATTGGTAGTCTCCATGGCCCAGAATCTCTTCGGATCGCCGAGTCCTGTGATGGATAGCAAAGCTCGACAGCGGAGTGGCAGCTGCAGCGACGGCCGCAAAACCCGAGTTTTTGATAAAGTTTCTTCGTGAGTTCATAGTGGGCTGATTATGCGATGAGGTCTTTGACCAAATGCCCCTCCACGTCGGTCAGCCGGAATCTTCTGCCCTGATGCTTGAAGGTCAGCTTTTCGTGATCCACCCCCATCATGTACAGCAGGGTCGCGTGAAAGTCATGAACCGAAACTGGATCTTTGGTGATGTTGTAGCTGAAGTCGTCCGTTTCCCCATAGGTAAAGCCCGGCTTGACTCCCGCTCCGGCCATCCACATGGTAAAGCATCTAGGATGGTGGTCTCTTCCGTAGTCATTTGGGGTTAGTTTTCCCTGAGAATACACGGTGCGCCCAAATTCCCCTCCCCAGATCACCAAGGTATCCTCCAGCAAGCCCCGCTGTTTGAGGTCTTTGATCAGGGCGGCGGTGGCCTGGTCTGTGTTCTTGCACTGGTTTCGTATCGCTCCCGGGAGATAGGCATGCTGATCCCAGCCACGGTGATAGAGTTGTACAAATTTCACATCCTTCTCCAGCAGCCTCCGGGCCATCAGGCAATTGGCCGCATAGGTCCCGGAGTCGCGACTACCCTCACCGTATAAGTCGAAGATATAGTCGGGTTCATCCGAAAGGTCCGTCAGCTCCGGCACAGAGCTCTGCATCCTATATGCCATCTCATATTGGGCAATCCTCGCGTTGATCTCCGGATCTCCATAGGTATCAAACTGGGCCGAGTTGAGTTCCTTGAGGTAGTCCAGCATCCGGCCCCGGTCTGCCCCGTCGTAATTTTCCGGGTTGTTGAGGAAAAGCACCGGGTCTGCTCCGGATCTAAACTGTACCCCCTGATGCTCGGTAGGCAGAAATCCATTTCCCCATAGCCGCGCGTAAAGCGGCTGGCCGCCTGCATTTTTGGAATTGAGCACGATGAAAGACGGCAGGTTATTGTTGTCTGAGCCCAGTCCATAGCTCACCCAAGATCCTATGGATGGCCGACCTGGTAGTTGATGGCCAGTTTGGAAAAAGGTAATGGCCGGATCATGGTTGATCTGGGAAGTGTGCATGGACTTGATGAAGCAAAGCTCATCCACCACCTCGGCAGTATAGGGCATCAGTTCGCTCACCCAGGCACGGCTTTGTCCGTACTGCTGAAACTTAAACATCGAGGGAGCTATGGGCAGCGAGGATTGGTTGGCACTCATGCCAGTCAGTCGCTGCTCCCCACGGATCGAAGCTGGCAGATCCTTGCCAAACATGTTGTCCAAGCTTGGCTTGTAATCGAAAGTCTCAAACTGGGAAGGCCCACCGCTTTGGAACAGGTAGACCACCCGCTTTGCCTTGGGTACAAAGTGTGGCAGGCCCGGCAACCCGCCTATTCCATTGGAAGGCGTCGCAGCCAAGAGCTTGTCTGCCTTCAGCAAGGAGCCCAAGGCCAATGCGCCCATTCCCAGGGATGTTTTGGTCAGGAATTCCCGGCGACCTATGGTTTTTTCGAGTTTCTGAAACTCGGGATGTGAATGCGTTATCTTATCGTAGTGGCACATGGGATTTATCGTTTGGTGATGACTGCGTCAGAATTGAGGATGGCACTGGCTACGACGGCATTGGCCGCCACCGTTGCCCGGTCCAGGCGGGGATCTATGAGGTACTCTCCGGACTCGAGCCAGCCTTTTGCTTTTTGGGGATTTGACTGGAAAATGGCTTTTTCCTCCCGCTGCAGGCACTGCAGGATCTCCAGCTCCTTAGGCATCGGCATCCTTCCCGTCAATCGGACAAAAGCCTCCGCGATCGCCTGGTCCGGCCCGGCGGATTTGCTCATGTCTTCGCCGAGTTTTCGGCAGGCTTCCACGTAGGTGGGATCGTTGAGCAATACCAGCGCCTGCAGAGGCGTGTTGGTTTTTTGTCTGCGGATGGTGCACTCGTTACGCTCAGGCTGGTCAAAAGTCGCCTGCGTGGGGTTGGGGATGGTTTTTTTCCAAAACGTATACATGCTTCTCCTATAGAGATCTTCCCCGCTATCGGGCACATATTCGGTGGAATTCATGGACCAAAGTCCAGCTGGCTGATAGGGCTTGACACTGGGACCACCGACTTTCCCCACCATCAATCCACTAGCCAGCAGGGCATTGTCCCGTACCATCTCGCTGCTGAGTCGGTTTTTGGGACCTCGGGACAGAAATACATTTTCCGGATCCCGCTCGGTCTTGGCCGGGTCGGCTTGGGAACTTTGTCTATACGCAGCAGACATGACGATCATTTTTTGGATCTTCTTCACATCCCAGCCGCTGTTCATAAACTCAACCGCCAACCAGTCCAGCAATTCGGGATGGCTGGGCAACTCTCCCTGGTTGCCGAAATCCTCGCTGGTCTTCACTATTCCCCGCCCAAAGTAGCTCTGCCAATACCGATTGACCGCCACCCGGGCAGTAAGTGGATGATCCGGATCAAAAAACCAACGGGCCAAGCCAAGCCGGTTTTTTGGGAGGCTCTCATCCATGGCCAGGATTGTCTTGGGAGTATTGGGGAAAACCTCCTCCCCATAGTTGTCATAGAGACCTCGCAGGAGGATAAACGTGGGTCGGGGCGTCTCCATGTCCCTCATGACCATGACCTCTTGCACGGTCTCCATGCTGTCCACATAGGCTGCTCGGGCCGTCGCCAATGCTTGAAGAGCTTGGGTATAGTCTTGATTTTGGCTCAGGAAATAGTCCCTTAACCCTTTCTCCTCCACCTCAGTCAGCTGTTTTCTCGGCTTGGCAGCAAGCCCGGATATCGCTGCAGGATTGTATAAAGCATTTACTTCGAGGCTACTGAGTTCGCGGTCATATACCCGCAATTCGTCGACGCCACCACCTTTGAGACCGAAGCCTCTCCACCTACCTCCGATACTCAGTCCGGGCTCGATGGGCTCTGGATAGATGACATCCTCATAGTCTTTGAAGATGATGTCCTTGTATAGGTTGTCGTTTTTGACTTGCATATCCAGTTCTTTCCCATTGAGGAAAAGCCTGACTCCAGCTGCCTTACTGGAACCATCGTAAGTCATCACCAAGTGATTCCAGGTATCTGTGGACAAAGATTCCACGCTGATCTTTTCTATGGCATTGTCCGGCCAGGTGTGGGCCAGCATGACCTCCAACTTTTTATCCCGGTAATACACATGGTACCCCTTGTAGGCATGCAGCGCGGTTCCCATGTTTTTGTGAAAAACCACCCCCTCCTTCAAGGAGTCAGGCACGTTCAACCATAGCCCGATACTGAAGGGCTCATTTCTCTTGAAGATGCCGACGGGCTTCAGGTCTAGCCAGGAGTCCCCGTCCAGACGAAGCGCTTTGCCCCTTTGGCCAAGCGCAAAGTTCGCCGGGTCAGCCTTGGCATACATCAAATCCATCTTTCCAGACATACCCGAAATCCTGTCTTTCAGGGATCCATCAAAGGAAAAATGTGCTACCAGTCCGCGATCCAAGGACTGGATCTTGAGCGATCGGTAAGACTCCGAGTCGAGCCATTGCTCAGCTTCGACTTCCGCCTTTTTCTCCAAAGCGACCGCCGCTGTCTCCTTTTTCTCCTGTTCCTTTTTCAGGTAATCCAGGATCTTCTGTTGGCGATCATCAGGAAGTAGCAAGGTCGGAACCGGGATATCCATGGGGTCACGGGAAATCTGCCCTGACTCGTTGACTTGGTTGAAAAAGCTGTACATCTCATAAAACTCCCGGTGGGAAATCGGATCGTACTTATGGTCATGACAGCGTGCACAGCCGGTGGTCAGGGCCATGATCCCCTGTCCTACCACCGCCGTGCGGTCTATGACCCCTTCCACCCGATACTCTTCTGCCACTATGCCATCTTCGGAGTTTTGGGAGTTGAGTCTGTTGAAGCCAGTGGCGAGAATTTGGTCTCTGGAGGGATTGGGCATCAAGTCTCCGGCCAGCTGCCAGGTCACAAACTGGTCGTATGGCATATTCTCGTTGTAGGCCCGGATCACCCAGTCCCTCCAGGGACTCATGTCCCGGTAGTCATCAACCTGGTAGCCGTGGGTATCGGCAAATCTGGCCAAATCCATCCATGCCGTGGCCATCTTCTCTCCGTAGTGCGCGGAGGAAAGCAGCTTCTCCACCTGCTTCTCATAGGCTTGAGGAGACTGGTCGCCGAGGAATTCCCGAATCTCGTCCAGCTGGGGTGGAAGGCCCGTCATATCCAAGTAGAGTCGCCGCAGGAGGATCTCCTTCTCCGCTTCGGGAGCAGGGCTGAGTCCTTGCTTTTCCATGGCATTCAAGACGAAAAAGTCAATCTCATTCTTGGGCCAGGAGCTTTCCCTGACCTTGGGAATCGGCGGAGAGACCGGCTTCACAAACGCCCAGTGCGGTTTGTACTCCGCCCCCTCTTCTATCCATCTGATCAAGATGGCCTTTTCCCTGTCGGACAAGGTGAGATTGGACTCTGGCGGGGGCATGACCTCAGACTCGTCCGTGGACATGATCCGATGGAAAAGCTGGGAGCTTTGCAGACTTTTGGGAGTGATGGCGAAGTGACCGGGAAACTCGGGCAGCTCCCGGTAGGCGGCTTCTGCCGTGTGCAACTGCAACCCCGCCTCGATCTTTCCCTCATCAGGGCCGTGGCAGGCAAAACACTTGTCGGAAAGAATTGGCTTCACGTGGATGTTAAAATCCAATTGCTCGGGCAGCTGCTCGTAGGCAAGTTCGATCGGCTCCGGCAAATCGACCTTACAGGAAACCAAGCCAGCAAAGGCGGCGGCTACAAGAATGCTTAAGTGGGTATTTGTTTTCATGGGTTATCTGGGTTGACGATCTTGTCGTCCTTGCTTCCACAATTCTGTCCCAAGATTTAATCCCAGCGCCCCAAAACATAATTTCAGCTATAGACTTGATATAGACTGGAAGAAAAAAGACAGTCTATGCTGCGTTGAAAAATTCAATTAGACAGCGTAAATGGGCATATTTGAAAAAACCCAAGACTACCGTCATGCCGAATTGCTATAGACTGAGCCTGCTTTTTTCCCTGCTATTCCTCCCAAAGGAAAGTCCAGCACAACAGGATCTGCTCAAACTGCACACGATCGATCCGGAGACCAGCTACTTTGAAGATTCGCTCTTGGCAAAGCAGTCAGACGAACAGCTTCAGGCACTCAGGCTGAGCCATCGTCAGAAGTTGGAAAAGGGTGACACCCTCGGTGCCATCCGTGATCTAAATGCCCTTTCCAGCCTTTACACCAATCGGGTGGACTATGCCAAATCTTACGATGGGTACTGGCAGGCGCTCCTCTTGGCGGACAAGATCGGCGACGAAGGGAGCAAAGCTGACAGCTATAAAGGCTTGGCCATACTGTACAGCCTATTTGAAAGACGGGAAGAAGCTCTCAACTACTATCTGCAGTCCCTCTCCGTCAGCAAGGATCTACTCGCAAAGGGCGAGCTCGACAGCCTCGCGCTGAGGGAAAACTACTATCCACTCGCGGTGCATTTTAAGTATCAGGGCGATTTTGATCAGGCCAAGGCCTATTTGGATAGCTGCGAAAGCATCCAAGCCCACAAGACCAATTCTTTGTTTACCCAAGCAGAACGTGCCCATATCTTGGGATTGGAGGGGGATCCCAAGAAGGCCGGGGAAAGGTTGATCCTGATTGAAAGCCCGATAAAGAAATTTCAGCCCGACTATCTGGTCATTTTTTATAACTACCTGGCGGACATCTATTTCATCTCCGAAGACCTGAACAAAAGCGAGGAAACTTACCTACTGGCCGTAAGGGCGGCTTTTCAACATCAAAGCCATCTCAACTTCGTGCCGGACATCTACGAGAAGCTCGCCCTGGTATTGGAGCAAAGCGGGAAGCCTGCCGATGCCAATCATTATCTCAAACTGGCCAACAACATCAACCGCTCGCTCTACAGCAGCCGCAGTCCAAACAACCACTACCTCTTGGAGATCAAGGATGAATTTCGCCAGCAGCAGCAAAAGGCCCAGCAACTCGCCCGCGAGCAAGAACTGACGAACCTGCAGCAACGAAATGAAATCTCCCAACTCCAAAATACGCTCCTGATCATCGGGCTCGGATTCCTGCTTTCGCTGGGTTTCTTTCTTTTCAAATACTGGCGCGCCAAACATCGGGCGGAGCGGATCCAGGCCGAGCAGCAGCGAAGGATGGAACTGGACAAAGCCAAGGAGATCGTGGCTGTCAAGAATCAAGAATTGACTGGAACCACACTCAAGATGGTCGCCAAGGATGAGCTGATAGACCAGATCAAGGGGCAGCTCAAGTCCATGCAGGCGGAGCCTCATGGCAAAGAACTGGGTAAGCTGATCAAAACCATTGACATCAACAAAGACCAAAGCTGGCTGGATTTCGAAAACAGGTTTCTCGCCCTCAATGAGGGTTTCTACGAGCGCATCCAGCAGCTCCACCCCGAGCTGAAAGCCTATGACCTCAAGGTCTGCGCACTGATCAAGCTGGATTTTTCCGGGAAAGAAATGGCCAGGCTACTGGGAATATCTCCCGAGAGTGCCAATACTTCCCGTTATCGGCTTCGCAAAAAACTTGGACTGAAGAAAGAAGACAATCTTGGAGAGTATATAATGAAAATTACCAGCTCTTAGATGCCTTGGCACCGGGATTTCAATCAATCATCCCAGTGCTTTTCGATTATCTTTTGGATTTCAGGGTAGCTTTTATCCGTCTCGTTCAATTCCTCCCTTTGTGCAGCCAATTGCTTTTTCAGCCCAGCGATAATCTCCTGATAGGCAGGATCCTCATATCGATTGTGCAATTCAAACGGATCATTCTTCAAATCATATAGTTCCCAGGCTACCGGAGTATTATATCCCAAACTACGGAGCTGATCGTTCCAGTAGAAATTTTTCCAGTCCGACTCAGGCAGGTAGTGTTTGGCATAGAAAAAAATAAGCTTGTATCGGTCAGTCCGGATGCCAAAGTGAGCTGGCACCCAGTGGTGGATCATATGCATCCAATACCTGTAGTAGGTCGCTTCCCTCCATTCAGATTCAGGTTGGCCTTTTAGGGTATTGGTAAATGATTTGCCTTGCATGTAGGACGGCACCTGACCACCGGCCAGATTGATAAGAGTAGGCGCAAAATCGCTGTTGTTGACCAACAGTTTGCTTTCTGAGTTTGGTTTGATCACCCCCGGATAGTGCATAATAAACGGCATACGCATGGATTCTTCAAACATCCAACGCTTGTCTATTAAGTCGTGCTCACCCAGCATCATTCCTTGATCCCCGGTGTAAACAATCACCGTATTTTCCCATAGTCCCTCGGCTTTCAGAAAATCAAACAAACGGCCGAGGTTATCATCCACACCTTTGACACAGCGCAGGTATCTTTTTAGGTATTCCTGGTAGGCCAGATGCGTTGCCTCATCACCTTGGACACTGTCTTTGATAAAGGTTTCCACATAGTTTCTGGCGATATGCCTACTGGAGACGGAAGTTCCAATCACAGGCTTGAGCTTATCCAGCGTGCCCACCGTCGCCGCCGAACCAAAATAAGGCTGGCTGTATAAACTTGCAGGCTCCGGAATCTCCACGTCTTTCAAATACTCCTCGTATCGGGGCGCATATTCAAACATGTCATGGGGCGCCTTGTAGTGATGCATCAAGAAAAACGGCTTGGACTTGTCCCTCTTCTTCAGGTATTCGATCGTCCTATCAGTAATGACGTCGGAAGAATGACCTGGATAGTTGATCTTGTTGTCAGGCCACTTTCCTGCGGTTTTGGTCTTTAGATCCGGATTGAAATATTCCCCCTGTACGTGCAATACTTCATAGTAATCAAAGGCTGCAGGTTCTTGCTTGAGATGCCATTTCCCAATGATTGCAGTCGTGTAGCCAAGTTTGCTGAGTTCCTGCGGCAAGTATTGTTTTTCGGGAGGCAGCTCCCCATCCAAATCCAGCACGCCGTTGGTCTGCGGGTACTGCCCTGTCATGATAGTCGCCCTACTGGGAGTACAGATAGAATTGGTAGAAAACACCTGATCAAACCGCATCCCCTCCGAAGCGAGATAATCCAGATTGGGGGTGGGATTCAAAGCAGCCAACCGTCCGCCGTATGCACCGACCGCCTGGGTCGTATGATCGTCAGACATAATAAAAATGATATTGGGTTGCTTGGACGTTTGGGCAAAATTGTCAGACCCAACCACAAATAACACGAAGAGCAAACAGGAGGATAGCTTTAACATATTCATTTTAGTTGCTGTTTATTCAAAAGTAAGTTTAAAAGATCGGGTATAATCTCCCTAACAATATGGGGAATTTCACTTCCAAACGCCTCTTATGAGAGGCTCGATGTCGGACACGGATCGTATCCTAGGAGTTCTATTGATTTGATCTTCTCTGTCAATAATCCATGCTTTTCCCCGAGACTATTTACAAGTTGTTAAGATTTTCCAAAAAGCATTCTCATTTTCATCCAAACTGTTTTTAATGTACTGCATAGCCTGACGAGGTCACTTTCTGACCGGCTTGTACACCCTGATCCACTCCACCTTGAAGGTATGATCCTCAGTCTTTGCCAGTTCGCTGTCGGTAGGCGTATAGCGATCGGACTGCTTGCCGGAAGCTGGGCTGGACCTCCAGGTTTGATCCTCCACGTTGATGATGATATCCATCTCCTTGCTGAGGCCGGTTCGGGTATCTTTTGAGGTGTTTCCGGGTTGCTCCGCGTTGGTAAAGAATTTGGGATCGATCATGTCCTTGCCGGTGACGGTGCGGACCAACTTCCCGTCGATGTAGTATTCCAAGTGCCAAGGATCTTTCCAGTACACCCCAAACCGGTGGTACTCCTTATTCCAAATCGTACCATCCCGATACCAAGACCCGGCATCCGTCGGCTGATAGTCCTGAAAGGGGTTGCGGATAAAGACGTGGTGGCTGAGGTGGATCCGCTCGGCATACCAGGTATGACCTTGCTGGGCGCTTTCGGAGTAAGTCGCCCCATAGGCTTCGACGATGTCTATCTCCTGGGTATCATCCGGGCTGAGCAGCCACACATCCGAAGCGAGCGTAGAGTTCATCACTTTGGCCTTGGCCTCGATATAGACGGGATAGATCACACGCTTTTTGGACGTGATGCAGCCGAGATTGATCTTTTCGGAATTTGGCTTGCGCGCAGCTATCAGCTGGAGCTGCCCGTCCTGCACCAGAGAGTGGTCTCTCCTCCACTCCGTAAGCCCCGGGCCTACCCAGGTATTGTGGTAGAAGTCGTCCCATTTCTGACTGAAAGTTTGGCCCTTAGCGTCCGCCGCAGCCTGGTATTCGAAGTCGTCTGAGATGTCCTGAAATTCCCAGATCTTGTTTTCGCCCGGATTTGCAGGGACGGGAATTTCCTTCCAATTCGCCTCCTGGGTACCCGAGGCAGGGGGATCTTGGGGTACTTCCGCCACGTCATCATCGTCGGTATCGATAGTGGGAGTCTCGGTACAAGCTGCCGCCGAGAGCATGACTGCCAAGATGCAAGTCAGATAATTCATCCAGTTGATTTTCATAGGTTTGGTCTAATTGGTCTTGGTTTTTCGGTATTGATCCATACGCTGCATGGCGTCTCCCTCATACTTTCTCAGCAGCTGCCATGAGGGCCGCGACAGGGTCAGTTCCCAGTCGAACAGCTTTTTGTAAAGTGTCTTCACCAGCTCGGGATAGGTGCTGGCCAAATCATTCACCTCGCTGATATCACGGCTCAGGTCGTAGAGCTCGGCAGGCCGATCCGGGAACCGAAGCAGCTTCCAATCCCCCTCCCTGATTGCAGCGCGGTTTTCCTTTTTCCAGTAGAGCAGCTCATGGGCACGTCCCTCCCGCTCTCCCTTCAGGAAGGGCATCAGGTCAATCCCGTCCACCTCTTTTAGCTGCCCAGCCTCTCCTCCAGCTAGGCTATGAAATGTGGGGAGCAAATCCAGCGTACTAGTCGGCTCTTGGTAAATCCCTGGGCTGAGTTGACCCGGCATACTCATGAGAAAGGGAACCCGAATCCCGCCCTCCAGATGGTTGGCCTTGGTGCCGCTGAGGGGTGAATTGTCGGAAAAGTTGGCATCGCTGGGCCCTCCGTTGTCATTGGTAAAGACGATCAGCGTATTTTCCAACAGTCCCTCCTGCTCAAGCTCGTCAAACAAGCGCCCGCAAGCACGATCCATCGCATAGGTCATTGCGGCGAGTTTTTGACGACCTTCCGGGAGCTCGGCAAACAATGCCAAGTCTTCGGGAAGGGCATCCATGGGAGCATGGACAGCATTGAATGACAGGAAAATAAAGAAGGGCTCAGCGCGATGCCGCTCGACAAAATCCACCGCACGCTCTGCCAAGTAGTCCGTGAGGTAGACTGGTGCTTCGCGAAATTTGCCGAAGCCTTCCTCCAATCGGTCTTCAGGCCGGTGATTTGGATTGTTTTCCCCAAAAGGGAAATAGCTCCGCGCCCCACCCCGAAAACCCACAAACTCATCAAATCCCCGACGAAGGGGGTGAAACTCATCCGCATTTCCCTGATGCCATTTGCCAAAAAGGGCCGTCGAGTATCCCAAAGCTTTGAGGTAGTCTGCCATCGTCTTTTGATCCAAAGGCAGGCCCATCTCATCATCGGGCAAGCGAGAAGGCTCCATATAGCCGGGGACATTATTTTCCTCAAAACCAAAACGCTGCTGGTACTTTCCGGTCAAAAGCCCGGCCCGAGACGGCCCACAAACCGCAGCAGACACATAGGCTTGGGTAAACCTCAGCCCACCTTTGGCAAGCTTGTCCAGATTTGGGGTCAAAAACTCCTCGCTCCCCTGAAACCCGAAATCCGCATAGCCTGCATCATCGGCGAGAATCAACACGATGTTGGGTCGCTGCTGCGCAAAGACTACTTGGCAATAGACGAGCAGAGACAAAACCAGAAAGATCAGGAAATGACGCATGGCGGGGTGATATCTTTTCAATTTCCAGCAGCAATGACCAGTATGCCGATGATCATGCAGGCAACTCCCGCATATAGTAGACGCTTAGCTTTGCCCGAAGCGGAGACCCATTCTTTGGTCACGATACCGCTGACGATTGCCGTGACCACGCAGGCAGTGTTGTAGATCGCATAGCCGACCGTGTTGCCGGAGTCACCAAGCTTGAAGGCAGCAAAAGCAAACAGTGCCGATGCGGCATAGTGAAATACCGCCATAAATAAGATCAGCAGGAAATTGCTTGCGAATGCCGGAGTTTTGAACGCTCCCCAAGCTTGCTTTTTCGAAAGGTGGTAGCCGAAATAGGCCGTCATCACGATCCCGCCGCTGATAAAAATCGGAAACATCACCGCCACAGCGGTCACCCAATCCGCATTGCCATGGGCCTGGCTTGCCTCATGCAGGTAGGGTCTGCCGACCGCATTGGCATAGCTGAATCCGGTAGCCAACAGTCCGCCAATGACCGCAATCAGGATTCCGGTCGTCATGTTTCCCCCGGCAGCCTCAGAACCCTTAGGGGCGATGGCCGCTTCGTCTTTTTCCCTAAGCAATCCCGCGCGTCCTTTGAGCACGATGCCGAGCAAGACCACCAGGATGCCGCCCAATATCAGGACAAGTGAGTCCGTGTCGGGCAGTCCATCCACCAAAAAGGGCAGCAGAGAACCGATCAGGATAACCGTCCCGATGAATATCGAAAAACCCAGAGACAGGCCAATGTAATTGATCGCCCGGCTCCACATCATCACGCCAATGCCCCAGAGGAAGCTGGCCAATCCCATCTTGACCCAAAGCTCCGCAGGCATCTCGCCAAAGATCTCCCCAAATCCCTCGATCAGTAGCATGGAGGCGATGATGGGAACCACGAACATGGTCAGGAGAAAGAACAGACTCCAGGTATTTTCATATTGAAAGCCCTTGGTGAATTTTTCGGGAAGCGCGTAGATCCCGAGCATGATGCCGGCAGTGATTGCCAATAGTACTCCTTCGGTCATTTTGGTTGGATTTTGGGGTTTTACAAATGGGTATTTTTACTGCGAAAAGGAAAAGCGCGTGGCGCTGCGGAAGACTTGCCCCGGTTTCAACAGGGTTCCCGGGGAATTGGGAAGGTTGGGTCCGTTGGGGAAGCGATGCGTCTCGCAGCAAAATCCCCGGAATTTCCCGTATTGGAGGCCATCCTCCCGCCGGAGCGAGTCACATGTATATTTGCCGGTATAGAAGAGCATCCCGAGTTCGTCGGTGGCCACCTTCATGGATATCCCGGATTCGACACAGCGAAATTCTGCGACCTCAGCCATCTGGAAAGCCGGCTTGTCAAAGACATAATAATGCTCGAAGCCATCCCCGATCGCCTGCTGGACATCGCCGATTATCTTGGCGTTCCAAAGGTTATCCGGCTGGCTCTCGAGGTCAATCACCGCCCCGGTCACGGCGCCAGTTTTGTCCATCACGAGCCGACGGCTTGCGGCGATCTGGGCACTGTGCCCCAGGATGTTGGCGGCAAATCCCGAAAGATTGAAGTAGGTATGGTTGGTGAGGGCCAAAGGCGTCTCGGCATCAGTCGTCGCTTCATACCGGATCGAGAGCTCGTTGTTTTCACTGAGTGAAAAAACCACCGACACCTCGACATTGCCGGGAAAGCCCTCCTCCATATCCTGACTCAAGAGAGACATGACCACCTCCGCAGCCTCAGGATCGGGAACCTTGGCAGTCCATACCTTCTTGTCAAAGCCCACCGCGCCACCGTGGAGATTGTTGCCTCCCCCGTTTTTTGCAAGGCTATACTCACGCCCCTTGAGCGTGAATCGCCCATCTTTGATATGGGAGCAATAGCGCCCCACCGTGCAGCCAAAGTATGGGGAGTTCGCCTTGTAGTTTTCGGAAAAATAACCCTCCAGGGTATCGAAACCGCAGGCTATCTCCAGGAGATTTCCGCTTCGGTCCGGCACCGTGATGGAAGTGATCGTCGCGCCGTAGTCCATCACCTTCACCCTCATCCCCTTGGAATTGCTCAGCGTGAACAGCCCAATCGATGCATCCCCTACTTTGCCAAAATCAGATCTCGAAGTCTTCATGGCTCAGGATCCGGTTTGAAAGGGTGCCAGCTTCTCCCAGTTGAACTCCACCCCTACACCGGGACTGTCCGGGGCTACGGCGCGGTGGTTTTCGACCACCAAAGGTCTCATCGTGTATTCGTCGATGGGGAAGCTGTGCACTTCCAGCCATCCCGCATTGGGCTGTGCCGACACCAAGCTCACATGAAGCTCCTGCATGCCGTGCGAGCAGGCGGGAATCCCGTGCTTGGCTCCCAAGCGTGCGGCCCGCAACCAACCGGTAACTCCTCCACAGTTGGAAGCATCCGACTGGATGAAGGAAAGCTTGGCCTGCTCCATGGCGTATTCAAACTCGTGGATGGTATGGAGATTTTCGCCCATGGCGAGCGGAAAACCCGTCCTATCCACGATCTCCCCATAGCCTCGATAGTCATCGGGGATGATCGGCTCCTCAAACCAGGTGATGTCATAGTCGCGAAAGCCTTCGATAGCCCGGATCGCCTTTTCCACGCTCATAGAATAGTTGGCATCCACCATGAAGGTCACATCAGGCCCGATGAACTTTCGCACTGCGCAGATTCGATCGAGGTCCTCCTGTAGATTTGGCCGTCCGATCTTGATCTTGACCGCATTGTATCCCCTTGCCAGATAGTTTTCCATGTTGTGCAGCAGCTTTTCCAGGGGAAACTGAAGGTCAATCCCCCCACAGTAGGCCTTGCAGGTCTGATCCGCTCCGCCAGCCATCCGCCACAGGGGCTGCCCGGCTCTTTTGCACTTGATATCCCAAAGAGCAATATCTATCGTGGAGATGGCAAAGGAGGCGATTCCGCCCCTACCGACATAGTGGATATGCCACTCCATAAAATCGTATATCCCGTCGATATCCGTACCCTCTTTTCCCAGCAGTACTCCGGCAAAATCATGCTCCACCATGGCCTTGATGGCAAAGCCACCCTTGCCTCCGGTATAGGTATAGCCGGTGCCCTGCGTCCCGTCCTCCAGCGTGATGGTCGTCGTCACGAGCTCGAAATGGGTATGGTCACCATGCTTGGCGTCATTCAAAACTTCAGGCAAAGGCACCTGAAACAGGCGACACTTTACTTCTTTGATCAATGTGCTCATGCTCCTCTGTATTTAACGTAAAAGGTCTTTTTCTCCAAGTACTGCTCAAATCCGTACTTACCGTCTTCGCCTCCGCTTCCGGAGAGCTTGTAGCCGTTGTGAAAGCCCTGATGCTGCTCCCCATGACCTCGGTTGACGTAGATTTCCCCGTACTCCAACTCCTCGTTGCAGCGCATGATCAGATTCATGTCATTGGTGAAAACCATCGCTGCGAGTCCATAGTCGCAGTCGTTGGCATAGGCGATGACTTCTTCGAAGGTTTTGAACTTCATCACCGGCAGGATGGGGCCAAAAGACTCCTCGTGCATGATGGTCATATCCTGTCTGACGTCGGTCAGGACGGTAGGCTCAAACCAATAGCCTTTCTCAAAGGCCTTTCCGCTGGGACGCTGGCCCCCGCAGGCCAAAGTCGCCCCTTCTTCCAAGCTGATTTGCACCAGTTTTTCCATGTGGGCCAGCTCGGCGTTATTGACTTTGGGCCCCATGTCCGTATCGGCTAGCATGGGATCGCCTACCTTCAAGGCTTGGGTTTTGGAGAGGAATTTTTCCATAAACTCCCCGTATATCTCCTCCTGCACGTACATGCGCTCGTTGCAGGTGCAGACCTGGCCGCAGTTGTCAAATCTGGAATGGAGCGCTGCATCCACTGCCGCGTCGATGTCCGCATCGGCAAAGACGATGAAAGGCGCTTTTCCTCCCAGTTCCAACTGGACGTGGGTGAGGTTTTTGGCGGCATTTCTGGCGATGTCCTGTCCCACCGGCGTGGAGCCGGTCATGGTGACCATCTTGGTGATGGGACTCTCCACGAGTGCGGTACCCATGGCACGTCCCGGTCCGGTGAGTATGTTGATTACGCCCTTGGGTATGCCCACCTTGTTGGCGAGATTTCCCAGTTCCAAAGTAGCCAAAGGCGTCTCTGAGGTAGGCTTGAGCACCAGCGTATTACCGGCGACCAAGGCAGGGCCCAGCTTTCTGCCGGCCAAGGCCAAGGGGAAATTCCATGCGGTGATGGCGACCACCACACCTCGGGGGATCTTCTGAATCCAGATCTGCTCCCCGGGATTGTCGGAGGGGATGATATCACCTTCAATTCGGCGGGCTCCCTCGCAGGCATATTCAATGAACGATGCGGTCACGGCGACCTCCATCTTGGCTACTTTCAGCAACTTGCCCTGCTCCTTCACGAGCAGCTCGGCGAGATAATCCGAATTGGCCTTGATCTCGGCAGCCAACTGGTACAGCAGCTCCGCACGCTTCCTAGGAGGCATCTTGCCCCAGGCTTTCTGAGCCGCCTCGGCCGCCTCCAAAGCTTGGATGGCCTCGGCCACGGTACCGTTTTGCACCTTGGCGACCAGCTCCTCTGTCGCCGGATTGATGATGTCGATGGTCTCCCCTGAGGCTGAGGTAACCCAAGAGCCATCGATGAACAATTGATATTCTTTGAGTTCAGACATGGTTTTGATTTTTTGTGAGAAAAGATTACCGTCCCATCCAGCCTCCATCGACCAGCATGATACTGCCACTCATGTAGGAGGCTGCATCGGAGCAGAGGAAGACGGTAGGCCCTGCAAAGTCCTTGGGCTGTCCCCAGCGACCTGCGGGAATACGCGCCAAGATCGAAGCCGCTCTTGCGGGATCATTTCGCAGCGCTTCGGTATTGTCGGTGTCTATGTAGCCGGGAGCGATGGCGTTGACATTCACGCCTTTGCCAGCCCATTCATTGGCAAAAGCCATGGTCATCTGACCTATCGCACCCTTGGATGCAGCATAGCCCGGCACGGTAATCCCTCCCTGGAAGGTGAGCAGGGAAGCAGTAAAGACGATCTTGCCATATCCGCGACTGACCATCTCTTTGCCGATCTCACGCGTCAGGATAAACTGTGCATTTTGGTTGACCTCGATCACCTTGTCCCACATCTCGTCGGGGTGTTCGGCAGCCGGAGCCCGCAGGATCGTTCCCGCATTGTTTACCAGGATATCGATTTGGGGAAAGTCTGCCTTTACCTGACTGATAAAAGCATAGAGGGCTTTTCGGTCCGCAAAGTCGCAGGCATAGCCCTTAAACTCCCTGCCGAGTGCTTTTACTTCCTTTTCCACCGCGCTACCGGACTCCTCCAAAGTGGCGCTCACGCCGATGATGTCCGCTCCCGCCTCAGCCAAACCGATGGCCATGGCTTTGCCAATTCCCCGCTTGCAGCCTGTGACCAAAGCGACTTTTCCCTTTAAACTGAATGTATCTAGTACTCCCATTTTTCTGATTGGTTAGTGGTTAAAGTTGACAATCCATCAGCACCTTCAGGCCTTCGGGATTTTTGTCTATGGATTCAAATACTTGCTGGATCTTGGACAGAGGCTGGACGTCGGTGATCATCTTTACAAAAGGAAGCTCATTGGCTGTAATCAGCTCGATGGCTTTTTCATAGTCTCCCTTCTCGTACACTCGGGCACCGATCAGCTTCAGTTCTTTCCAGAAAAACTTGAAAAGGTCCACGGGCTTCTTCTGCCCATGAATCGCCACCATCACGATGCGTCCGCGTATGCCTGCGAGTTCGGTCATCACGTCCAGTGCGGGCTGCACCCCGGCGACTTCAAACACCACGTCTGCCAGACGTCCTTCGGTCTGCTCGCGGACATACTGCACTAGATCCAGCTGGGTAGGATTCACTGCGGTAAGCCCAAATTCCCCCGCCATCCGAATGCGGGTCTCATTGACCTCGGAGATGATGACCTTGGCTCCGGCTTCCTTCGCGACCAGGGCCACGAGGAGGCCTATCGGTCCTCCGCCGAGGACGACAGCAGTCTCACCCGGCACAAGACCGGACATCCGGACATCGTGCACCGCCACGGACAAAGGCTCCACGAGTGCAGCCAACTTCAAGTCTGTAGCTGCCGGCAGCTTGTGAAGCACAAAAGCCGGAACATTCCAATACTGCTGCATCGATCCGGGGCTGTCGATCCCGATGAATTTGAGCTTTTCGCAGATGTGGTTGAACCCCTTGTCGGAGGGCTGCACCAGCCGATCGTCAAGTGGGCGGACGACCACTTTGTCCCCGAGGGCAAAGCCGTCTACATCCTCGCCCAGGGCGTCAATGACCCCGGACATCTCGTGCCCGATAGTTTGCGGGATGCTCACCCGCTTGTCCATCATTCCGTGAAAGATGTGCACATCGGTGCCGCAGACGCCAGAATAGGCGACTTTGATGCGGACTTCTCCTGATTTTGGCATGTCGATTTCCTTCTCAATCACAGCGAAGGATTGATTGCCTTGGTAAACTGTTGCTTTCAAAATGTTTGTTGGTTATTGGTTAGCTTATTCTCCCTTGCCTTTGTGGGTGGTGATTCGCTTGGAACTGAAGCGCATGATGCACTGGTAGTCGTAGCTCTTGTAGATATGGGAAAGTCCCCATCGGAGGATTTCGGTAGGTTCCACTTCGTTGTCTGCCGTGCGGTTGAGCCCGATGGCATGGGGCGCTCCCTTGATGGAGGACATGATCTCAAAATTGACTCCGTCCGGCGCCCATTGGATCGTGTTCTTTTCCGGGCCGTCAGTCGTGATCAGCGAGGCTATGCCTCCATTGTATGGCCAAACACAGATCTCATGGCCGCTGTTGCTGATAGGATTGTAGGGCGACTTGACGTAAGGGCCCAGGGGATTGTCGGCGATAGCCACTCCATGTCGAATCTGGCGTCCGCCAAAGGTGATCTCCTCACCCATCTGCTCTCCTTTATAATAGAGGTAGAATTTACCATTGTAGGGGATGATGCAGGGATCGTGCACTTTGTGGCTGTCGAAGTCCCCTTTCTTTTCCACCGCAAAACGGTCTTGCTTCTCCCCTTTCCAAATGCCGTTGTCGGCGGGGCTCAGGACGGGTTCGCTGCTTTTTGTCCAAGGTCCGTCCGGAGAGTCAGCCCAAGCCAATCCGATCTGGTTTTTGACACGCACAGTATAAGGTGACTTGACCGTCTGGTATACCAGGTAGTATTTGCCCTCATGCTTCATGATCTCCGTGGTGAATACCGAGCGGTCGTCGTAGGCTCCCGGCTCGCCGCGTCCCACTGCCATACCCTCTTCCTTCCAAGTCCAACCGTCTTCGGAAGTAGCATACCAGATGTCGCTTCTATCCCAAGGGAAGACCTTGTCTTTTTCCACATCCCCAGCAAAACCGTCGGTTGCACCAAGGCTTTTGCTATACCAGACATAGTACTTGCCGTTTTCGAAGATCATCGCACTCGGATCTCGACGGACCACGCCCTCTTCATAGGCCAAGTCGCCCTTCAGTGGCTGTAGCTCCGAAAACTCGATAAACCATTCGTTGCCGATGTCCGGCCACTTCAGTGCGCGTTTGGATGCGGCACTGATATAATCCGCGTTGGTGATTCCCAACTTGTCCATCTGTGCGGGGGTAACCTGGATGTCGGATTTTTCCGACGTCGATGGATTTGATGAAGGCGATGCGCAGGAAAAGAGTAGCGCCGCGCCCGCCAATAGAGACATTAAAGAGTTGTTGTTCATTTATCCGTTGATTTTGGGTTTCACTTGTTGAAGGCGACCAAAGAGCTTTGTCTTCTTGTAGACAAATGCCCCGGCCAACTCAAACAAATATGGACTTTGGAATGCTGAACGCCCGAAAACCAGACTAGACAAAAACTGAACAAGGGCAAAAAAGAAACTGAATGAAAAAAAATAATCCTAGACAGTGAATAAATTTAACCCAAGTAAAAATTGCCGCAACGAAGCCACAGAAGATTTTGCTTATTGTAGGCACAAAGCCCAAAAACAACCAATTCTAAGACAAATGTCCCTGTTTCCTTTTGATAAACTGAATATCCCCCGCTTCCCGAGCAACGCCTTATTATGTGCTACACTTTTGGGCTTGATTCTACTGATCCAAGGAACGGTCTCGACAGCCCAAACCACAGCCCAACCGGACAACTATACAAACCCAGTTCTCAACCTTCAAAAAAACGAAGCGAAATACAGTAACCCGGATAGCTCGATCCTTCATCTGAAAACTACGATCGAGCAGTTGCGTGAGCAGAAGGACACGGTCAATCTTATCAAAACGCTCAATGAACTTTCGAGTCTTTACGCCCATCTGCTGGATTACGGAAACTCGTACGACGGCTACTGGGAAGCGCTCATCCTGGCGGATGAGATCGACCACGATTCTCTAAAAGCAAAGATCTATCAAGAATTGGGGTGGCTCTACAGCTTCTATCACCGGGACGAGGAAGCCTTGAAGTATTTCAACCTGGCACTCTCCATCAATAAAGAACTCTACGAACGAAACAGCATCAACGCGCCCTATGTGATGAGCGACTTTTTTGCACTCATCAACTTCTACCGAGTCAACGGGGACTATGCCAAGGCCGCCATCTATCTCGATAGCTGCTATCAACTGAAGGACGAGTTGGGCACCAATCCGATGAGCTATGTCCTAGCCGAGGATGGCTACTTGGATGGCATGAACGGAGATTACTCGAGTGCCTTGGCCAAGCTGTCGCGATCCATGGACTTTTTCGAAAAAAATGACCGCTCCTACTTGATCGTAATCCATACCCTGATCGGAGACATCTATCGGAAAAAGGGGGATCTCGCCAAGAGTGCTGAGCATTACAACCAGTCGCTCCGGTACTCGGAGGCGTTTCGGAGCCATTCCAACCACAAGCTGATGGCCCACGAGGCTCTGGCCTCTGTCTATTCCCTGACCAGTCAGTTTGAGAATGCCTTCCTTCACTCACGGGAGGTCAACCGCATCAATTCAGAAATCTTTGGCCCCAACAGCAAAAACAACAAGCACCTTTTCCAAATCAATGACCAGTATCGCCTCCAGAAAGAAAAGGAGAAAGAACTGATCAAAGAGCAGCACATCGCCAATCTGGAACATGAAGAGCGGATGAATACCATGAAGCTTTGGCTGCTGGCCGTCGTGCTCCTCTCACTGGTGATCTATGGGCTGCTACTGGTGAAAAATATCCGGAGAAAGCACAAGCTGGAGAAAAAAGCCCTTGCGGATAAACGGGCAATGGAGCTCCAAAAAACCAACGAAATCCTGGAGCTGAAAAACAAAGAACTGACGACCACGGCACTGCAGATCATCGAAAAGGACGAGTTTATCGAAAAACTCAAGGTCAACCTCTCCGACGACAAGGGCTTGGTGGACGTCAATAGTCTGAAAAAAATGATCAAGTCGGTGCAAAGTACCCCCGGCAGCAACTGGAAAGAGTTTGAGGCAAGATTTACGGCCATCAACCAGAGTTTTTATGAAAACCTGCAGAAGGGATTTCCGGAACTCACCCAAGCAGACTTGAAGATCTGCGCATTGGTCAAGCTGAATTTTAGCAGCAAAGAGATGGCTTCCCTACTGGGCATTTCTATCGAGAGTGTCCATACTTCCCGCTATAGACTGCGAAAGAAATTCGACATAGACAGAAATGAAAATTTAGTCGAGTTCATCGCAGGATATTCTTAAAACTTCCAAACTAGTCCCTTTTTAGGCTCGACAAAAAGCATCGTTCATTCCTACAAAAAACCGCCAAATTTCAAGACATCCACCCGCTATCACGGTGGATGTTTTTTTATGCCCCTATTGAGTTGCTTTTCGAGACGTCTATCAGACAAAAAAAGGTGCCATCGAGTTATGTACAGCGAAAAATAGGCTCGCAATCGATTTTTTCGCGCTTTTGTCCAGTTTTAATCGAGTTGTAAAAATGCAATGTATGATTTCGGAATTCTACCTTGACCGAGGTTTTTGTGATCAAAGTGCTTGCTGACATCAGCTAAAAAGCTTTTGATCTCCGACTCCACAGCAATTAACCTAAACTCAAAATACCGTATGAAACAACAACTCTACCAATGGAGGAAAACCCTCCCGTTGACTCTCATCTGGCTGTGCCTATGGATACCGCTGGTATCGGCCCAGCAGCAAATTAGGGGTAAGATCACCGATGACCTCGGCGACCCTCTTCCCGGTGCATCGATCATCATCAAAGGTACCACCCAGGGTACCATCTCCGACATCGACGGAGCCTTTGTATTGAGTGCCAAAGAAGGCGACGTGCTGGTGTTTACGTTCATCGGCTTCAACTCCGAAGAAAGGACAGTTGGCGCTGCCAATGAAATCAACGTCCAGATGACTGCCGATACCAAAAATCTCGACGAAGTCGTGGTCGTAGGCTACGGTACCCAAACCAAAAAGGAAATCACCGGTGCGGTAGCACAGGTCAAAGCCGAAACAATCAGTAAAGCTCCCGTATCGGATGTGGGTGAAGCTATCCAAGGACAAGTGGCCGGCGTGGATGTCCAGGCTGCCAGCGGAAGACCGGGACAGCCAGCCAATATCCAAATCCGGGGCGTAGGCTCGCTGATGGGTGCATTGGAACCGCTCTATGTCGTGGACGGCGTGCCCTATCAGAGCAATCCCAACATCTCTCCCGACCAGATTGAGTCACTGGATATCCTCAAAGACGGTGCTGCCGCCTCAGTTTATGGTACGCGGGCATCTAACGGGGTCATCCTCATCACAACCAAGCGGGGCAAAAAAGGAAACATTGTCGTGGATCTCAATGCTTACGCGGGTGTTCAAAACATCACTTCCGGCACGCCGCTCATGAATTCGCAGCAGCAGATGTATGCGGAAGAGGTCAAGCTACAGGCTTTGGGCCGGGATCCGCTGATCTTTTTCTTCAATCCCGATGCGCTGGACTATGATTCGGATTTTGTGGGAGACGTGCAAAACAACAATGCGCTGATCCAAAACTATGGGCTGGGAGTCTCAGGAGGTTCTGAAAACCTGCTGGTCAACTTCAACACTAACTACTTCAACCAAGACGGTGTGTTGATCAATTCAGGCTTTGACCGACTGAGCAACCGACTCACTGCCCAGTTTAACCGAGGTAAGTTCAAAGCTTTCGCCAGCCTAGGATATACAGAAGAAAAAAGAACCCAGGAGCCTTGGTCTCTTTACGAATACGCGATTGCGCAGCGCCCATGGCTCACTCCCCTAAATTCCATCCAGTCTGTGGGAGAAAATAACGTACAAATCCCCGTGGACAACGCTATCCTCTACAGCTACCTCTCCCGCGAGCTGGAGAATGTGGACGAGCGCAAAACCAACACCAGCAACATTGCCATGAATCTCGAATACGAGATCGTCAAAGGCTTGAGCTACAAAATCAACCTGGGAAGCAACTCCTGGAACTATCGAAGAAATTTCTTCCGACCTCAATACCTGGTTACCAACCGGGATGGCTCCTACAACCCTACGGCTTCCCGCGAGGATGCCCTACTCAACGAAGACTACACCTTTACCCAGCGGAACACCATCGAAAACATCCTGGCTTACAACAAGGAGATCGGGAAGCATAAATTCAATGTCACCGGAGTTGCTTCCTGGGAAAAATTCACTTCCAAGCAAATCGGCACAGGCATCATCGGTCTGCTCAGCAATAATACCCCAGTCCTCGGCGCAGGCCAGCAGGCTACCAAGCCTACCAGTTTTGACTTTGTCAACACACTGAGCGGCCTGATGGCCCGAGTGCAATACAACTATGACGAGCGCTACCTGATCTCGGGAAGCTACAGAAGAGACGGCTCCTCCAACTTTGGCCAAAGCAACGTTTATGGTGACTTCTTCGGCGTATCGGCCGGCTGGAATATCTCCGAGGAGGAATTTTTCAGAAATGGAAATATAGAATTCATCGACAACCTCAAGCTCCGGGGAAGCTATGCCCAGGTCGGCAACCAAAGCATCCCGCCCTATACCTATGCCAGCCAGATCGAAAGCGGCGTGAACTACATCTTTGGGACGGAAGAAGACCTATACAATGGTGCGATCCAAAGACGGTATTCTAACCCGAATGTCAAGTGGGAATCCAGCATCTCCTCCAACATCGGCTTGGACTTGGCCATGTTTTCCAATCGCCTGAACTTCACCATGGATCTGTACAACAACGAAAAGCATGACATGCTCCTGCCTCGTGCCACTCCCCCCTCCGGCGGCGCTTACCATCCCGGTGCTGTGGGAACTTACAGCCCCATCATCGTCAATGCCGGCAACATGACCAACCGCGGGATCGAACTTTCCCTCTCCTACCGCACTGAATATGCCTCTGGCTTCAAGTGGAATCTCGCTTCTACTTTCACCAAAAACCAAAATGAAATCACGGATCTCGAGGGCATAGAGCGGGGATATGGCAATGGCCAGCCTTCTTCTTCCTTGGGACCAAATGTGGACTATACCACCTTCTTTGCCGTCGGCTATGAGGCGGGAGCATTTTTCTTGGTACAACATCAAGGCATTGTCAAAACCCAGGAGCAACTCGCGGAATACAAAAAGACCGACCCAAGTGCCCAGATCGGTGATATGATGTATAAGGATCAACTCACCGAAGACACCGATGGCGACGGTATCCCCGATGCCGGAAACGGAAGAATCGACGAAAATGATCGAGTCTATTCTGGTTCTGGCCAGGCTAAGTTCAACATCGGTCTGAGTGGGAATTTTGAGTACAAAGGCTTTGACCTGTATGTCCAAAACTACTTTTCCTACGGTGCCAAACTGTACAATGGCTCACGCTACTATACTTATACCCAAGGTCGCCATATGGATCAGTACTACATGTGGACTCCGCAAAATTCCAACTCTGACATCCCTACAGACCGAGGTGATGGCTACCACAACAACGTCCGCGCAAGATCAGACTTCTTCCTGGAAGACGGATCCTACTTCAGGATCAGAAATATCACCCTGGGATACACCCTTCCCGTCGCCACCACCAATAAGATCGGCGTAAACAAGGCGAGGATCTATGGTACGGCGATGAACCCTTTCACCTTCACGCAATACACGGGATATGATCCTGAGGTAGGTGGCAACGGCATCAGCACCAGAGGTGTCGACCAAGGAAACTACCCGGTCACGCGCAGATTCATCTTCGGCGTCCAGATCCAATTCTAACCCAAAACAGCTCTTACAATGAAACTCAAAACATACAAACGATCTGCGGTCTGCATGGCTTTGTGCACGACCCTGCTTGCTGGATGCGGCCAGGATTTCCTGTACGAAACCAATCCAAACGCAATCACCACGGATACCTTTTGGGAAAATGCTTCCCAGTTCCAGAGTGGCCTGGCCACCGTCTATGGTGCCCTTCAGTTCCAGTCCGTCAGCGGTGAGGGATTGATAAATGAGATGATCTTGGGAGATATCGGAGGAACCGAATCCTGGTACCGTCCCACAGCCTACCGCAACCTCACCTACAACGACGCCAGCGACCAGGTGACCAACAAGTGGAACGAGCTTTATATCGGCATATTCCGAGCCAACCAGGTCATCAACCAGATCGCTGCCGCCGACGAAGACTTGTTTAGAATCAATGAAAAAGAAAGCATCGAGGCGCAGGCAAGATTTCTGAGAGCATTCTTCTATTTCCAACTGGCCACCACCTACGGACAGGCGGTGATCCGTACGGAAGTGCCCGTGACGGATGAGGATTTCAACAAAGCTGCCAGCAGCCAAGAAGAGATCTTCAACACCGTGGTGCTTCCTGATCTGGAATTTGCCAAAACCCACCTGCCAAAAACCTGGGACTCCAACAACCTGGGAAGGGCGACTTGGGGAGCGGCGAGCTCACTCTATGGCAAGACCCTGCTCTTCCAGGAAAAGTGGACGGAAGCTGCCAATGCCTTCAAGAGCGTCATCGACTCCGATGTCTATGCCCTGACCCCAAAGATCAGAGACAACTTTTCGGAGGAAAACGAATTCAACGAGGAGTCCATCTTTGAAGTCGCCTACAACTCCGAGATCAACCCAGGCGCCCATGGATCTGTGGTGGATGACGATCCAGGCCGCACCGGCGCTGAGGCTACCAATATTGCCACGGCTTTGGGACAGCTGAACTTTGGAGCCTACAACACGCTCCTGCCAAGCTACTACCTCCACGAACTCTATGTAAATGACGAGGTCGATCCCAAAAACTCCATCAACAAGGGAAACACACAGTCTGTGCGGATGACCGCATCGGTCGTTCCAAAGAACGGGGAAGGACTTTATTACCTCCTCCCTATCGGCACCCGGGCGGGATGGGCCTTTGGTCAAAGTGCCTACATCAAGAAATTCACCAACTGGTACCATCTGCCCAACGAAGACGGAAACTCCCGCTCAGGGATCAACTTCCGCCACATCCGACTCGCTGACGTGTACCTAATGTATGCCGAGGCCTTGCTCAACGCGGGCGGCTCGGTAGATGAGGCCATCGAATACATCGACAAAGTCCGCGCGCGGGCAGGCGTCGTCACACTCAGACAATACTTGAATGCCAACAGCAACACCTTTCCCCAGCTGCACATCAGCAAGCAAGTGCACGGCGTGCAACCCATGGTCGCTCCCACTGCGGAAAATGTCATGACGCACATCCGCCGGGTAGAACGTCCTGTGGAGCTAGCTTTCGAAGGCCACCGCTGGAAAGATCTCGTTCGCTGGGGACTGGTACAGACCGTCTTTGCGGAGCTCCGACAGGATGAAATCTGGAGAGAAGCCCACAAAACCGAAATCTTCGACAAGGCCCCTCTCTACATCGTGGAGCGAATCAGACCCGACTTTCTCCTCTCCTCGGCCAACTACAATCCTGCCGCCCACAATTACTTTCCGATTCCGGCGCAGGAGCTTCAGACAAATAATACGATTGGCAAATAATCCCGAAATGAAAAAATATATCAATAACCTACTGATGATGGCTGCGGTAGTCCTTTCGCAGTCCTGTGAAGATCCCTACGAAGGGATCAACCTAAACGAAGCCAGCCACCAGGTGATCGTCACCTCTGAGATGGACTTTGACAATACGGTTCAAGTGGATGGCACCCTTTCCTTTGGGGACGTGTCCGCTGGCGTAGTGTCCCGAGTCTGGACTTTCCCGGAGGGAGTCGTGGATATCGAAGGCTCCGACAATGACCTCACCTCTACCGAAGCCAATGTGAAGACGGTATTCAAGGTCGTCGGCACTCACGAAGTCAAACTGCACCAGGTGTTTAAGGATAATGCCTTTGTGGGATTGGAGCAGCGAGGCAAGGAGCTGGACACCACGATCGTGGTAAAGGTGCTGGGCGAAATCAAACTGGCGGTCTCGGCCAATCTGCTCAACGCAGACGGCAGCCTGGGCAAGGTGCTGACGATACAGGACGGCGCGCTCAACGAGGTAATGGCAGGAAGCTGGGTACGATACACCGTGCAGGCTGAAGGCGAGCCCTCTGTCTACCACTGGAATCTCGAAGGAGGCGACCCGGCCTTCTCCTCCGAACTGGTCGAAACCCTCGACGTCCGCTACAAGAAGGTGGGGGAATTTGACTTCGGGCTGATCGCATCTCGACCTAGACCGCAGGGAGAGTTTGTCATGGGGACCATCGACTTCCTGAAAATCATCCCTTCTACCGAGCCAGTGACGCTGGACGGCGCGCAAGAAAGAAACGGAGGTATCGCACTGAACTTCAGCCGCGAGATGAATGAGGCGACCCTCAATCCTGCCGATTTCACAGTGACCATCACCAACAAGGACAATCCCATTCCGGCAACGGTGGCGACGGCGGCTCTGGATCCCAACGAAGGGAATCTCGTCATCCTCACCTTGGATAATCAGACAATCTTCAACGATGACAAGGTCACCGTGTCCTATACCGCGGGAGAATTGGCTACCGCAGATGGCGTTCTCGCGTCAAGCTTCGCCGACGTACCAGTGGTCTTTGAGGGAGAAAACATCCTGAAGACAACAGCCTTTGACTACAGCTTTGAGACCTCAACCAATACCGACTGGCCATATCAATGGTGGGGAGCACCTTGGGACAAATACAAGTTCAACATCAGCAACGCCCAGTCCAAGGATGGCAAGCGAAGTGGCTATGTGGTCATGGAGCCAGCTGGGGGCATGATCATCGGTCACACCGACAACTCGAATAAGGCGATCACATTCCCTGCCGAAAAAGGCAAAACCTACGAAATAGGCGTTTGGGTGTATATGGAAGATCTCGGCAACAATGACCCGGCAGCCAACCCTCCGGACTTGAGATTCTATTGGGCTCCCAATACCAACTACTCTTATGGTTTAAGCAAGGGGATGGATATAATTTTTCTCATATTCTCGACCTTGATTGATGATTGCGAAAATTCG